>JAFXPL010000146.1 GCA_017527945.1 Bacteroidales bacterium | reverse complement strand
CTTTGAACTTTGAACTTTGAACTTTGAAAAAAAAGGGCGCAGCCTTGCGGCCACGCCCTAATTATCAATTTTCAATTATCAATTTTCAATTATTCAGCCGGTTCGATGCGGACGCAGCGGACGCTGATCTTGTTCTCCTTGTTCATGTTCTTCGGCATCATCTCGTCGCAGTCGTAGCGGGCCTCGATGGCGGTGGCCACGGTGCTGTTGCCCTCCACGGTGCCGCTGGTCCAGAAGTCGGCGTAGCCGAGCATTCTCTTGAACTGGCCGGCCTCATAGAGACCTGCGCCCTTCATGTTGAAGCCGGAGGCGTTGGTGCCGAGCTTGCCGGGAAGCCAGGTGCCTTCCTCGTTGGACTTGAGTGCGTCAAGGCCTTCGCCCATGAGCGTGGTGTATTGGCCCACGGAAGGAATGCTCCAGCCCTCGGGACAGACGCCCTGGATGTACTTGGCGCCCGTCTTGGCGGTCATCTCGGTGTTGTTCACGGCCACGGCGTCGTTCCAGTTGTAGAGTTTGCCGAACGGCTTGTTGGCTTCATCCTCGTCGTAATAGACGGCGCCGGCAGCGTTGGTTCTCAGGTTCTCGGCTAACCAGCACTCGCAGCCGATGCGGATGGTCTGGTACTCCTCAAGGTCAGCGGGGTTGGTGAACGAGACGGGAGTCTCGACGGTACCGCACTCAGGATACTTCACGATGACTTTTTGATCATACGTATCATAGATGTCGCAATCCGGATTGGGTTTCACGCGCCATTTGATGGTGTATTCACCAGGGGCCACGCGAGTGTATTCGTCGGCACGGGTAATCTCAGCAGGCACGGGGGTAAGTTCCGGAGCGGGAAGGTTGGCAATGCTCGTGTCGCAGGCGCCGTACCACAGGGTGATGTTGATGTCCGGGAACTGGCCGTCATAGTTCGGGACTTCTCTCACGTGCAGCTTGTAGATGGCATTGCTGGGGATGGAGTCGCAGTCGTTGATTTTGACAGCGGCGCGATACCAAATGTCATCTCCATCGGCAAAATCGCCAGGAAGCAGATTTACGTTATAACCGGCCTGTGTTATCGTGGAATTCAGATTCTCCCATGCACCGCCATTGACGGATTTCTGCCAATAAACACCCCATGTGATTGCAGATGCTATGGAACCCGCCGGGGTAGACATAGAAAATCCAAGTGTCTTATTATAACCCTCGTTTGAACAGATGGTGTCCTTTGATGAATAATCTTCATCGAATTCGAAAGGATCCACGGTTACGACTTCCAACACATTGGATTCAGCCGTTCCGCAAGCATCCACATACACTCTTTTGAATTTACGAAGACCCTTTTGTTTCGGTGTGTAATCAGGGGCATCGGCATCGGCAATTTGTTCCCAAGCAGGAGATGCGACAGCTTCATTATTTTCGTCACGGATTACATATTGCCACCATTGATAGGATTTGGGGTTACTGGCGCCGCCGGTAGCATCCGCCGTGCTCGTGAGGAGCTGGATGTCTTTACCGCTGCACACAAGCTGGTTCTCGGCAATCACACCGCCGTCGAGCTTGCCATAGACGGTGACGGTGACGGTGAATTCATTGGACTCCACCGTGGTGTTGTCTTTCAGCTTGCATGTCGCCGTGAAAGTGGCAGCCGTGGTGTTGGGGTTGGTGTATTCGTTAGCAGTGAAATGGAATTTTTCATCCTCAGCGTTGTAGCTGATGGTCGCATTTGTGAGATCCGTCGTGATGGACTTGACGGTCACGTTAGCAGGAGCAATTCCCGACAGCGTGACATTCAACGGGAGATCGATAGCTGCGCCGGAGCAGAAATTTGCTGTGGCATCGGCCACTTCGATTTCCTCAGAAGTGTATTCGATATAGACCACCACCGCGCCAGGACCGCCGGCACCGCCATTGGCATCGCCCCAAGAGAGGCCGTTGCCGATGGCACCAGAACCACCGCCGCCGTAGTTGTTGCCCGTGCGGCCTCCAGCGTTACCCCAGCCGGCATCGCCAAAAATTTGGGATTCTCTACCCCAGGCTCCGGAGCCGGCATAACCACCGTTACCTGCACCTGGGACACCAGTGATTTGTCCCATGTCGTCACCGTTTATGAAGGCGTTCCACAGAGCCACAATCCCCAGTCTCATTTCACTGTTATTGGCATTTCCTCCGTTGCCGCCAGGGCCGCCGGCACCGCCGCCGCTACCGCTGATACACCATGCACCCGTCGGCCAATCAGAAAAAATAAATGAAAGTCCTGGATACGCATTTCCACCTTTTCCGCCGGAAGCAGTTGCACCGTCACCAAAACATTCAGATGCGTTACCACCGGCAGCACCGTTAATATTTTGCGTGCCCGTGACCGACTTGCCGCCCACGGCTTTTGCCAAAAGCGTTTCTCCTCTATATACGGTTGTTGTACCGCCATTTTTAACGGTGTAATGATCGGGGTCATCTCCGATAGCCGTGCCACCAGCACCCACCGTGATGGTGAAGCTTTCACCGGGGGTCATGTTCGTAATGGTTGCCGACTTGGCATACGCCGCACCGCCGCCGCCGCCAGCTGATTTAAGAATACCGGTGCTGTAGGCATAGCCACCGGCACCGCCGCCGCCCCAAGCATGGAAGGTCACCGATTTCACTGTGATGGGATGGCCATCCAACTCAGTGGGTACCGTCCACGTGCCGTCTGAGGTGATCTCCACTGTTTTTTGCTGCGTCTGCGCGGAGAGGCCGCCGGCAAAAAGGAACAGGCACATCAGAAATGCCAGTCCGTTCAGAAATAGATTTCTTCTCTTCATAATGATCGTTTTTTAATTTATTTTACTTACTTTCAATTACTTGCTTCTATTTTTTAGGGTTATGTATGGTCGATTTCACACAAAAACTTTGAGCCTGCAAAAATAACATTTTTTTGTAAAAAACAATTTTTTTCAACATTTTTTCAACAATTACGTATTTTTACGTAAGCATGCGTTTGCTTTTACGAAGCCCGCTCGGAAAGGTTACACGCTCCCCAATTTTCAATTTTCAATTCTCAATTTTCAATTGAACGGTCGTGCCACCACAGCTGCAGGCTGTTGAAGAGGTTCTGCCATATAATATAGAAGGCGAGGAAGACGGACGACAGCGGCTGGAGGTAGGTGTTGGCCATCCAGATGCCCATGGCGGTGTTCTTCTGTCCGAGGAGCTGGCCGCCCGCCACGGTGTCGCCGTAGCGGTGGCCGAGCCACTTGCCGAAGCCGAACTGCACGGCGCACATCACGGCGGAGAAGAGGGCCGAGAGGAGGATGATGTGCTCGTTGCCGCGCCCGTGCAGGAAGATGTAGTCGATGGTGCGTCCCAGGGTCATGAAGAGCGCGACGGCCCACAGGTAGAACGATACGTTCTTGTAGCGGCAGAGCCAGTCGTTGGCTTTCGGTGCCCACAGCTGCAGGGCCAGCGCCGTGAAAAAGGGCAGCGCGAGCGTGGGGGTGATGCGCCGCAGGATCATCCAAAACGACGGCCAGAAGGAGAGCTCCGGATGCACCCCGATGACCGTGAAGGCGAGCGGCGCGACCACGGAAATCACCAAATTGCAGAGCATGGTGTAGGCAGTGGTCGTCATGCGGTCGGCGCCGAGCATGGAGGAGATGACCACCACGGAGGAGGCCACGGGACAGAGGGCGCACATCATGAAGCCCTGCGCCATCATCTCGTCATGCGAGATCGCCCGCACGGAGAGGTAGAGTCCCGCGCTGACCGCCAACTGGAAGAGCATCAGCCATAAATGGAGCGTCGAGAAGCGCAGGCGGCGCAAATCGACCGTCACGAAATTGAGCAGCAGAATGGCGAAGAGAAGCCATGGCACCAAAAAGGCAATGCGCGCGCTGAAGCTGTGGAACAGCAGTCCCAACAGGATGGCGACGGGGAGCACATAGCTGCGATATTTCTGCATGACAGTGACTTATGGTCTTTCTTTGAAAGATTTATTTTGGGCGGCAAAAGTAGTATTTTTTGGGTTTAGGAGGTTTAGGGGTTTAGGAGGTTTAGGAGGTTTAGGAAGTTTAGGAAGTTTAGGAGGTTTAGGGGTTTAGGAGTTTAGGAGGTTTAGGGAAAAGTGTATTTTTGCGGCGTTTGGAATAATGGCAAAAGTTATTATGGCAGAAAGGGAGCAATTCATTTTGGTTTATTTGGTTGTCATGTCGGTGGTGACTTTTTTTGTGTATGGCATAGACAAGTGGAAGGCGCAGCATAAGCGGTGGCGCATTCCGGAGAGCGTGCTGTTGGGGTTGGCGGCCGCGGGCGGCAGCGTGGGTGCGTGGTTGGGGATGCAGGTGTGGCATCACAAGACCCAGCACAAGAAGTTCAGGTACGGCGTGCCGGCGATATTCGTGGCGCAGGTGGCGTTGGCGGTATGGTGGCTGGTGCGGTGAGTTTTTTTGCCGTCTGGTCTGCTTTTTGGCGCAGTCGGGTGGTGATTTTGCCGATTTTTTCGACTGTCGCATCAACCGCATCAACCCGGAGGCGCACCCCGAGGAGCAGATCCAGCTGACGGTGAGGATACGGAGGAAGGATAGCCAGCACGGTTAATAGTCTCGACATCACTCCCGACGACTTGGTGGTCAGCGACAACGTGAATGTGGTGTGTGGGGGGGGGGGAAATAGGAAACACTTTTTGGAGCTGGTACAGGTACAAGCTGGTCCAATTTCCATATCTGTCATTTTGTGACAAACACACTTTTTTGTATATAATATTTTGAAACAAAATTGTATCTTTGCAGGTGGTAATTTAAAACATTATATATGTTTAAGAGACAGATAATAAGCAGTTTAAAGGATTGGAAAGAAAGCGTACCGCACAAACCATTGGTGTTAAGAGGTGCCCGTCAGGTAGGAAAGACCACGCTGGTGGAACAATTTTCATCAGAATTTGAGAATTATCTCTATTTTAATCTTGAACTCATTAGTGATCGAACTTTGCTGGAATCCGATATCCCTCTTTCCCAGTTGTTGCCCTTGCTGTTTGCCCAAAAGAATAAATCACGCATACGGGGTGACACCTTGTTTTTTATTGATGAAATACAAAATTCCCCGAAGGTCGTCGCAAAGTTGCGTTATTTTTACGAAGAATTACCTGATTTATACCTCATTGCAGCCGGCTCATTGTTGGAAAATGTTGTTGACATACACGCTTCCTTTCCGGTAGGTCGTGTAAATTACCTGCCAGTGCGACCATGTTCGTTTTGTGAATTTTTGTCCGCTACTGGACACGATGGTCTATTTGACTTTTTTAAAACACCTGCCTATACAGTTCCTTTACATAAGGAAATTATGGGGTTGTTCAACCAGTATTGTTTAGTGGGTGGTATGCCGGAGGTCGTTCAGGATTTTTCGGAAAACCAAGATTTTGTTTCTATTGATAAAATATTCAGCAGGTTGGTTCGAGGGTATATGGATGATGTGGAAAAATATGCGTCTTCAAAAACAATTACTGAGGCTGTCCGTTTTTTAATACAACATGGGTGGACATACGCGGGCGGAACTGTGAAGCTGACGGGGTTTGCGGGGTCGGACTATCGGGCTCGTGAAATGGGCGAAGCCTTCCGCCTGCTTCAGAAAGCAATGCTAGTGGAACTGGTGTATCCTTCCACCTCATGTCGTCTCCCATCCATTCCAGAACTGAAGCGGATGCCCAAAATGTTCTGGATGGATACGGGGATTGTGAACTATGTGGCTAAAGTGCGAAGTGAAATCATAGCGGCAGGCGATATATTGGACGTCTGGAAAGGACGGATTGGCGAACAGGTGGCTGCTCAAGAATTGCTTACATTGAGTACAGACATCAACCAAACCCGAAGTTTCTGGACAAAAGGGCGTGGAGAGCAGGGTGCAGAAGTGGATTTGACGTGGGTGGTGGATTCCCAACTCATCCCCATCGAAGTCAAAACGGGGCATAATTCGCATCTGCGTTCTTTGCACAGTTTCATGGAAAAAGCGCAGACGGACATCGCTGTGCGAATCTGGTCAGGTCCATACAGCGTTGACGATGTGCGCGTCGTCGGTTCCGGCAGAACATTCCGGCTCGTTAATCTCCCGTTCTATCTCATAGGGGAATTGGAAAATATCATCCGAAAACAATAAAAACATTGGCGGTCAGCGACAATGTGAATGAGGTGTGGGAGTTGAAATAGAAATGGGGTAAATCAATTGTTGGAAGAAATACTATCGTACGTTAATCTACTTGTTTTTTTACTTGAAATAGACTTGAAATGGTGTTTTTTTTTATTTTTGCAGAAAAATAAAACAGCAAAACAACGATTGATGTGAAACCGACAGTTACACAACTTGAATAATTCTCCCATAATGCGGCTCGGTTTCAAAAAAATCACACGACAGGAGGTCTGTCACCAAAAAAAGAATATCTTTGCAGACTACTAAATTTAATACAGTTCATTTATAGTCAAACAATTAAATATTCTTATCATGATTAGTGTGAAAATGCAAGAGGCTATCAACGCCCAAATCAACGCGGAAATGTGGTCCGCTTATCTCTATCTGGCCATGTCTATGGACGCTTCGAACAAAGGATACAAGGGCATTGCCCACTGGTTCCGCAAGCAGTACGATGAGGAAATGGAGCACGCATTCAAGTTCATCCACTACCTTGAAAGCCAGCAGGCTCGGGTGGAGCTCAAAGCCATCGACAAGTTCCCGACCTCGTGGAAGTCGCCGCTCGTCATGTTCGAGGAGACCCTCAAGCACGAAAAAGTCGTGACCGGTCTCATCCATGACCTCTATGCCCTGGCCACCAAGGAGAAGGACTATGCCACCACCATCTTCCTGCAATGGTATGTGACCGAGCAGGTTGAGGAGGAGGAGAATGCCCAGGAACTCATCGATGCGATGGAGTGCGTCGGCGACGACAAGGCTGCCTTCTTTATGTTCGACAAAAGCCTCTCCAAACGCTAACTGCCCCGAAAAATGTTCCACAAAAAAACTTTTGCCCGGCACTGAATGTCGGGCAAAAGTTTTTTTATAGCGTTGGATTCTCTTGGTGGATGTCAGTGCGATTCTACTGTTGGACAGTCCTTTGCGAATGGCACCGTCTTTAGTGCGTGGTGGCTCTGTCCGTCACCACGTCACTTCGTTGCGCTCACAGATCTTCCGCACCAACCCCGTGATACACAAGCTTACAAAGCATATAGCCAGTAACAGCAGTACTTTCGGGAGGAACGAGAATGCGGGGAAGGACACCCCAACGGAGGCGGTCTGCATCGGTATCAACCATTGCGGATGTAGCAGCACGAGCACGATGCCGATGGAGCCCGTGACCACGCCTGAGATGAATACGGCCACCATCATCCGGCGGTAACGCTTGGTCTGCGCCTCGCGGTACCGTTTCGCGTATTCCGCCGCCTCCAACTTCCTGGAGAGCCGCTCCATGTATTCGGAGCGGTCGCCCATGTCCGGCTGGTAACGGGCGAAAAGGTCTTCTATGTTAGTCTCTTTCATCGTTCCAAAATTTGTCTGAGTTTACTTCTTCCTCTTGAAAGCTGCTGCTTCACAGCCAATTGGGAACTTCCCGTGATTTTCGCAATCTCCTTCACTGAGTAGCCGCTGACGTAGAACAGCAGGATGGCGCTCTTCTCCTTCAACGGCAGCGTGCCGATGGCCTCGTACAGCTCCTGGTATTGGAAGGCGTCGTCGGCGTCCGGCCCGCCCGGCATTTGCTCCGCCGCGTCCAAGTCCGTCCGGCGGTTCCACCCCGACCGCTGGTGGTCGAGGAAGGTGTTGTAGGCGATCTTGAAGAGCCACGTGGCGAACTTGGCCCGCTCCACGAACCGCTCCATCGCGATGTACGCCTTCACCATCGCCTCCTGCGCGATGTCCTCCGCCTCCATCCGGTCGCCTTCACACAAGGCAAGCAGGAATCTCCGTAAAGACTCCTGCTCCTCCGAAATCAGGGCTATGAATTGTTCTCGTGTCATTCGGAGATTTGTTGCTCGGTTATCCGTTTCTCTTCAGTCGCTATCTCGCTCTGTAGCATCTTCTTGCTGACCAGATAATAGATGATAAGGGCTATACCTATGGCTGTCAAGACGCCGCCACCGACTACTCCAGTGGTCCTGTCCCCTAAAAACACAAAACCAAACAAATGGGTGAAGAAGAGGACTATTCCGATCAATGTGCAGATACAGCCGCCCAAAAGTTTTTCTAACAGTCTTTCTTTCAGGGTTTTCTTGCCGTCTTCCGACGACATGTCCAGTTTGTCTAACACTTCAGCTGGGTCGAGATTGGGGTTTTTCTCTAACAAGGCCATCAGAATCTCCGTTTTCTTGTCGATTTCGTGATTTTTCCGCTTGTTGGTCAGCAACAAGATCACCAGTGGTAATGCGATGCAAACTCCACCGATTACGAGTACCACCGCAAGGACCTCTATAACTTCTTCCATGACTATTAAATATTAAGGTTACACATTTTCGTTTATTACCGAATCGATTCAACTGTTAAACGGATAAGAGGGGCAAAAGGTGACATGGGAGGTGAATAATATTGCCGTATTTTTGTTATTTTTGCGGTTTGTTTACAAACATTCTTATTTATAGCATATTATGATGAACAAGTTGTCAGACAAGGATCGTGCTGCTCAGATGGAGAGCATGAAAGCATTCGATGAGCAGATGCCGTGCGTGGGTATATTCTGGTACGATATGCAAGACCATTCCTTTTTCGGAGTCTGTAAAAAAGAACTCACCCCTAAAATGGTGGAAGAAGCCGCTGAAAAGGGATTGCCTTTCATTAACTACCCAAAACTGCACCGCCAGATTTGGGCGAAAGAATATTTCCGGGCACAGGCAACACACGAGGAAACAAAGTTCAAAGGCGATTATACACAAGTTCCCCGAGGAAGAGTGACTTGGAATATCAACAAGTTCATAGTTCTAGTTGGGAAATGGGCTGACCCCGTCAAAGAAGAACTGACCGAACTCTTGGAAAAGGAGTTTTCATTGCCCTATTTTGAGTTTGTCTATGATGAGCATTGGGATTTGGGTCACGGCTGGTCGGGAGATATGTGATTTTTCGACAGATACCCGCTACAAAAACGGTGCCACCGCGCGGTCGAAAATGCCGTTGACGTAGGCCAGCACCATGCCGTAATTGCTGACGGGGATGCCCGCCTCGATGGCAGGGCGCAACCGTTCTTTCAACTGTTTGCGCGTGACCATGCAGCCGCCGCATTGGATGACCATTGCATACTGCTGTATGTCAGTGATTTGGTTTAGCCCCGACACAAAATCGAACTTTAATTCCTTGCCCGTGAATTTGCGGATGAGGCGCGGCAGCTTCACCCGCCCGATGTCCTCGCAGGAAGTGAGGTGCGTACACGATTCCAGCATCAAGATGCGGTCACCGTCGCGGAGGTCGTGTAGCTTCGGGGTGCCTTTGAGGTAGGCCTCGAACTCGCCTTTCTGTCGGGCCAGCACCACGCTGAAGCCTGTCAACGGGATGCTTTCCGGAACGATTCTCTCCACTTCATGGAACGCCTGGCTGTCGGTGACGACCAGCTTTGGGGCGCGATGGTTTTGGAGATAGTCCGCCAACCGATTCTCTTTCAGCACGATGGCGATAGCCTCGTTATCCAAGATGTCGCGAATGGTCTGCACCTGCGGGAGAATGAGCCGGCCTTCGGGGGCTTCCGTGTCGATGGGGGTCACCAACAGCACCTCGTCGCCCTCTCCGATGAGGTCGCCGAGCAGCGAGCGCGTGCGGTACGCCGACTCCGGCATAATCCGCACAAGTTCCTGAAGCATTTCATCGATGCCAGTATGCGTTTTTGTGCTGATGTTCAGAACGTTGCGTCCATCAACATCCATCTCGCGAGGAGCTTGCAGGTCGCATTTGTTGTTGACGATGAGGTAGGGGAGCTCATACTGCCGGAACTGTTCCAGCAGCTGCCGTTCCGGAATGCCCATCTCGTAATCGGTGATGACAAGGATGGCCAAGTCGATGGTTTTCAGCACTTCCAGCGACTTCTGGATGCGCTTCGCCCCGATGGTGCCTTCGTCGTCAATGCCGGCGGTGTCGATGACGATGCAGGGGCCGATGCCGAAGATCTCGATGGATTTGCGCACGGGGTCGGTGGTGGTGCCGGCCGTGGCGTCCACGATGGCGACCTCCTGTCCCGTGATGGCGTTGATAAGGGAACTCTTGCCGTTGTTCCTCCGCCCAAAAATGCCGATGTGCGGCTTGTCGTTACGTCCTTTCATAACGGGTTGTTTTGCAATTAATTCCAGATTCTATGGTTCATAGCAGGTGATGCTAAAAAACACATGCCCAACCAAATTTGTGCGCAAGGGAGCGGAGCAAGTTTCGGTCTCCAACGGGGATGGTGACAGCAACAGTTTCTTTTTGGTTTCTCCTTTCCTCTATGGCAGCCGCATCCAGATTATATTGCATTTGTAGGTTCATCCAGTAATCAGCTGAAATACCGAGCACTTTCTCTAATGCTACAGCAACATTCAATGAAATGGCACGTTTCCCATTGATGGTTTCACTCAATACGGAAGGCGCAATTCCCGTCAGATTGGCGAGTTGTTTCTGTGACATTTTGCGTTCGTTCAGCTCATCCTTGATCAGTTCTCCTGGGTGAGTGGCCTGTGCCGGAACAATTCTATTATTATTCATAATGTTTGGAAATTTCTAATAATAAAGCGTTTACAATAATTTTTTGTTCATTCGCTGAACTTTCAAATAGTAACCGATATTGGTCGTTAATCCATACTGCATCTATTCCTTTCAGATTTCCTTTCTTCTTTTCGTAATGCAACGATTTGATAGGGTATATATCTTCAATCCGATTAGCTGCTTTCAAGTAGTTTACCACTTTGATGTACCTTTTGATTATATCTTTCGATAGTTTGTTGTACGTTTTCTCTTCAGTAGATCCAAAAAAATAAAGATCTTCAAGTCCTTTGTTTTGGAATTCAATGTTCATCTTTTAGTTCAAGTTCAGGGTGCAAAAATAATAAAAAAAAACAAATAATTATCAAATTTGCGAATTATTTCTTTCCTGCTTGTTTTTGGATGTTTTTCTGCGCCTATCTTGTAGTTTTTAGCATGTTCGGGAGATAAAAATTTTTGTATCTTTGCACCCGTCAACCCCAAAGCACGGTGAATTACACGTTGTTTTATGTGCTTGTCGGTTATAACTATATCATACAAAATTTCACATGCTATGGCAAGATCAGAAGAATTAATCAAGAAGATTTATAACGCTGTTCAGGAAGTTTACGATAATCAAGTCTCATTGGAAGTACAAAAAAGAAAGATTCAAAAAGAAATGAATCCTGGCGCTTTCAGTGATTTCTACTATGGTTATGTAAAGTTGAGAACTGGGGAGATCTGCAAAAGGGGCCTTGAGACACGTTCTTATGATTACTTTATTTCAAAAATTTATGAAGAATATGGGAAAGCGGGTTTAGAGAAAGCATTGCACTCTTTTCGGCAAACACTTGATTATTACCAACAAACAATAGGAGCTCCATGTCATTCGTGGCAGCGCATATATGATAAATATCGTCATATATTAGATTCAGACACAACACATTACACCAATTGCAGAGGCGAGTGATTATTCGTCCCTACAATTGGAATGCTGCAGTTGTTTTTTTGGGTGCCAACGGCACATTTCCACGAGTACACCTCCTCACAAGAGCAGGTGTCTCCCGTCACCCGATTGTTTTCGCAATCTTCTCAATATTCAAACTTCTTGCCGAAGCGTCTATGATTTCCTTGTAGATGCCGCCTTTCTTGTAGATTTCGTCGGGGTCGCCGTCTTCCTCTACACGGCCGTCCTTGAGCGCGTAGATGTAGTCGGCGTCGATGATTTGGGAAATGCTGTGGGAGATGATGATGACGGTGCGGTCTTTCTTGATGGCGTCGATGCTGTTCTTGATTTGTTCGGTGGCGATGGCGTCCAAGCTGGCGGTGGGCTCGTCCAAGAAGATGATGGGCGGGTTCTTGAGGAACATGCGGGCGATGGCCACGCGCTGCTGCTG
>JAFXPL010000145.1 GCA_017527945.1 Bacteroidales bacterium | reverse complement strand
GGCGATGATGATGGCGCTGAAATACTCGATGCGCCCGAAGCCGAAGGGATGCTTGCGGTCGGCGGGACGCTGCGAGAGCTTCGTGCCCACGATGGTGATGACGCTCGACAGCGCGTCGCTGAGGTTGTTGACGGCGTCCATCACGATGGCCACACTGCTGGCCACGATGCCGACGCCGGCCTTGAAAGCCGCCAAAAGAACATTGGCGGCGATGCCGATCCAACTGGTGCGGATAATCTGTGTACTGCGATCGGGTTGATTGCTCATATCTTTCATAATGAATTCAGGGTTAATGTTTACACATTTTTAAGAGGCCTTAATATTGTTTGTCGATTTTGCTAAATCCCCAAAGAGTAAATGTGCGATTCTATCTCGAAGTTTGGCACCCAAAGGGTATAGTTTTCTTCATGACTATCTTTCCTTTGTTCGGTTAATGGAATATTAATAAGTGTGGAATGTGCTGAAACGAATATGTCTGTAATCTTGTAAAGATTTCGCTTCTTCAAGTAACGCTTCGGAAACTGGCAGTTGGTTCCACAAACGGTATTGCAAAGTGGATATGTCTTCTAATTCGACATACTCGAGATCATAATTTAAAGTGTATTCTTTAAGTAAAGAAACAAATTCATCTTTGTTATGGGCTTTTGCAATTGTTTGGGCGTATGCGCCTTCCACATCACCCAATAATTCATTATTTCTTGAACGAGTTTTAACATGAAGACAACCAAACCAAATATCCTTATATTTTGATGTCATCTGAATATTCATCAGCTCATACAGATACGCTGGGCTTTGCACATACAACTCGCCTTCCTCATCCTGCAAGATATCCATCAATGGGGAATTATAGACCTTCTCCATTGCCTGCTCAATACTGCTCCCGGTGTCCTCCATCACATATTTCACCAACTCGCTCAAGGCGTAGTCGGTAAGATATGTCGCTATTTGGTGATGATTTGGCTGAATCATACGGTTTCAACATTTATTTTATGGAGGAAACACAAAGCTCTGTCTGTTCCAAAGTAATATTGCTGGTCAAGATATTTGTCTTGTAACAACAATGCGGCCTATTCGGGAGAATAAATACCTTCACGATAATTGGTCAGTTGCAGCACAACACCATCATTAGCAATCGGGCCAATAACGATGTCGTAATCGTGAATGGACGATGTGTTCTTTCTATCACGATTTGCATCCACAAACAAAAGCCACTCTACAGTAGCTTTTTCAGGAAATCGTTTTATCTTCAAATCTGATGGCAATGTCGTTTCGTCAAATTCGTAGGTTATCAACGTAGCTTCCCCTCCAAAAAGTCGAGCTCGTTTTTGGGCCATACGTACAGCAGTTGTTCTGTCTGGGGTTGCATAAAAACCTTTGCCGAAGTCTTTGTGTCGCAAGCCTCGGGTGAGGTCTATCGCCTCAATGTCAATATTCGTACCATGATATAGTTTCATGCAAGTACACCTCCGTTTTGTTGGCAAATAATAAGCAGATCGTCTATAGTTTCATCCATCGACTGAAGATGTTCCACATCGTAAAACTCAATCAGGAAGGATAGTCCTTTATGCTTTTGCAAATAGTTGAACGCTGCTTGTCGGGTCATCGCGAAACGTTGTCCGAAAGCCTGCACGGCAGCTGTTAAAAATGGAATCTCATATCTGCTCATAACAAGTATTGGTTCTTCCTTATCTCAAAATGCAAAGATACACTTTTTCCGATGAACAGCCATCACCTTGCCGCATTTTTTTCAACATACAAACTGTTTGTCAATAGTGCTGTGCATGCCTCGGAGAGGTGTCACGCACGCGATATAAGCATCTCGAAAGGATGCGACCAAATGCTATAACCACTCAAAACTCCCTTCCCCCGCGCCGATCCCGAAGTGGCATTTGGCGATGCCGAGGTCGAGTTTGGCATAGCCGATGAGGGAGAACTTCGCCTTGGCCTCCACACGGTTGCCGTCGTGCAGGACAAACACGAACTTCTGCTGGTTGACGGCTGTGGGCGCCAACAATGCGGCTTCCACGCCACGCACGAACCACTCGGGGAAAGGCTTCCCGTGGTCGGCGGTGCGCTGGTCGTCAGTCACGTCGGCTCTGGTCCGCTTCTGCGGGTGCTGCACGCCTTGCGTGGCCCCGTAGCCGAGCGACACCACGCACGCTAAAGTTTCGCCATCCCCCACAGTATATTGGTCGGGTTGCTTGCGGAAGGTGAGTCCCACCCAGCAGGTGTTCAGCCCGAGCGTTTGCGCCAACAGGATCACCTTCTCGCCGTAGTAGCCGAGTTTCTCGTCATCGCCTTTCTTGCAGATCATAGCGATGTAGTTGCGCACGCCGCGGAACTTGCCGTACTTGGCCATCCCGCCGGCAAAGGCGTTCGGCTCCTCTGTCACCAACTGTATGTGCAGCCCGCCCTCGCGGTTGCATTCGTCAATGAGGGTTTGCAATTGTTGGACTTTCTCCGCCTCGATGGGCTTTTCGATGTATTGCCGCACGCTGTGGCGGGCAACGATGGCTTCTTGTAAGGTCATATTGGTTTCAGTAGTGTCCATATTCAGTTGGGTTTATGTTCTTTTCAATGTTTCGGAATTATCTTATAAAACTTTGTAAAATATTGATAATAAGTATGTTTTACAACTTCTTCCCCACGATCCGCTGCATCACCACCGCGCAGGAGGCGTCGCCGGTGACCGACATGACGGTACGGCCCATGTCGATGAGGCGGTCTATGCCGCAGCAGTTGGCCATAAAGACGGAGGCCACGCCCAAGTAGATGGCCACCCCGTCCATGTTGATGGTGGCGCCCAACGAGAGCACGAACCGCCCGATGTCCTTGTTGACCCCCATCTTCTCAGTACACTGCATCGTGTAGGGCAGCGTGGCCACCGACGAGTCGCTGGAGAAGGCGAACAGCATGGCCGGCTGCATCTCCTTGAAGAACTTCAGCGGGGAGAGGCCGCCGAGCAACCCCACTGCCGAGGAATAGACCAAGCCGGCGTGAATGACGAAGCAGTGGATGGTCGGCAGAACGCCTTTGAGGAGAGTGGGGACTACCAATCCCACTGTCACGGCGAAGAGGGTCGTCGTCATGAAATAGAGCAGGGCGCGGAGCCCTAACTTGCCCACCTTCGCGACATCGTTCATCGAGAGGATGCCCGCCATAATGGAAAACAGAACCAGCGGTACTACTTTGCCCTAAACAGTTGACGCACAGTGCTATGACGAGGATCGTGAGGTAATAGCATAAATGTTTCATAATTCTTATTTTTTAGGATTGCAAATGTACATAAATTACGAATGCACACGGACAAATGAAATTGCAACGGCAGAGCCGTGCCTGAAAAAAAGAGAACCATAACCTTTTTCAATTAAAAGGGAAAAACACAAATAATAATTTGACAAACAGGTACTATGCAAAAACTTTTATATCTTTGCGGTTACAAAACTTGAACCTTAAATTATCGCAGCGATATGAATGGAAAATTTCCCATAACGTTTCTTTTCTTAGCGGTTTTGGGCGTGTGTGTCTCTTCCGCCCAGGAGAATCTCCCTTACGCAGAGGTTGAAATACAGAATGTCACACCCTATTATGTCCAATATCGTTATGATCACGATGCGGCATGCCACCATTTTTACGAGTATAGGGATTATGGCAACGAAGTTGAGCTTTTGTCGGAGATTTTCGGAATCTCGTTCGAGGATGTCCTCTTTCATTGGGGACGCTATGATACCGTCTGGGGACATTTTTGGACGAACCTGAAGCCCGGCAAGGAATACACCATTTGGAGTGTCGCGGCCGACTCCAATGACCGCCGGAACAAGTGTTTCGGACAACCCTTCAGGACGGAACCAATAGGTGGCGTAGGGAAATCATCCATACAGATATACAGCAATTTCCTCTCCGATACAGGATCCTATGTGATATGCGTGCCAAATCCGGAAACATGTGGCTACCAAAACGGCATTGTTTCTGCCATGTGGTTTGAGAAACTCGGTTTGGATTCGCTCTGCCGTATCATCAACAGGAACTCCACCATTTATGAGACGGACAGGTGGGGACGGCTATTGCTGAACCACGGCACAAAATACTGCGTCATTGCTTTCGGCCGGAACGCCAACGGGCTGCCCGGCGACACCACCGTGCACTGGTTCACCACGCCGGGGGATCCGCTGGTCTCAGAGCCAGACACCGTGCCGGTGATATCCTATTCCCATTCGAGTGACTCCAAGATATTGGACATCCCGGAAGACGAATTCGACCAGTATCTCGTCAGAGTGAGCAGGCCCGACAGATCCAAAACGTTGCAGGAAACAACATTAGGTAAAGGAAATGTCATCATAGCGACTTTGCCAGCTGGCGATTATTTCGTGGATGTCGTTAGAAAGCAGGATGGGAAAAACATAAAGGAAATACGCCTCTACAACAGGAAAAAGGAGGTGAACACGGAGTACCACGAAGAATCAGACGGATTCTCCTGGTCAAAACTTCGCCAAGACTGTCTCTATGCCATTGGCGATTCGGCAGGGAAAGCCGTGACGCCATTCATATTTACTCAATTGGCCTATAATGGGGGATTCTTCGAAGGAATAACTCATTCCGGAAACAAGCTCTATGGCGTTATCCTCACCAAACAGGGTAAGAGCCTCATTGGCACCGACCGCAAATACGACCACATTGGTTTCCATCCTTACAGGAATACCTTTTGGCTCAACAAGGATAAAAAAACCGGGATTTGCGGTATTGACGGCAACGTGATCATTTCACCGGTTTATGATGACATTTTGGAATTTGAAAACTACTATCAAGTGAGGCAAAACGGGTTGTATGGGTGTGTTGACAAAAATGGTAAAACGGTATTCGCTCCTCAATACGAACGTTTTGAGCAGGACAAATATGGTTTTAAGGCATTGAAGGACGGAGTGGAGTATTATTTGGATCCCAACGGCAAAGTGATCGGCAACTCAAGCCAAGAGATAGAATGGGTCGAAGAGTAAAAAGTTCTCCGCAGAAACGGGGTGAAAAATAGGCACCCAAAAAAGCAAATCTCTCTTTGCCTGTGTTCAGAATAAAAAAAGTTGGCAGTAAACCACTCGCATTCAAGCGAAAAAGTTCACTGCCAACATACTTATACACATTAATCGTGTTTTTCCGTCTGGTATTTGGTGAATTGGTACTTCTCCCGCAGCTCGGCCTGCTTTTCGGGCGACTGCGAAGTGAAGTAGGATTTCCAACCCGGACAGAAATTGATGTGCCAGCGCCAGAAGCGGCCCATCAGTGATTTCGGCTTCGCGTCGTAGTGCGCGCGAATCTTGCAGTTTTCACAAGCGTGTGCCATAATTCTGATGTTTTACTTCAACATAGCCTCAACATCAGCCTCCATATCCTCGGGCGTGGCCACGGGCGGGAAGCGTTTGACGATGCTGCCGTCTTTCGAGATGAGGAACTTGGTGAAATTCCAGCGCACGCCGCCTTCCTCGCGGCCTTCGGACTTGCTCAGACCATCCACAAGAGCCATCGTGGCCTTGTTTTTCAGCCCTTTCACCTCCTCGGTGGGTACTGTTTGGGTGAGATATTTGAAAATCGGGTGGGCATTCTCGCCGAAAACGTCGATCTTCTTCATCAGCGGGAAGGTGACGCCGTGGTTGAGGCGGCAGAACTCCGCGATCTCCGCGTCCGTGCCGGGCTCCTGGTGCTTGAACTGGTCGCACGGGAAACCGAGAATCACGAGACCTTGGTCTTTGTACTTTTTGTACAGAGCCTCCAAGCCGTCGTATTGGGGGGTGAAACCGCATTTGGAAGCGGTGTTGACAATCATGAGGACGTTGCCGCGGTATTGCGCCATGTCCACCTCTTCGCCCTTGTTGTTCTGGGCCTTGAAATCATAAATAGTAGCCATTTTTTATTGTTTTAAGTGATACAATTATTTTTTTTATTCGATTTGGATGTTGGCTGTTGGCTTTTGGCTTTTAGCTGTTGGCTTTTAGCTGTTGGGTGTTGGCTTTTGGCTTTTGGCTGTTGGGTGTTGGCTGTTGGCTTTTAGCTGTTGGCTGTTGGCGAGGCTAACCGCTAATGGCCAATAGCTAACAGCTAATTTGCCGTTTACTCAGTCCCTCTATGAGTTTGTCGAGGGCGGGCACCATCGTTGCCAACTCCTCCACAGATCCCGTTTTCTCTAAGATGCTTGCGCTCAGGCATTCGGGGACGTGCTTTGCCTGCTCGCGCAGGGCGGTGCCCTTTTCGGTCAGCGACACGATGCGCTGGCGCGTGTCCGTTTTCCCTTTCGTGCGCCGGAGCCACCCCGACTTCTCCATTCGCTGCAGCAGCGGTGTAACGGTGTTGGTGTCGAGCATCAGCCGCTTGGCAATGTCGCACACCGGCTGGCGGTCCTGCTCCCACAAGACGAGCAGCACGAGATACTGCGGGTAGGTGATACCCAACGGGTCGAGGTACGGATGATACGCGCTCACGGTCAGCCGCGCCGCCGTATAGAGCCGGAAACAGAGTTGGTTGTCTAACTTAAGTTGCTCGTATTCCATCACTTGCATATTTATATCGTTCACGATGCAAAAATACAAAAATATTTATATCGTGGGCGATATATTTCAAAAAAAGCAAGAGCCGGGAAACCCTTGCGGAAATGCCTGCTCAAGCCCTGGGCGATTCATCGTCCGGCTTTCTGCCATTGCACAAAAGGCAAGCTTTTTGAGGCCGGCAGCGAGCCTTCGCGGCGGAGATGACAGTCCGCAACTACTCCCGAGTGCCGTTATCCGTGTGCTTGATGATTCTCGCCGGGTTGCCAGCCACGACAACGTCGTCGGGAATGTCGTGCGTGACAACACTGCCGGCGCCCACGATCACGCGGTTGCCGATGGTCACGCCCGGGCATACAATCACGCCGCCGCCTAACCAGCAGTCGTCGCCGATGCGGATGGGCAGTCCCGTCTCGATGGTTTTACGGCGTTCCAGGTAGTCGTGCGGGTGGTCAGGCGTGAGCAGCTGGCAGTTGGGGCCTATCAGGGTGTGATGCCCGATGGTGATGCCGCCGCCGTCGAGGAACACGCCGTTGAAGTTGATTACCACGCCCTCGCCGAGGGTGATACGGTCGCCATGGTCGCAATGGAAGGGCGGGATGACCAAGGCGGAGGGATGCGCGTGGGGCAGCAGGGCCAGCATACAGCGGCGGAACTCTTCCATGTCCCACGCGCCGCAGCGGTTCAGGTCGCGCATGGCATAGTAGGTGTTCAGGATGCGGGCCTGAATCTCCTCGTCCGTATAGTCATACGGCAGGTTATTGAGCATTTTTTCGTATTCGGTCATAGTCTGTCCGGGTGTTTTTATCCTTTTTTGACTTCCCCTCTAACAAGGATTACAACGGCAAATATACACAATTTATCAATGCCCATGGCGATTTCAGCGAGGAAAGGCAATTTACAGTTTCTTCAGCAGCGGCGACCGGCTCATGTCCGTGGGGTTGGTGCCGGGAACGCCTTCAGGGACGGGCACACCGAGTTCCTCAAAGTGATTTGCCCAGTATTCGGGTAGGTTGCCGTCGGCGTCGCGCCAGTTCATCGGCTGCGAAGGGAATATGCCGCCAAAAGCCGTCTGGATGAGCTCCGAGCAGTAGTAGGCGTCGTTGTCGGGCAGGAAAGCGTTGTCGTAAAGTTTCCCGACGAGGCTCTTGGCACGGACGATGACCGCAGCGGTGTCGAAAGCGACGGTGAGACGGTAGATGTCGATATTTCCTCCGAAGAATCCGACGAGGTGTTCCCTCTCGAATTGTCTGTAAGGTACTCGCTGCACACCGTTCTTCGGCGAGGCCTCGATGACCCACACGTCGTCAGCGCTGTCACGCTCCACCAGCGCCACGTGCGAGTATTCGCCCGTGCTGGCCGTGATGGCTTTCTCCATGTCCGAACGACTGTTGTCCAAGAACAGCAAGTCGCCGCTCTGAAGGGTATATCTTGGGTGCAGAGTGCTGTTGTCGAGGTGTTCGCGTTGCTGCGCTTGCGTCACGACGGCAAGAAGGAGGACAAGGAGGGTGAGGGCCGACTTTTTCATACACGTTGATTCGGACTTTCCCAGCTATCCTATTTCTTGTCAATATCCACCAGATTATACTTCTTGCTTCCCAATCCGATCTTCTCGGCCCAGTCGATGGTGTGGGTGCCGTGCTGCTGGTCGATGCGGGAGAGCAGGTCGGTGGGGTCGTTGGTGGCGGTCACCTTCTGCTGGTTGATGATATCGACGCAGGCCTGGTCGAGGGCCACGGGGTCGGTGCTGGCGAGAATGCCATAGTCCTCTAACTTCACGGGCTCGGGATGATCGACGCAGTCACAGTCGATGCTCATGTTGTTCATCACACTGATGTAGATGATGCCCTCCTTCTTCTGGAAGTAGTCGGTAACCGCCTGCGCAGCCGCCGCCATGCTCTCCAGGAAGCCGTCCTGGTCGCCGATGTACTCGGGCGTCCAGAGTTTTTCCATGTCGAGGACCTCCATCTTGCCGGCGGAGTGGATGTAGGCCTTGCCGTTCTGGCTGGCGCAGCCGATGCTGAGGTTCTTGAGTGCGCCGCCGTAGCCGCCCATCGGGTGACCTTTGAAGTGGTTGAGCGCGATCATGAAGTCGTAGTTGGCCATGTGAGAGCCCACGATATCGTATTTGATGTGCGAATTGTCTTTCACGGGGATGTGCATCTCGCCCTCCTCGTCCATGATATCGACCTTGAACATCGGCTTGAAGCCGTGCCGCTCGATGATTTTCCAGTGGTTGGCCGAGGTATTGCG
>JAFXPL010000144.1 GCA_017527945.1 Bacteroidales bacterium | reverse complement strand
GTTCATGAAACGGCTGGAGACATTATTCGCCGGACAAGACTACCAGATAGCGGGTGACGCGGAGCTCTACTTCCACAACGCCGTCGCGCTCATCTTCAAGATGGTGGGCTTCTACACGGAGACCGAGCGGCACACTTCCGATGGTCGCATGGACATGGTGGTGCAGACCGCCGACTATATCTACCTGTTCGAGTTCAAGTTAGACAAATCCGTCGAAGAGGCGCTGGCGCAGATCGAAGAGAGGCAATACGCCGCGCCGTTCGCCCACGACCCGCGCAAACTCTACAAGATCGGAGTGAACTTCTCCTCTGAAACCCGCAAGATTCAGGACTGGAAAGTGGTGGAATAATCTGGCACATCCTTTAAAACCCCCTAAAAAAAAATGAACAAATACACCCATAAGTACACGATAACGTGTCAAGACATGAACAAGGACTACCGGCTGAGCCCTGCTGCGGTGTTGCTCTACTTCCAGGAGAGCTTCGCCCGCTATATGGGCTGCCTGCACCTGGCCGCATTCGACCTGGTGAAAGAACGCAAAATGTGGATTATCACCGAGATGAGCGCGGAAATGACTCCTTCCGACACTTTCTGGGGCGATGACATCGAGGTGGAAATCTGGGTCAGCGAGATCACCGCGCTGCGAGTCTATGCCGACTACCGCATCTCCAACGCCGACACGCACGCGCTGATTGCGAAGGGCACCAGCTGCTGGAACCTGATGAACGCCGACACGCGCAAATTGGAACCGACCGACAGCGTGGCCCCGAAAATCGAGACACTGCCCGAAATGATGACCGATAGTCACAAGAAGGTGCGCTTCCCGAAAAGCGACAACATCCTCAAACGGGCAGATCACAAGGTCAACCAACTCGACCTCGACTTCAACGGGCACGTCAACAACCGCAGCTATATCAGCATCGCCATGCTAACCGTGCCCGATGAGTTCCTGCTCACACACCGCACCAACCGCTACGTCATCCACTGGCTGCACGAGTCGTACCTCGGAGAGACACTTTCCTGCGTCCTCCACAAAACGGACGATGGCGCCTATCTCCATCAGATTGTCAAGGAGGATGGCTCCATCTCTGCCGAAATCCTCTCCGAATGGGAGCCGCTCGAACGAATTGTCGATGTGTCGGATGTGGCCGTGAGGCGATAGAACGAGGTTTCCAAGGTCATTTGAAAGCGAAACAATGTCACGACCCATGAATGGCGGCCTCCAAAACCATTGTGCGTTATATTTAGGAATGAATCTCAAAGATACGGCAATATTTAGTACCTTTGCCGCCCGAAAAAAATAGAGATTATGACGAAGAAAGATGTGCCGGTGTTACTGCTGACGGGCTATTTAGGAAGCGGAAAGACAACGTTGGTCAATCATATTCTGACGAACCGCAAGGGCATCAAGTTTGCGGTGATAGTCAATGACATAGGCGAGGTGAACATTGACGCTTCGCTCATCCAGAAAGGCGGCGTGGTGGCCCAAAAGGACGACAGCCTTGTGGCACTGCAGAACGGGTGTATATGCTGCACGCTGAAAATGGATTTGGTCGATCAGCTGTCTGATTTGGTCAAGTCGCAGCAGTTCGACTACATTGTCATCGAGGCCAGCGGCATCTGCGAACCGGAGCCCATCGCCCGCACCATCTCCACCATCCCGCGCATGAATCCCAAATACACGGAGTTTGGTACCCCGCGCCTCGACTGCATCGTCACGGTGGTCGATGCCCTGCGGATGCAGAGCGAGTTCGCCTGCGGCGGCGACCTTGAGCGCGAGGATATCGGTGAGGAGGACATTGAAAACCTGCTCGTCCAGCAGATTGAGTTCTGCAACATCGTGCTGCTCAACAAAGTGGATGAAGTGAGCCGTGGCGAAATCACACACCTCCGCCAGATTATCACCCACCTTAACCCCGGCGCCACTATCATTGAAACCAACTACGCGCAGGTCGATCTGGAACGCATCGTTGACACCCATGCCTTCGACTACGAGCATGTGGCCGTCTCCACCGGCTGGGTGCGCGAACTCGAGCGCGAAACCACCGAGGAGGAGGAGCGCGAAGCCCGCGCCGACCACCACCATCATGATGAGGAGGACGAACATGAGCATCACCACCATGACCACGAGGACGAACATCATCACCATGACGATGACGAGGATGAAGAAGACCATGGTCATCACGGTCACCATCACCACCACCACCATGACCACGAAGGTGGAGAAGTGGAGGAGTATGGGATTTCAACGTTCGTCTATTACCGTCGGAAACCGTTTAAAATAGCCGAATTCAACAAGTTCCTCTCGAAAAAGCGCCCGAAGAACATCATCCGAGCCAAGGGCGTGTGCTACTTCAAGGAATACCGCGACATGTCGTACCTCTACGAACAAGCGGGTGTACAGCAGAAGCTCACCGAGGCGGGTCTTTGGTACGCCACCGCCCCGCAGGAAGATCTTGTGCAACTGATGCAAGAAGACCCCTCGTTCATGCGCGACTGGGACCCCGAATACGGCGACCGCATGGTCAAGATCGTCTTCATCGGACAAAACATGGACATTCCCCAACTCACCCGCGAACTCGACAACTGCTTAGAAAACTAAACCCCTAAACCCCTAAACTTCTAAACCCCTAAACTTCTAAACTTCTAAACCCCTAAACCCCTAATGAGCAGCATCTTACTTATTGGTGACATTGTCGGCTACGGCAACTTGGGCATGTCCGTAATGGCTCCAATCCTTTCGCACCTGAAGTTCGAAATCTTCCGATTGCCTTCGTCGTTGGTATCCAACAACTTCAGCTATGGCAAGTTCGCAGTGTTGGACACAACGGAATACATGCGCCAGAGCATCGAAATCTGGGAGGAACAAGGTTTTATGGTGGATGCCGTTTGTACGGGCTATCTGGTCTCCGAGGAACAAACGCGGATTGTGACGGACTACTGCCGACGTCTGAAGGCGCGAGGCACGTTCATATTTGTCGATCCCATAATGGCCGATGACGGGAAACTCTATAATGGCGCGTCGGCTGAAACGGTGGACTACATGCGCAAGGCCTGCGAGGTGGCGGATGTCATAGTCCCCAATGTTACAGAAGCTAAATTTTTGACTGACAAATATTTGGATAACTTTAACTTGTCGTATGACGAGGCGGTGGATTTGCTTATGACACTTCAAAGCATTGGCGATAATTCGGTAATCATCTCCAGTATGCTGATGGAAGGCCAGACCTGTACGATGCTGTATGACAAGGGTGTCGGACGAATCAAGGTGCTCCCGTACCGTCAGGTAGAATCGCAGTTCTCCGGCACCGGAGATGTGTTCTCTTCCGTGACGGTGGGGCATTACTTGAAAGGTAACACCCTGGAAGACAGCGTACTGAAGGCGATGAACTTCGTGGCGCATGTCATTGAGGCGAACCATCACTTCTTCAATCCCGACAACGGCATTCCAATAGAGCGGCACTGGGGCGAATTGTTGCAATGATGTTCTTAAGTGCCCCTGCGCCGATATAATTCGTATTTTTGCAACTTCATATTCATTGCAATGACAAAAGAGGAACGAGAGCGTATAATCGCATTAGTGAAACGGGAAGTGGTGCCAGCTATCGGGTGCACCGAGCCCATGGCGGTGGCCCTGGCGGTCGCCAAAGCCAAGGAGGTACTTGGCTGCATACCCAAACAGATTACGGTATGGCTGAGCACCAATATGTTGAAAAACGCCATGGGGGTAGGAATCCCGGGCACGGGCATGATTGGCCTGCCCATCGCCATCGCCCTCGGCGCGCTGGTCGGGAAGTCGGAATACAGCTTAGAGGTACTGAAAGACCTCACCCCTGAGAGTGTGGAACAAGGCAAGGAGTACATTGCGCAAGGGCGCATCCACATCCTTCGGAAGAAAGACACGGCTGAAAAACTTTACATCGAGGTGGAGTGCCACAACGGCGACGACAGCGTCTCGGTGGTGATCAGCGGGGCACACACCCACTTCAGCCGCATCTCCAAAAACGGGACACCCCTTTTGCAAGACGAAAGCCAAACGTCAGATTCGTCTTTTTCGGACGATTTGACGCTCACCATGCGCATGGTTTACGATTTCGCCACCACTGCGCCGGAAAATGACATCCACTTCATCCTGGAGACGGCGGAGCTGAACAAACGCGCGGCGGAAATGTCGCTGAGCAACCATTATGGACACGGACTCGGCCGCACCATTTTCATGGAACCCAAATGCCAGTTTTTCGGCAACGGCATCTATTCCAAGATCCTCTCCTACACATCGGCAGCCTGCGACGCGCGTATGGCCGGTGTGAAGGTGCCCGTGATGAGCAACTCTGGCAGCGGCAACCAGGGCATCGCGGCCACGCTGCCCGTCTGGGTGTTCGCCAAGGAACGTCTCAAAACGGAGGAGGAACTTGCCAGAGCATTGATGCTCAGTCATTTGACCGTTATCTACATCAAACAGAGCTTCGGACGACTGTCGCCCTTATGCGGATGCGTAGTCGCCGCCACCGGTTCCGCTTGCGGCCTCACCTGGCTAATGGGCGGCTCCTACGAGCAAATCGTCTATGCAGTGAAAAACATGATTGCCAACATCACGGGCATGATCTGCGACGGCGCGAAGCCAAGCTGTTCGCTGAAAGTGGCCACTGGCGTCTCCACGGCCGTCCTTTCCTCAATGCTGGCTATTGAAGACGAAGTGGTTACATCGGCGGAAGGCATCATCGACGATGATGTGGACCAGTGCGTACGCAATATGGCGGACATCGGCCTTCTGGGCATGGCCGCTACCGACAATCTGGTACTCGACATCATGACAAGCAAATAGCGCTGCGCAGTTGACACCCTGAACCCGCTATTTCAGTATCACCCGAACACCCAAATATCCCATAATGCCCGTGACCGGCATATAGACCATCGTGGCATCGAAGTATTCCCCAAAAGGATTCTCCGCCTGAACAATCGGGTCTTTCTGCTTGACGTTCAGAAGGTTCTCGCCGCCAACGTAAATCTCCCATCTGCGGAACTTCTTGGTAATTTGCGCATTGAGCAGTACGTAGGGTTTCGAGGTGTCGGGCCGACGGTACTGCTCGGGGTTGCCCTGCGTGTTAGGCAGCGGCATCGGACCGTAAACCTGGCAATTCAAATTGAACTTCCACTTGTCGTAGGGCGTGCTGTAGTTGAGGTTGACGAGTGCCTTGTGCGGACTCATCATGTCCTTCTGGTGCATCACCCCGTGGCGCATGTAGCGGACATCGTTGTAACGGTAGGCCAACAAAATCTCGAAACGCTGCAACGGCTTGAGTGTCAGCTCCACCTGCGCGGAATGGGAACGCGAGCGGTTGTGGTATCCGTTATATTCGCCGTTCAGCGCATAATAGTGCACCGCATGGACATCCTGGTCCAAATCCACAATCATCTGCTGCAGGAAGTGGGTGTAGAAGTAATCGACGGCCAACGAGGCTTTCCCTCCCGGCATGTTAAACTGCCAGACCACGCTTGCACCTGCATTCCAGGCCTCCTCCGGCTTGGACAGACCGTCAAAATGGAACGTGCGCGATGAGAGCATCAGCGACTGGTTCTCAGCGAAGAAATGGGCATTGCGATAGCCCTTGCCAGCCGATGCCCGCAACGACAAATCCTTCGTAACCTGCCATTTGGCATGGATTCGCGGTGTCCAAAACAGCTGGTTGTTTCGTTCCCATACATACGAATATTGCCTGTCGCGCACAAGGTTGTAATCCAGACGCATCCCTGCCGTAAGCACAAATTTGGGATCGATGATGTAAGCGTATTCCGCAAAAAGACCGGGGATCAACTCGTGGTGATGCGGCACGTCATAGTAGTACAAATCCATATCGTCATAATAACGCTCATTCAGACAATCGTACTGCAAGCTGGCACCTGCGGTGAGCTTGTGACGTTCTAATGCTCCGAACTTGTTGGAATACATCACATTGGCATACACACTGTGTTGATTTCCCTCGTATGCGTTGTTATTTCCATAGCGGGAATTAAGCCAGTGGCCGGTGTAAGAGAGGATGGTTCCGATGCTCTCGTTCTTGCCTTTGAGTAAAAATCCGTTTTTCGTGATGGCATCCACCCGCTTGTTGTCGGCAACAAAGCCATACGGCAGATCATTCAGCACCGCGTAATTCGGCCGGAACCCCATCTGCCCACCGAAACGGTTGTCCCAGACGAAATCGACCATTGTGCGGCCCTCCACCACAGGCGACTTATAGTCCCAGCGGTTCATCACGTTGACTTGCCGACTGCGCGGCACATCCATGAAACCGTCATGGTTCATGTCCATTTTAACGAACTGGTCGGCCAAGAACACGAGGAAGTTGGTGCTCACCTTCTCGTCCTTGCCCACTGGGATGCGCGTGTTCATGGCGAGTTCGCCCTTGCCCATCGAGTTGGCATAGAAGTTCATGAAGAAGCGTTCGAGATTCGTCTCGGGCTTCTTGTAATCAACGTTGATTTGCCCGGTGATGGCCTCGAAGCCGTTCACCACGGAGGAGGTGCCTTTCGAGAGACTGATGGACTCCATCCACGAACCGGGGATGAAACCAAGGCCGAACTGGTGCGAGAGAAGTCGGATGTAGGGCACATTTTCCAGCAGGATTTGGCTGTAAGTGCCGGCGAGTCCAAGCATGGAGATCTGCCGGGCGCCGCTCACCGCGTCGGGGAACTCCGAGTCGATGGCCACACTGCTCTCGAAACTTTCGGCGAGGTTGCAGCAGGCGGCACGACGCAGGCCTTCCGTACTAATCACCTGGGTCAAAATGGGTTGCACTGATATATACGAACCATCACGGGCCACGATGCTCACCTCGTTGAGGCTGTGCGCCGTGTTCAGGAACACCGTGATATAGTTCTGTCCGACGGGAATCCTCACCGTGTCGGGAAGAAAGGTCGGGAAGGAGATGACCAAGGAGTCGGTCTTGGAGCGCGGGATGGTGAATTTCCCATTCGGATCCGTGTGCGTGCCGACGGACGTGTGCAGCCACTGCACCGCCGCGTTCGACACCGCCGTAGTATCTCCATTCTCACTGATTTGCAACACCTTACCTGTCAGCGACTGGGCAAACGAACCTGCCACTGCCACCAACAGCATCAACAAGAGAACTGCCTTTTTCATATAATCACCTCACCATATAGTCCCACGGTGCCACAATCCAAATTATCAAGTAGATCCAAAAACCCAGCGAACCGGTCAGCAGCAACAGCAGGAAGACAATCCTGACAATGGTGACGTCTATGTCCAAATATTCAGCCAGACCGCCGCAGACACCGGCGATTTTGGCATCATTCCTCGTTCTATACAATTTTTTATGTGCCATAATCACGATATTTTCCGGCGGCAAAGATACACAATATTTTCTGCAATCGGGTTGCGAAAACATTGGCTACGACTTCGACAACCTCAGTCGCCGAGGCAGGCCAACGTCCCCACCAACCGGTCGATGTCGCCCGCGCCGATGGTAAGCAACACGTCGGGACGATGAGACTGCAGATGAGGGAAAAGCTCATCCTTTTGAAGTACCAACTTGTTGGGGTTCTTTATTTTGCCGAGGAGAAATTCCGACGTTATCCCCTCTATCGGCTTCTCCCGCGCGGGATAGATGGGCAGCAGGATGACCCGGTCGAGCAGGGCAAGCGCGGCGGCAAACTCGTCCGCGAAATCGCGGGTGCGTGTATAGAGATGCGGTTGGAACACCCCGCAAATCTCCTTGTCCGGATAGATTTCCCGCACTGCCGTGATGAACGAGCGCATCTCGTTGGGATGGTGCGCGTAGTCATCGATATAAACAAAGTCGGGACAACGGACGATGTAGTCGAAACGGCGCTTCACGCCGGCGAAAGTGCGGATTTTCTGCCGGATCTGCGCTTCCGGAATTTCGGGGAAAGCCTCCAACACCGCTCCAATGGCGGCTGTGGCATTCAATATATTATATAGCCCGTGCGCCGGAAGCTCCAAATCTGCAATATCCCCTTTGGGAGTGTGCAGAGAGAATCTCGAAACCTCCTGCCGGTAGTTGAGATTGAAGGCGCGGTAGTCGCAACGCTCCCCTACCCCATAGACCCGCTTGCCCGGATGGTCGATATGCTGCGCAACGGCCTCCTCCACCATCACCGCCCGCTGCGTCTGGGCGGCGAACTGCCGGAACGCCCCGCGCAGGTCCTCCACATCACGGTAGATGTCCAAATGGTCGGCATCCATGGAGGTGATGACGGCAACCTCGGGGTGTAGCGTCAGGAACGAGCGGTCAAACTCGTCGGCCTCCACCACGGCGGTGTCAGGGTGCATACTGCACACATAGTTGTCGCCCAGATTCTTGGAAATGCCGCCGATGAAAGCCACAAGGGGCTGCTCCGGATAGAGCAAATGCGCAATCATCGACGTGGTGGTGGTCTTGCCGTGCGTGCCCGCCACCGCTATCGTCCGCAGTTCGTCCGTGATGTGCCCCAGCACCTGCGAGCGCTTGAATATCGGCACACCGACTTTTTCAAAATATTGATATTCAACAAAATCCCTCGGCACCGCAGGGGTATATACCACAAAATCCACCGAATCGGGGATTTTCGCCACATCGCCTTCAAAATGGATTTCCGCCCCCTTCTGCCGCAACATGTCGGTAACCGGGGAAGGCGTGAGGTCGTAGCCGAAAACATGGTCACCGTTCTGCAGGAAATATTGCGCCAACGCGCTCATCCCGATGCCACCGATGCCTAAAAAGTAAATGTTCCTATTTTTCATAAATCAAGAAAACGGTCCTGCGGTTCTTGGCTCTGCCCTCGGCCGTGCTGTTGTCGGCTATCGGCATCGTCTCACCGTAACCCTTGTATCTCAAACGATTGGCACTGATTCCCTGTGCAATTACATATTCATACACCGACTTGGCACGGCGCTCCGAAAGCAAGAGGTTGTCGGCATCGCGCCCGATGTCGTCCGTATGTCCCTGAATCTCCACCTTCACCGTAGGGTTCTCTTTCAGAAACTCGATGAAAAGGGCCAGCAGCATCTTCGACTCCTGCGTCAGACTGAAATCGTTGGTCTCGTAGTAAATGTCGCGGAGGTCGCACACTTTCCCTGTTTCCACGGCTTTCACCTCCGCATCCTTCTCCACAATCTCACCCTTGATTTCTTCTGGCTTAATAATTTGAGTATCAAACGAATACCCCTCTTTTTTCACATTCACGATGAGCGGTTGCGGATCATCGTGCTTGATTTCCGCCGCCACCGCGTACTTGCCTGTGTTCGCGCTCACGATGCCCGTGGAGACCACGTTGGCGTTGGTGTCGCGAATCTCGACCACGGCATTCTCCAAATCGCCCTCATCCACCGTCACCTTGCCCTTCACGATGACCATCGTATGCGGCCGCGCCTCCTCGTAGAGGTCGAACTGGTAGATGTTCCAGTCCTGATCGCCATAGTTGTTGGAGGAGAAGTAGCCGGTCTTGCCGTCCAGACTGACAAAGAAATCGACCTCGTCGTTCTCCGTGTTGATGGGATAGCCGATGTTTTTCGGCTCCGTCCACTGCCGTTTGGCGTTCATCTTGGAGTAGAAAATGTCCTGTCCGCCGAGGCCGTCGTGACCATTGGACGAGAAGTAGAGGGTCTTGCTGTCGGTGTGCAGGAACGGCGAACGTTCGTTGCGGGCGGTGTTGATGACCGGCCCCATGTTGACGGGGTCGCTCCAGGAGCCATCGCTCTTGCGCGTGGCATACCAGATGTCAGAGCCGCCGTAGCCGCCCGGCCGGTCGCTGGCGAAGAAGAGCACTTTGCCGTCGGAGCTGAGCGAAGGCTGCGACTCCCACGAGTCGTTTCGGTTGATTTTGCCTGGCAACGGTTTCGGTGCGGACCAGTCAAAGCCATCATACTCAGCGTAATAGAGATCGTAATTCGGATAACTACCCCCTTGCAGCTTCACTGTGTGCCGTTGTGTGAAGACCAATAGGTCGTTAGTGAGATTGACCGTGGGACTCCCCTCCCCTTCCGCCTTGTTGAACGGTTCGGGAAGCGCATCACCCTCGCCGAACTGCCCGTTTTTCTTCTCGCTGCAGCTGAAGAACTCCCGCTGCACCTTCCCGCCCTGTCCAAAAGGGGAATTGTCGGCCACATACTTGCGACGGGTGAAGTAGAAGAGCTGTCCGTCGGGCGAGAGCGTGCCGAGGTATTCGTCGGCCGGGGTTGAGATGTTCGGCACCGGATGCGGATCGAACGGGACCGGGCTGTTGAGGATGCCGCCGTAGAAACGCGCTTTTTTGAGGATGGTCTCCGCCTCCCGGATTTTCTCCTCACCCTTGTCGCCCGTGAAAAGGTCCTGGTTGTCGAGGACCGCCTTGGCGAACTTCTCCGCCTCGCTGAACATTTCGTTGAAGTAGGCTAATTTAGCCGCATAAAAAAGACAATTCGGCTTGTAATGGGGGCATGTCTCATATATCCGGTTGAAGGCGGCCATGGCCTTGGTCACGTCCGAGCGGTCCTTCCGCTTGGAGACGAAATCGTCGTTTTCGAGCGGAAGGTAATAGCCCAGCGCATAGTAATAGTTCACCTCCAAATACTCCGGATGCTCGTCGAGAATCTCCTCATAGAGTTCGTATGCTTCGTCTTTCTTCCCCGACTTGTGGAAGTCGCGAGCCTTCTTGAACGTCTTTTCGGTGGCCTTGTCCATGGTCTGCACACACGGGTCATCGTCCTGCGCGAAACCCGCACAGGCGAATGCCATGAGAAGCACGAACGCCATATAGTAGAGGTGGTTCATTTTTTGCATTTAGTAGTTTAGGATGTTTAGTATGATTAGGATGTTTAACCTCCTAAACCACCTAATCATACTAAACCTCCTAAACTTTCTAAACTAATTCTCCTTCACCACTGTTTCTGCGGCCTCGATGATCTTGATGAAGTCGTCGGCCTTGAGAGAGGCGCCGCCGATGAGGCCGCCATCGACATCGGGTTGGCTGAAGAGTTCGAGGGCGTTTTTGGCGTTGCAGCTGCCGCCGTAAAGGATGTAGGCATAGACGGCGGCTTCGGTGCCGAACTTCTTCTCGATAAGGGAGCGGATGAAGGCGAGCATCTCCTGCGCCTGTGCGGGTGTGGCGGTCTCGCCGGTGCCGATGGCCCAGATGGGTTCGTAAGCGATCATCGTGCGTTCGAGTTCCTCGGGCTTGAGCGTGCAGATGGTGTTCTCAATTTGCTTCTGGACAATTTCAAAATGTTTGCCCGCCTTGCGTTCTTCGAGGGTCTCGCCGCAGCACATCACGGGAACAATGTTGTTGTCGAGCAGCCGGTGCATCTTCTTGAGCACCACCTCGTCGGTCTCGCCGAAGTACTTGCGGCGCTCGGAGTGGCCCACGATGCAGAAATCCACCTGCATGGCCGCGAGCATCTCGGCAGAGATTTCGCCGGTGTAGGCGCCGTTCGGGAACTCGCTGACATTCTGCAGTCCGGCGTAGAAGTGGCTGCCCTCCTCGCTGGCATGGTCGGTCACCAACTCGGCATAGACGGCCGGAGGGCAGAGCACCACCTCCGTCTGGAGCTGGTAGCCCTCCAAATTTTCCTGTATGGTGGAGATCAGGTCTTCGGCCTCTTCGAAGTCCTTGTTCATTTTCCAGTTTCCGATAACAATCTTGGGTTTCGTCATAATTTTCTATTTATCTGATTTTCTTTATTTTATAATATGCTATATGTACGTTCTACAAGTGGGCAAAGTTACATTTTTTTCCCATCTTCCACCCGAAGAATCGCCTCCCCGGCATAAAACCTTGTCACGAGAGCGTCCCCAGGGTGCAACACGGATGCGTCAGTCACCGCCTTTCCGTCTTTGAGGGTGATGCTGTAGCCGCGTCGAAGGACGTTTTCGGGACTGAGCAGCCGGAGCTTTTCCTCCACCCGGTCGCACTCCAGCCCGCGTTTCCGCAGCATCGCCAGGCTTTCGCGCGGAAGTGCCTCCTCAAGACGCGCCAGGGACTGCCGCTCCCGTTGTCCGCGTAGCCGCACGCCTTTGTCCATCTCCTGGGACAACGAACGGAGCCGAAACATCTGGTTCATGGTCAGTTGTTTCGACCGAAGCGCCAAGTCGCCGCAGAGTTCCGACAAGCGGTTCCTGTGCGCGTCGAGTGCCTTCGGCAACTTGTACTGGCAAAGCGTTTCCGTATGCGTCAGCGACTGCCTCGCCTCCGCAAGCTGCGCCTGCACGCGCTGCGTCATCCGCTGAGCCATATCCCCGAGCTGTTCGTCGAACTTCCGGAAGGCGTCCAACAGGGCGAAAGCCACCTCCGTGGGGGTGATGAACCGCGCGTGGGCCACCATGTCGGTGACGGAGAGGTTGGTGGAATGGCCTATGCCGGTGAGCACGGGCAGCGGGAAGGTCGCCACGCTGCGAGTCAACCCGTAGTCGTCGTAACAGCTCATGCCCACATCGCCGCCGCCACCGCGCACAAGAACCGCCACGTCGAACTGGTCGAGCCTGCGCCGGATGTTCTCCAGCTGACTCTGAATCCCCGTGATGGCCTTCTCGCCTTGCAAGATCGTCGGGAACAGCTCCGTATGGAAACGGTAGCCGTATTCGTTGCCCTGCAGCGTCTGCATGAAATCGCTGTAGCCTTTGCTGGTCTCCACGGAGATGACGGCCACACGCTTGGGCAGCAGCGGCATCGGGAGGTTGCGGTTGAGGTCGAACACCTGCTCCTGCTTGAGCCGATCGATGACCTCCTGCCGGTTCCGCATCATGTCGCCCAAGGTGTAAGTCGGCTCGATGTCCTCGATATGCAGGGCCAAGCCGTGCTTCGGACTGAACTGCACCGTGGCCAGACAAAGGATGCGGATATTCTCCTTCAGCGGCTCGCCGGTGATCTGCACGAAACGCCGGTTGATGTCCTGAAAGTTGGAAGACCATATCACCGCCCGCAACTCCGCCTTGATAGCGTTCCCGTCCCGTTCCACGAGCTCCGGATAGCAATGCCCGCTGTAAGGGTAATAATTCAGCTTCAAGATCTCAGCCTTGATATAATACGGCCGGTTATACGTGCGTTCGATCACCTTGTGGATGCTCATGGCCACATCCGACAGCGAATAAACAGTATGGTTGTTAAAAATCTCTCGTTCCATGCGGATGGTTCGCGTAAAGGGCGGTTTTTATTGGTTTCAAGTTTCAGGTTTCAGGTTTCAAGTTCAAGGTTCAAGGTTCAAAGTTCAAAGTTCTAAGCTCTAAGTTCTAAGCTCTAATTATACGCAATATGTTTTGGTATTTTCAGCCAATGCTCGTAGGGTTTGCCGAGGCGGGAGACGGTGCGCGGCCAGATTTGTTCGGCGGGCGTGTCGAACACGAGGGACTTGGTGGCCGGGGCGACGACCCACATATTGCGCTGGATTTCGTCTTCGAGCTGTCCGGGCGACCAGCCTGCGTAGCCCAGCAGGAACTTGCTCTTGAGGTTGGGGATGGCGTGTTGCTCGATGAGGGCGATCAGCACCGGATTGTAGCCGACATAGACGCCGGGGAGCAGCCTGGTGGCCTCCGGGCAGGAATCGAAGCTGTGAAGCAGGAAGACCGCCTCGGTCAGCACGGGCCCGCCGAAACAGACCGGGTCGTCCACCTTGATGTCGTTCACCACCTCGTAAACCGTGTGCGGGAGCTGCCGGTTGATGATCAGCCCCGCCGTGTGTTCCGTCTCATAGTCTGTGATCAGGACCACCGAATGGTTGAAAAACGGGTCGTTGAAATAGGGCGTGGACACCAGCAACCGCCCCGCCTCGGGCTTCAACCCAGTGGGCTCTATGTGCAGCAGGTCGTCGTACAATTCCATAGTTCCATTTTTCGGCAAAAATACGATTTTTTTTGCACCGCACCAGTCCTTTCGATAACTATTCGGCGGCTTCAAAAAAAACGTATCTTCGCACCCTGGTTGTTTTCATGCCCCAATGGCAATTTTGGGCACTGAATTACAACAAGATACGATTCACAAAACAAGCCAAAACTAAAAAAAATGAACAAAAACATCATACTGACAACCCTGCTGGCCGCCTTGATGCTCCTTTCGTGCCAGAAAGACACCCGGAAGCTGACCGGAGACTACAACTACAAACTCTCGGGCGAAGTGGAACTGAGGGACGCGAACGGCGAGGTGACCTACCAACTCATCCACCGCATCGGCCAGATGCAAATTCTGCGCGACAAGTCTCAGAAGTCCAAGTATTTGATAACGATGAACGAGATGAACGGCGGCGGCTACACGATGACCGCCGAGCTGCGCGGCGACTCCCTGCTGTTAGACGAGCACACCTTCAGCACGAACGTACTCTCTTCCAGCTGGCTGCCGAACCTCAACCAAGACGAGACCCCGTCCCTCGTCTATCGGGTCACCGCAACGGGTGGCGGAACCTTCCGCGACGGGTCGCTGATTCTTCGGGAGACCTGGACCGGCAGCCAAAGCGGCGCACCCACTTCTACCATCAACGGCTTGGAGATGAACATCATAGCGGAAAAGAGATAGTCTTCAGGGGCGATGGCGGCCACACGTCACTCCTCGAAGCTCATCGGCCCGCCGATTGGCTGTCTGGCTCAATGTCTTTCCGTTGTTCCTCGCGGATATTTTGGTAATTGTTGATGGTGGAGCCGGTGGGGAGGTTGGGGAGAAGTGCTTATGGTACATTCAGATAGAAGCGATGTCCGTTTTCACTGCTGTTATTTTCTGCTTGGCCCGTGTTTATCACTTGCGTAGTGACAGTTTCGTTGGGAAACAGACTGCGGAAATAGTTGAGATTCTTATAGAAGTCAGGGTGTATGTTTGATGAAAGTTTGATTTCATACGCATTAAGTTGTAAGCCGTCTTCTACAACCAAATCGACCTCATGCTGGCTTTTGTCGCGGTAGAAATACAGATTGTTGTCCAAACCATGATTATACTGGTTCTTGAGAAAATCACACACCACCATATTTTCAAATATAGAGCCTCTTAACGGATGGGTTTCCAACTGCTGCGGTGTGTGAATTCCCAACAGATAGCATACCAGTCCCACGTCGTAAAAGTAGATTTTAGGGGTCTTGACCAACCGTTTCCCAATATTGCGAAAAAATGGGGGCAGACGGAAAGCCACGTAGGAAGTCTCCAATACGTTCATCCACTCCTGGATTGTGGGTATCGACACACCCAATTCGTTAGAGATTCCTTGTGCGTTGAATTCAGAGCCAATCCTCGAAGCGCAGATCACGATAAATCTCCTGAATTCAGAAAGATGACGAATATTCATCACCTGTCGTACATCACGTTGCAGGTATGTGGAAAAATATTGGCGGTAAACATCTTGTGGCGGTATGTTCTGTGCCCATACCGCAGGATAAAAACCGTTCAACATTATGCTGTATAATCCTGCTGACTTGTCCACTTCTGTCAGTTCGGCGATGGAAAAAGGAAGAAGTGTCAGCACGGCGGTACGACCAGCCAGCGACTGAGTGATGCGCTGCATCAAAAGCAGGTTGTTGCTTCCTGTGAGAACGAAGGCGGCGTCTGGATACTCATCCACCACAACCTGTACAGCGGAGAGGATCTCGGGCATTTTTTGCACTTCGTCAATCACCAGGCCTTTCCTGTGTTTCACCAGAAACTCCTTTTTGTTGAGTTCCATCTCGCCTACAACGGTTTCGTCCTCCAGATTGACATAATCGTGGTGAGGGAAAGTCTTTTTGCACAATGTGGTTTTGCCCGATTGCCACGGTCCCGTAATGGTAACAACCTTGAAGAGTTCAGACAAGCGTAAAACCTCATTTTCTAACACTCTGTTATACATAGCCTTATGTGTACTTTAGACAAAATTAAAGTTATACTTTAGATTTGGCAAAGATACATTTTTTCTGAATCAACCACGCAAGTAGGTGGAAAGTCACTCCTCGAAGCTCAGCAGCCCTCCGATGGTCTGTCTGGGGCTTTGTCTTTCCGTTGTTCCTCGCGGATATTCTGGTAGTTGTTGATGATGGAGCCGGTGGGGAGGTTGAGGAGAAGGAATGGCGGGAACAAAAAAGGGCGCAACCGCACGGCTGCGCCCTGATATCGAATTCCCAACAGAGGTTATTGTTTCACAACCTTGCGCACGCGGCGAATACATGCTCGCCGAGAGCCGTCTTGTCTGGGAGCAGAACCTTTCGCAGCTTCTTGCACGAGGCGAACGCCCGGTCTTCAATATGTGTCACGGATTCGGGAATCTGGTATTGGGCAAGGGTGTCGCAATGGTCGAAAGTGGCTTTCGGAACAGCGATTATCTCTGCAATCTGGAGGTCCACACTCTCCAGAAAGTCCAACAATGACGTGCTTTGATCTGCTTTGGCTATCCCCTCCTGCATGTCAATGACGTGAACGTCGTCCACACCTGTGAAATGCTTCTCAGACAGGTCGTACAACGTGAAGTTGAGTTCTGGAGGAATGATATAGATGAGGTGACACCTGATATTATTGTGATGCGTCTTGCACAACAGGAGGCTCGCGCCAATAGCTTCGATTTTCAGTTCAGTGTTTGATGGACAGTGCTTTGCTTCCGGATTCGGATGCGAAGTCGGCACCATGTTTGATGGCGAGTCCCAGACCAGCAGCCACACCTCCAACGGCGGGTCGTAGTCGCCGCCTTCATGACAGTAGAGATATTGCTGCACGAAATCCTGGTCTGACATCCACTCCGCAGGGCTGTCGTCCGCGAAGTGCGCCATGATGTTTCTTTTGCACTGCTCGGCATTGAAGCCGACGGGGATGATGATGGTTTTTGAGGTCATGTTTTTGCTGTTTTTTTACGGCAAAAATAACGCAAGACTGTGCCGATTCGTGGCATTGTGATATTTTCGGAGTTGCATTCCGAAAATTCATATAAAATATGGAGTTGTATTCCGAAAATTTGTATTTTTGCAGAAAATTTGAAGAAGATGATTAAACGGTTATTGACCCCCAAAGAGCTTTCGGAAGAGAGTACTTTTCTGTTCGGTGCGAGACAAACAGGCAAAACCACGCTGTTGTTGGAATTGTTTCCAGACGCGCAATTTTATGACTTGTTGGAAAGCAACACGTTTGAGCGACTGCAGCGAAACCCTTCCCTGATGAGGCAGGAGTTGGAAATGTGTGACCCTGACACGCTGGTTATCATCGACGAGGTGCAGTCGCTGCCCATTCTGCTGAACGAAGTGCAATGGCTGATGGTGCGCAAAGGACTCCGTTTCATTCTGAGCGGGTCAAGTGCGCGGAAACTCAAACGCGGAGGTGCTAATATGCTCGGAGGCAGGGCGTTGGAAACCAATTTCTATCCCCTGACAAGCGCGGAGGTTCCAGATTTCGACATTGTAAAGGTGGTCAATCAGGGAATGATTCCACGTCATTATCTCGCCTCATCAGAAAAATACTGGCAGATGCTACAAGCCTATGTTGCTGTATATTTGAAAGAGGAAATCAAGGCGGAAGCCTTGGTGCGCAATCTCTCCACGTTCACCCGTTTCTTGGAGGTCGCAGCCCTGACCAATGGCGAGATGGTCAACTTCAGCAACATCGCGCAGGATTGCGGGGTGGACTCAAAAACCGTGGCGGCATATTTTTCCATTTTGGAGGAGACCTTGATAGGCTATATGATTCCTGCGTTTTCCAAGACGGTGAAACGCAAGTTGCGGCAGTCGCCGAAGTTTTACTATTTTGACGTAGCCATCCCCAACTATCTGCTGGGCCGTCGCTCGCTGGCACCCGGCTCGGCGGATTTCGGCCACGCTTTCGAGCATTTTGTGATACAGGAAATCGTAGCGTATTTGGGCTATCACCGCATAAAAGAGGCGTTGTCTTACTGGCACACCTACACGGATTACGAAGTGGATGCGGTGCTGGGAGATGCGGAGGTTGCTATCGAGATAAAATCGACGAACGAGGTGCAATCGCGCCATTTGCGCGGGTTGAAGGCATTCAAGGAAGAGCATCCGGAGTGTCGGCTCATTGTGGTGGCATTGGAGGAACGTCCCCGGCTGTTCAACGGGGTGGAGGTATGGCCCGTCAAGGCTTTCTTAGAGCAACTGTGGACAGGGAAAGTTTTCTAAGCCGCCACCAAGCCCGGCAGACCTACGGCCTGCCAGCGCAGATTGCCCGCCGTTATTGGGAAGCACGTCCCGCCAGCAGCCGCGCACGCCGTTAGGTGTGCGGGGAGATGGTGTGGAAAGGGTTAAGGGTTTCACCCCGCGGAAAACCGCATATCACACCTCACTCAACCTTGCATTTTCGTCCTTCTCGATAATACCGATGCATTTTTCGATGTCGGCGATAATATTTTTCATCACCTCTATTTTATCCTGCTTTGTGTATCCCTGAGTATCCACTGCGAAAATCACTTGGTT
>JAFXPL010000143.1 GCA_017527945.1 Bacteroidales bacterium | reverse complement strand
TTCTTTATCTTCGGGGGCATCCTCTCCGAGATCAAGATGCGCGACAGCCAAACCGTCATTGCTGTCCTTACGACCTTCGAAAGGAGCCGTAAGCACCATCTCCCCTTTCTTGCCACAAACATCACCCCATTTGACATGAGCCGTATCCAACTCCGTGAAAAGAACACGTCCATCCTTCTCCACAATAAAACATACCGAAAGAACCCCTGACAATTTGTACTTCTTGGCCAATTCAGGATATTTCATGCTACCGATGAGGTTATTGACATACTGCTGGATGCCACCCGGAAACTGCGGCATCGTATCGGGATCCATGCAAACGGGCTCATCGATAACTTCCTCAACCGCCTCTTCCTCAGCAATCGTCTCCGTTTTCGGGTGACAGTTCACCAACAAGAGTCCTGCGATAATGGGAACAAGCTCAAGCAGCCACCACGCGGACACTCTGCGTTTTACCGGCTGATTCATCATCAGAATGCGTTTCTTGGTCAGCAAGTGACGGAAACTGTTGCCCACTGGCACGAACTTGCCCACGCACAACTGCTTGTACAGCAGTTCCAGGTAGTCGCGGCGCGAGGTTCCGCACGAAAGCACCGCCTCATCGGCCAGATACTCGTGGACGCTGCTCAACTCCCTGGCGTACAAGTAAATGACGGGGTTGAACCATTGTAGCACTCGCACCGCTTCTGTGAAGAGCAGATCCCAGGTATGATGCTGGCGGATGTGCGTTCGCTCATGCCGCAGCACCTGCTGCAACTCGCTCTCCGTGAACACTTCCGGATTCACGAACACCGACCGCAGGAACGAGAACGGAAGGTTGCCGTCGGGCTCGCCCAGCACCCGCACGCACATGTCGCCCGTCGAAAGCTCATCCGACAACTCACTGCGCCGATAGTACCTAAACGTCATAAAGAGCTTGATAACCAGTAGGATAAAAGCCACCCCGCAACCGAGAACATATCCATAACATACAATATCTTTAAAAGCCAACTTTTTTGTCGCTCCTGTTGTCAAAGTTGTCCCAGTTGTCGTTGATTGACCCGCCTTTGTTGTCAAAGTTGTCCCAGTTGTCGTTGACTCAACCGCTCCTGTTGTCAAAGTTGTCCCAGTTGTCGTTGACTCAACCGCTCCCGTTGTCAGAGTTGTCCCAGTTGTCGTTGTTTTAACTACGGCGGCCACGCGGCTCGGCATTTCGATGGAGACAAACGGCAGCACCAACGAAAGCGCCAATGTGCCCACAAGATAGAACCGGCGCAAGCGGAACAGGTTGCTCCTGCGCAAGGTGGCGGCATACAGCCCGAAAAAGAGGGCGATGGCGACGGCGGAAAAGAGAATCGTTTTCATGACTATTCGGTTTTTGTGGGTGAATCATCTTGCGGAACGGCATCGATCATGCGACGGATGTCGTCCAGCTCTTCCAACGTAATATCCTGGTTGTTAGCGAAAAAGGAGACCATCGACTTGAAGGAGTTGTCGAAGTAGTTGCGCACGAACTGCTGCATGAACGACTCCGAGTACTGTTCCTTGCTCACCAACGGGTAGTAGCGGTTCGACTTCCCGAAGGTCTCGTGCGACACGAACCCCTTCTTTTCGAGAATGCGCACCACGGTAAGCATGGTGTTGTAGGCCGGCTTCGGCTCCGGGAAATTGGCGATGATGTCGGCGGCGAATCCCTGTTTGATCTGCCACAGCACTTGCATCACCTGTTCTTCTGCTTTGGTTAATTCTTTCATTGTTCTTATTGTTTATTAGTTACTAATTGTTTGTCGTATTTTCGCCCCTCTTTCGCCCCCGCACTGCGGCTATCGCCTTGTGAGGGGTTACTTGCACTTCGTGCGTTTTGCCTCTTCGAAACTGCTCAAGGAACGACGCGGCAAAGATATAATTTATTTTTTAATCATACAACGAAAAAATTAGTTTTATATTGTGTGGTAGGATTTTTTTTTGGAACAGCCTGTGAATCAATTTGAAACAGAATGTGTTTTTGCGTTCAAAACGTTAACATGTAAAATTTTGAGAAAGAAAAGGATTCCGAAAAATGGACAGAAAGCGTTTGTGCATCTCGTTAAGCTGTTACAACGGGATGATTGGGCGCCGCTTCTGAGAGGTGCCGGTGCGGTTCAGGTTGTAGGGGTGTCTCTGGCAGCGAATAGGGGGGCGCTGTGGGGAAGGATGGTTAATACAGAAAATTATTGTACGGATATATTTGGATATGCAGTTTTTTGATTTCTTCGTATAGGAAATCTTTCATTTCGTTGACGTTTTCCTTGGTTTTCGCAGAGATAAAGAGCGTTTTGGGGCCGAGTTTCGCCATCCAGGTGGCCTTAAGTTCGTCCAGCGTGACGTTCTCCTTGGTTTTCGGGGTGAGGTCGTCGTCGGCTTTCTCTATCCAAGCGTATTGGTCGATTTTGTTGAAGATGATGACAGTGGGTTTGTCGCCGCAGTCGATTTCATCCAAGGTTTTCTGCACAGTCTGGATCTGTTCTTCGAAATCGGGGTGGCTGATATCGACCACGTGAAGCAGCAGGTGCGTCTCGCGGATTTCGTCCAAAGTCGATTTGAACGATTCCACCAGTCCATGCGGCAGCTTGCGGATGAATCCGACCGTGTCGGACAGCAGGAAAGGCAGGTTTTGGAACACCACTTTGCGGACAGTGGTGTCGAGGGTGGCAAAAAGTTTGTTCTCGGTGAGCACGTCGGAGTTGCTGAGCAGGTTCATAATGGTCGATTTCCCGACGTTGGTGTAGCCGACCAAAGCCACGCGGACGAACTGCTCGCGGTGTCCGCGCTGGGTCTTCTTCTGCCGGTCAATATCCTTTAATCGTTTCTCTAACAATGAGATACGGTCGCGGATGATGCGGCGGTCGGTTTCGATTTCCTTTTCACCGGGCCCCCTCATGCCGATGCCGCCGCGCTGTTTCTCCAGGTGGGTCCACATGCCGGTGAGGCGCGGCAGCAGGTACTTGTACTGCGCCAGCTCCACCTGCGTCTTGGCATGGGCGGTCTGTGCGTGCTTGGCGAAGATGTCGAGGATGAGGTGCGTGCGGTCCATTACCTTGCAGCCCATAAGTTGCTCGATGTTGCGTTGTTGTGACGGCGGCAGCTCATCATCGACCACCACCATGTCGATGTCGTGCTCGTGCACATAGTCGGCCACCTCACGGATTTTGCCGGAGCCGAAATAGGTGCGTGTGTCGGGGTGCGCCAGGTTCTGGATGAACTTCTGCACGCATTCGCCGCCGGCGGTCTCCACCAAAAAGGCCAGCTCGTCAAGGTACTCCATCGTCTTGGCTTCTGCCACGTCGGGTGTCGAGACGGCAATCAGCACGGCCGTTTCGCGGTAATTGTCAGGGTATTCTATCGCCATTTCTCCGGTTTGAAATTTTCGGCAAAGGTACAAAAAAAACAATTGTCAGCGAGTATGGGCGTGTTGGTTTTGAAGAAGGCCGTTCCGCGACGCTCCAAATTGTTCCAATTTTTTCCACATTTGTCTTCGGGGTTAGATGCATTTTGGGGATACGCTTTCCGTATATCTAATTATTATATTGATTGTCAAGTAAATAACAATATTATTGACATTCTGTGCGCAAATACACGTTTTTTCAACATATTGCGGTTTGTGTTGAAACTTGTTGAAAACTTTTTTCCATTTATTTCCATATTGATATTCAGTATGTTATATCTATTTTTAACTAACAATTGTTATTTATTGGTGCTTTTATGGAAATCTGGTTGGGAAAAATTATATTTTTGTCGTCTTAAATTGAGTGACATAGAATCAGTATGGCAACGGAATACGGATATTGGGAAGTCTCGATAGAGAAGAGTGGGCGACTGAAGCTGCCCACGGGGTTGTTGCGCGCGTTGCCGGAGGAGGATCGCAAGACGTTCTATGTCACGCACGGTTTCGGCGAATACATCATGCTTTGGTCGGAGTCGGCCTATCGCAAGCAGATGGACTACATGAATTCCCTGGACCGCAACCTCACGCGGGTGAAATTGTATCGCAACGCATTCCTTCGCAACACCGCCACGTTAGAGTGCGACGCGCAGCAGAGAATCGTGATTCCAAAGCCCCTAATGGAAATGTATTCCATTGACAAGGAGCTGGTTATGATATTGGACAACGGACAAATCGAAATGTGGAACAGTCAGAAGTACCACGACAAGTTCGACATGAGTCCGGAAGATCTGGAGAAACTCAACGAGGAGATGCACCTCGGGCATTTTTTAGCGGAAAGGGAGGGCGCAAATGGACTATCATAACCCCGTGCTCCGTCAACTTTCGGTAGATTATTTGGTTACGAACCTTGATGGGGTCTATGTGGATGTCACCTACGGCGGCGGCGGCCATTCCCGTGCCATCTTAGACAAGCTTGGTCAGGGTCGCCTCATTGCCTTCGACCAAGACGCGGATGTGCAGCCCCAGCTTATTTCAGACGAGCGGTTCACTTTCGTGCCGTCCAACTTCAAGAACCTCACCCGTTTTCTCCAATATCACCAAGCTTTTCCAGTTGACGGCATTTTGGCAGACCTTGGTGTCTCGTCGCACCAGTTCGACACCCCGGAGCGAGGTTTCTCGTACCGGGAGGACGGCGTGCTGGATATGCGTATGAACACGCGTACGGGAAATTCGGCGCAAGATATTGTAAATCAGTATGATGAAAAGTCGCTGAGCGACATCTTCTACCGTTACGGGGAATTATCCGACGGCCGCGCTTTGGCCCGGCGCATCGTGAAGGCTCGCGCAGAACAGCCCATCGCCACCACCCGTCAATTGGTGGGAGTGCTGGAGCCCGGATTGCTTCGCGGCAAGGAAAACAAGACGCTGTCCAAAATTTTCCAGGCGATCCGAATCGAGGTCAACCAAGAGATGGCGGCGTTGGAATCCCTTTTGGAACAGAGTGTCGGCGCGTTGAAGCCCGGCGGCCGTATAGTGGTGATTTCCTATCACTCCTTGGAAGACCGCATGGTGAAAAATTTCATGCGGTCGGGCAATTTGGACGGAGTGGTGGAGAAAGACTTCTTCGGCAATCCGTTAACCCCGTTCAAACTTATTACGAGAAAGGCATTACAGCCTGATATTGAAGAAATTAATGTTAACCCCCGTGCTCGTAGTGCCAAGCTGCGTGTCGCGGAAAGAATCATCCCCACTACCCATGGAAACCACCTCTCATAACCAGAACAGCCAACAGCGGGAACGGACGCGCTTCGGCGAGTTCTTCTCCAATATATTTGGAGGGGAGATACTCGCCCGGAAGCAGATGCGCCCGTGGTACCTTTATTTTTTCTTTGTCATCGTACTGGTCACTCTGTTGGTAATCAGCGAACAGCGTATTCGAGTCAAGCAGAAGAAAATCAATGAGTTGGAGAATACCTACAAGGCAGAAATCAGCAAGTTGAAGGCCAATAACCAGTTCATTCCTTACGAGAAAAACAAAATCCTCATCCAAAAGATGCAGGACAAGGGCTACATTACGGACGAGAAGCATTGCTTTACGGTGAAGGAGACCCCCAAGCGGGAAGAGAAGCGCCGTTGGTTCAGAAGAAAGGAGAGCAAGCATGAAAAATAATGGAAAGCAAGAGGCTAACCCCTCCACATTGAGGCGTATGACCGTCGTCTATCTGGCGATGGTGCTGGTGGGTGTGGCCTGCTTTGCCAAAATCCTATACCTCTCCGTTTTCGAAAGCGCCGTCGCATCGGGCACATCCGACAAATGTGTTGACACTACCGTGCCCGATTGGGAGGACAAGGTTGCGGGCGACACCTACTGTTATGTCCGGGAAAACAGCCTGCGGCCAGTCAGGGGCGAGATTTACGACGACCACGGGCGTGTCCTGGTGGCCAATTTCACTGTCTTTGAGGTGGCCTTCGACGGCAAGGGTTTCGCCAAGGAGTACGCCGATACGTTGGGAAAGAACCCTCACGCTTTCGACGGTGTCTTCCGGTTGCTGGCCAACGACTTCCATCAGCAGTTCAAGGATCGTTTTCCCCGGTACGATGCAAACTATTACTACGATTTTTTCACCAAGAATGTACAGAGAAAGCGCTATGCCACGCTGTTCCCTGTGAAGGAGTGGGATGAGCGGGTCTGGGTGACGGGTGTTGATACCTCCTTCATCAAGAATCGTCCCTATCTGTATAAGAATGTAGCGGTGGAGGCTGACAAAAAGAGCAGAAGGGCGAAACGGCGCGACAAAAAGCATGAAGAAGGGCAGGGAAGTGTGGCGGAGCACCGCCCCGACAGTGTGCGCAAGGTAGTGTTCCATCCGCACCTCAACTATGTGTCCGCCAATGTTCGGATTAACCCTTACGGGGAGATGGCCAAGCGAACGCTCGGTGTGGAGACCATCGACCGGCAGTTCGGGCTGGAGCACTCCATGAACGATATCCTGGCCGGTGTGCAGGGCAGCAAGAAGTACCTCGAACTCAACCACGCCAAAGTGCCGCTGCGCGACCGTCTGGACCCCATTGACGGCTACAACATCCACACAACCTTGAAGCTGGAAATCCAACATGCGGTGCATAACGAGCTGTCACGCAAGCTGTCGGAACTGAATGCCGAGTGGGGCTGCGCCATCGTGATGGAGACGGCTACGGGCGAGATCAAGGCGATTTCCAACCTGCGCCGCGCTGCCGCCGATGCCTCCTACTACACCGAAAGCATGGAGTATGCCCTGAATGCCAAGGTGGAGCCCGGTTCCACGTTCAAACTGGCCTCTTTGCTGGCTTACCTTGAGAAGACCCCGAACGATACGGTCGGTCGTTATCCGATTTACAACCATACATTCGACTATCCCACCAAGTCGGGGCAGATCAAGCATTACACGAAAAAGGACTATGATTACGCCTCCATTAATGTGCCCGCTGTGGAGGTTTTCCAGCGCTCCTCCAATGTGGGCATGGCCAGCATGATTTTCGAGGCTTACGGGAAGAGGGGCTTCCCGCAGTATCTCGCGCAGTTGAGAAAAATGGGACTGTTGGACACGCTGCACACCCAGTTGGGCGACATTATGCCTGCCCGGATCAAGGACGGCACCAACGATTTCAACACTTACTATGCCACCTGCTTCGGCGCCGGCTTCACCGTCCCGATTCTTCGTACATTAGTATATTATAATGCGATTGCGAATGACGGCAAGATGATGGCGCCACTGTTCGTGCGTTATGTCACGAATACGTATGACACGATTCAACGATTTGAGCCACAGGTGCTTATGGATTCCATAGCCTCGTCCTCCACCGTGCGCAAGGCTCGCTACTATTTGGAACAGGTGGTATGGGGCGAACATGGAACGGCGCGCCGGTTCCGCGATGAAAATTGCATGTTCGCCGGCAAAACGGGAACCCGTGACATCTGGGACGAGAGCATCCGCGACTACCGGAAAGACATCAACGCGGTCTCGTTTTGCGGCTATTTCCCGATGGACAAGCCGCAATATACGGTCATTATCTATATTTATGGAGTTCCCCACCACAGCACGGTGGCGGCCGATGCCTTCGCGAAAATCGCCCGCAGCATCATGAACAGCTCGAACTACAGCGCGACCCGCAAGGCCAGCGACTCTCCTTTCACTCCGCTCGGGCGCACCGCCCCGATCCGCAAGCCGTTCTTCAACACGATATTGAACGGTTTGGGCTACGATACAGTGACATACGAAACGCCGGCACCCTATCTGCGTGTGGATGCGACGGACACCAACCGTCATGTCACGGCCGTGGCGCTGCCGCTGAAACAGTTCCAGAAGATGCCCGATGTGCGCGGCATGCTTGCCTCCGATGCCGTCACCGAACTTATCCGTGCCGGCTATAACCCCCGTGTCTTCGGCAAAGGACGCGTCAAAAGCCAAGTACTCGACAACTCGACAGGAATCGTAAAACTACACCTCGAATGAACCGCCCCTAACCCATTAACCTAACCCATTAACCCCTAACCCATTAACCTAACCCATTAACCCCTAACCCATTAACCCACAAAAGACAATGAAACCATTGAATATATTGCTGAAGGCCTTGCGCTCGTATGAGCTGACAGGGGATCCGGGACTGGATGTCACGGAAATTCTGTTCGACTCGCGTGCGGTGACAGAGCAGGAGGCGACCGCAACGCAGCTGTATGTGGCGCAGCGCGGCACGCAGACCGATGGACATAAGTACATCCCTTCGGCCATCGCGCAGGGATGCCGCGCCGTGGTGTGTGAGGAACTGCCCGAAATCATCGACGAGAAGGTCTGTTACGTCAAGGTGGCTGACAGCTCTGTGGCTTTGGGACTGATTGCAGATGCCTTCTACGGGCATCCGAGCCGTCAGCTCAAGCTCGTTGGCATCACCGGTACCAATGGAAAAACCACCACGGTGACGCTCCTGCACCGTCTGTTCATGCTGGCCGGCCATCGCGCCGGGTTGCTCTCCACGATTGTCAACAAGGTTGGAGATGAGGAGATCCCGGCCACCCATACCACACCTGATGCGGTGGAACTCAATCGCTTGCTGGCGCAAATGGTGGAGAAAGGTTGTGAATATTGCTTCATGGAGGTGAGTTCGCACGCGCTCTGCCAGCATCGAGTTTCCGGGTTGCGTTTTGCCGGCGGTATTTTCAGCAATATCACCCATGACCATCTGGACTTCCACAAGACGTTCGCCAACTATATTGCTGCCAAGAAATCCTTTTTCGACAAATTGCCCAAGACCGCTTTCGCCCTCACCAATGTGGATGACAAGAACGGCAAGGTGATGGTGCAGAATACGAAAGCGACTGTTCATACTTACAGCTTGCGCACTGGTGCCGACTTCAAGGGTGTGGTTATGGAAAACGCCTTCTCGGGGCTGCACATGCGCATCAACAACCGGGAGGTCTTTTTCCGCCTTTGCGGCCGTTTCAATGCTTACAATCTGTTGGCCATCTACGGCGCGGCGGTGCTTTTGGGCATGGACGAGGATGTGGCGTTGACGAACATGAGTCTTTTGGAGAGTGCTGCCGGCCGTTTTCAGATGTTTCGCAGCGCGGATGGCGGCACCGCCATTGTCGATTACGCCCACACGCCCGATGCCCTGGAGAACGTGCTGAAGACTATCCGCGACATTGTGGGTAAAGAGGCCGAGGTGATTACAGTGGTGGGCTGCGGCGGTGATCGCGATGCGCTGAAACGCCCTGAAATGGCTGGGATAGCCTGCAAGTACAGCTCCAAGGTAGTGCTGACCTCCGACAATCCCCGCACTGAGAACCCCATGGCCATTTTGGATGACATGCTGAAGGGGGTTCCGACATCCAAGTCACGCCAAGTGGTGGTCATCGAGAACCGCCGCGAGGCTATCAAAACCGCCTGCATGATGCTCTCTCCGACCGGGGTGATCCTATTGGCCGGCAAAGGGCATGAGAATTATCAGGAAATCAACCACGTGAAACACCATTTCGATGACACGGAGGAAATTAAAAATTGTCTCAATATTCAGTAAATAAGTGAGTTATGTTGTACTATCTTTTTTCTTGGATGCATGAAAACCGGTACCCGGGCACGGGTGTCTTCCAGTATATATCCTTCCGGTCTGTCGCGGCGTTCGTTTTGGCTTTGATAATCTCCATTTTTTTCGGGAAATATTTTATCAAGTACTTGAAAAGGAAGCAGATAGGGGAGAGTATCCGCGATTTGGGGTTGGCTGGCCAAAGCGAGAAAGCCGGCACGCCCACGATGGGAGGGCTCATCATCATTGCAGCAATCCTCATACCGGTCCTTTTAGTGTGCGAATTGCGCAACATCTATGTGATTCTGATGATTTTCACGACCATTTGGTTGGGCTTGTTGGGCTTTTGCGATGACTATATCAAAGTTTTCAAGAAAAACAAAGAGGGCCTTTCGCCGCGCAAGAAATTGATTGGGCAGATTTTGCTCGGCCTGGTGGTCGGGTCGGTCATGTATTTCCATCCGGATGCCGTGATTTGTGAAAAGAAGTTGCAGAAACAGCAGGTCGCGCAGGTGACGGCCAACGAGCTGCTTCAGGTGGAGAACCAGGAGAGCGCGCATACGCCGAAATTGTTTGACGAACCGCATCATTCCTCCAAGACGACCATCCCCTTTGTCAAGAACCACGAGATGGACTATTCCGCGCTCACCCGCTGGATGGGCGACGATAGCGGCAAATGGTCGTTCCTGTTCTTTATTCCCATCATTGTGTTCATCATTGCGGCGGTGTCGAACGGGGCGAATCTCACCGACGGCTTGGACGGTCTCGCCACGGGTACCACAGCCTCGGTAGCCGTGGGTATCGCCATCTTGGCTTACGTGTCAGGCAATGTGATTTTTGCTGACTATCTGAATATTATGTATATCCCTAACATCGGAGAGCTGGTGATTTTCATCTCCGCCGTCATCGGTGCGTGCATTGGCTTCTACTGGTGGAACTGCTACCCGGCGCAAGTGTTCATGGGCGACACGGGCAGCCTCACTCTCGGCGGCATAGTGGCCGTGTCCTGTATTATTATCCGCAAGGAACTGCTCATACCTATCCTTTGCGGTGTCTATTTGGCTCAGTCCCTCTCCGTGATCATGCAGGTCTCCTATTTCAAATACACCAAGAAGCGCTACGGCGAGGGAAGACGCATCTTCCTGATGTCCCCCTTGCACCACCACTTCCAGAAAAAGGGGATGCATGAGTCGAAAATCGTGCAACGTTTCATCGTTGTCAGTATGCTGCTCGCTGTCCTGGCCATCGCCACTCTGAAAATCAGATGATTAACGCTTAACCCATAAACCCTCTAACCCATTAACCTATTAACCCCTAACCCATTAACCCATTAACCCCTAACCCATTAACCTATCATGCCAACAAAAAAATCCAACAGTTTCCGCTTGTTTGAACAAGCCAGAGAGACATATAATCCGCGCGTGGGTACGCTTTCGGAGCAGCTTATCCGCCTGCGCCAGAAAAACATTGCCGAATCCCTTTCCGATTTCGAAGGCAGCGCTCACAAATTGGAGCACGTGAAGAGTTTCGTCGGCGTGGAGTTTATCGACGATGCGCGCTCCACCACGGCCAATGCGGTGTGGTACTCGTTGCAGTCCATGACAAAACCGACGGTCTGGATCACGAACATGGACAACCCGGACCTCGTGACGGAAGACATCCTTGGCGAAGTGCGGCGTAATGTGAAGGAGGTTGTGCTGCAAGGAGTGTATAACATCGATGTCTATCAGAAGATTGCGGAGACCGGAGTCCCTGTGATGATGACCATGAGCATGGACGATGCGGTGAACCATGCATTTTATTCTTGCCGTAAGGGGGATGTCGTGCTTTATGCTCCAGGCATTCACGGCAATGCCCAGGTCACCTATCGCGAACGTGGTGAACGGTTCAAAGCTTCTGTGGCGCAACTTTAACCTTGTCGGCTATGAATGTAGAGCCTGCCGTCCCGAAATCCTCCGTCTTTGGGCGTTTTCACTGGAAAACAGACAAGATAATCCCCATTTTGGTGGTCTTCTTGTCGCTCATTTCCGTGGTGATGGTCTATAGCATGCGCGGCAGTGTGGTGCTGCAACATCTCAAGCACCTGCTGTTCGGCTTTGTCGGCATGTTCGCCATCTACCAGGTTGACTATCGCAAATTTGGTGTCGTCGCGCCCGTTGCCCTCATCGTGGCTGTCGTGCTGTTGGTGATGACGCTTCTGTCGCAGGCCGTGCGCGGTGTGACCATCTTCGGCCGCGATGTGCAGACCTTCTATTTCATTGGTTTCCTGATAATCTTCTACATCACCAACTACATCGCCCGCCAGTATCGCAACCATGGCGAGCTGAGCACGTCCAACGTCCGCTACCTGTTTCTTCTGTTGCTTGGTTTTTGCGGTGCCATCGCCATGCTGAACATGTCCACCGCCATCATCCTTTTCATTACGGGCATTGTGATTTTCTTCGTGGGCGGTTTCAAGATAAGGGACATCGCCGGTTTGGTCGGAGTGGTCTCCGCCTTTCTGCTCCTGGCTGTCATTGTGGTGGCGAATTTGAGCGATGAGAAAAAGGCGCACATCGGTCGTATGGCTACCTTCATCAACCGCTGGGAGTACTATATTACGAAAGACAACAGCAACGGCTATGGTGATCAGATGATTTTGGCAAGATCGGCCATAGCACGTTCCGGTTTCAAGCCAGCGGGCCCCGGCAAAGGGGTCATCAAGAACCGCCTGCCGGAAAAAGAAACCGACTACGCCTTCGCCTCGCTGTTTGAGGAGACGGGCATTGTCGTGGGCACGCTGGTGCTGATGACCTATCTGGTCATCTTCTATCGTGCAAGAAAAATAGCGAAGGAGGCGACAGGCACGTTCGGCAGGTTGCTGGCCTTTGGCATAGGATTTTGGTTCACGTGCCAAGCTTTGGTGCACATTGGCGTTAACTGCGAGCTGCTGCCCACCACCGGACAGACTCTGCCGTTCATCAGCAGCGGCGGTGCCTCCTTGTTTGTCTCGGGATGCGCTATCGGCATGCTCCTCAATATCGGAAAGGTCTCTTACCTTGAGAGTCAGAAAGTAGATCCGATGGAGGTGTTTAGAACTTAGACTGAAACCTGAAACTATTTCCCAAATTGTCACAAAAATGATCCAAATCAACAAATTGTCGGTGAACTTCACGGGGGATTTCCTCTTCAAGGATGTCTCATTCACGGCTGGCGACAAGGACCGAATCGGGCTGGTCGGGCACAATGGTGCGGGGAAATCGACGCTGTTGAAAATCATTCACCGCGACATAGAGCCGGCTTCGGGCACGATGGTCATCACTTCGGGGCATCGGGTCGGCTACCTGCCGCAGGAACTTGTCGGCACCTCCACGCTTACTGTGTGGGATGAGGCCGTTTCCGCTTTCGAGGAAATCAAGGCCATGGAACGTAAAATGCAGCGGATATCGAATGAACTCGCTGATCGAACAGATTATGAATCAGAGCAATATGCACAATTGACCCAGCAGCTCTCCGACCTTACCGACCGTTATCAGCATCTTGGGGGCAATACAATGGAGGCGGAGACGGAGAAGGTTTTGGCGGGCATGGGTTTTCTGCGCGAGGAGTTCAGCCAACCGATGTCGTCGTTCAGTAATGGATGGCAGATGCGGGTGTGTCTTGCCAAGATTTTGCTGCAAAAGCCCGAAATCATTCTCCTTGATGAGCCGACGAACCATCTCGACATCGAGTCTATCCAGTGGTTAGAGGACTATCTGGCCAATTATGACGGCTGTGTGATCCTGGTATCCCATGACCGCGCTTTTCTCGACAGGGTGACCAACCGGACCGTGGAGATTACGCTGGGGACCATCCAGGATTATAAGTGCAGCTATTCGCAATATGTGGAACAACGATTGGAACGTATTGAGAACCAGCAGTCTGCATACGAAAATCAGCAGAAAGAGATTGCGCAGATTGAGCGGTTTATCGAACGGTTCCGCTACAAGGCGACCAAGGCGCGGCAGGTGCAGAGCCGTATCAAGATGTTAGAGAAGATGGATAGGGTGGAAGTCGATGAATATGACAAGAGTTCCATCTCCTTCAGGTTTCCGCCGGCACCGCATTCGGGATTGGTGGTGGTGGAGAGCAAGCGTCTTGATCTCGGTTATGACACGAAGCCGGGTGTATTGCGAGGAGTGGATTTCCGCTTGGAACGTGGCGAGCGCGTGGCGTTCGTGGGACGTAACGGGGAGGGCAAATCCACCATGGTGAAGGCCATTGTAGGGTCGCTGCCGCCCGAAAGCGGCGAACTGCAGCTCGGCTACCAGGTCGTCGTGGGCTACTATGCCCAGAACCAGGCGCAGCTCCTGAACCCCGAAAAGACGGTTTTCGAGACGATTGACGATGTAGCGGTGGGCGACATCCGGCCCAAAATCCGCACTATCCTCGGCAGCTTTCTTTTCGACACCGAGGACACCGAGAAGAAGGTGAAGGTGCTCTCCGGCGGTGAAAAGGCCCGACTTGCATTGGCCAAACTGCTGCTCTCCCCCTTCAATCTGCTCATTCTCGACGAGCCGACGAACCACCTCGATATGCCCTCCAAGGATGTGCTCAAGAATGCACTTCTGCAATATGAGGGCAGTCTGATCCTGGTCTCCCACGACCGCGACTTCCTGCAGGGGCTCACCTCCAAGGTCTATGAGTTCAAAAACCACCAGATGCACGCGTTTACCGGCGATGTCTATGACTTTTTGGCTCAACGCAAGATGGAGACTCTCAATGAGTTACAAAGTCGAGGCTCTGTTGCGGCATCGCGAGGTGAAGTGAAAACGACTTCTAATAAGGAGCAGTGGGAGCAGAAAAAGCAGCGCGAGGCCGACGATCGGAAAAAGAAAAACCGGCTTCGGAAATTAGAGGACGAACTTGCCGTCTTGCAGCAGCGGCTGGCGGAGATTGAGGCGCAGTTGGCCGCTCCTGAACAAAATGCCGATGCGGTGGCCTCGGGCGAGCTGTACCGCGACTACGAAGAGGTGAAGGGGCAGATTGAGACGAAAGAGATGGAGTGGCTGGAGTTAAGCGAGTAGTAACTTGCAAAATGTTTCTCAAAAGTTATTAGCGAAACGTTTTTTTTGTATTTTTGCAGTTCGTTTCATAGATCGGGAGGGAGGAAATGATCGCGATGTGTGGAACAAGGGTGTATTTTATCATAAGTTTTGACAAAGCCAATGAATAATATGTTAAATATTTTTCGGAAAATGGTTCTCGCGGGCATCCTGTCCGTAGTGTTATGGGGTGCCGGTGCGTTGTCGGCGCAGCCTACTACGCAGGGGACTGGAAACCGGATTTTCAAGCTGAAGGACATTTCCTTCAAGATGGTGTATGTGCACGGCGGGGAGATGTCGCTGGGATGTGTCAGCGCACAGGGTGACAGTTGCTGGGCAGGGGAGTTGCCGACGCATACCGTAACGCTGTCGGATTTCTATATCGGGGAGACAGAGGTGACCCAGGAACTGTGGAAAGCCGTGATGGGGCGTGACAACAATCCGAGCTATTGGAAGGGAAACCTTCTTCCTGTGGAGCGGGTGAGCTGGCAGGAATGTCATCGCTTCATCGCCCGTCTGAACAAGTATTTCGCTGCCGAGCTACCCCAGGGCTACCGCTTTGCGCTGCCCTCCGAGGCGCAGTGGGAGTATGCGGCGCGGGGCGGGAAGAAAACCTCCGGCAACCTCTTTGCCGGCAACAACAACCCGGCCCCGGTCGCGTGGTATTACTCGAACAGCAACCAGCGCACCCATGAGGTCCGTGGCAAGTCGGCCAACGAGTTGGGACTGTTCGATATGAGCGGCAACGTCTGGGAATGGTGCGAGGACTGGTTCAGCGAGACTTACTATGCGGACAACCAAGAATGGAACGACCCCATGAACAGCCAGGAGGCTACCTACAGAGTGTTGCGCGGCGGAAGCTGGAACTATGCGGCCCCATACAACCGGTGCGCCTACCGTGACCATGGCAGCATGCTCTCCCGCTACGAAGACAGCGGCTTCCGTGTTGCCCTGGTGCGTGTCCAAAAATAATTTTTGGTTTATTGCCATTTGTTCCTGTTAAATTTCATTGTGATGAACCCCCAATCCGGCAAATCCACATTCGACAATCTGAAAGGCGATTTTGCGAAACGAGAGTTCGGTAAGGTGCTCATCGCTGTGTTCATCCTTGTCGCCGTCAGTCTGTCCTACTACTTCTATGTACGCCAAGGCACGTGCAAGGCGGCGGAGGCACGTGCCCAATACACCCTGAAAAACACGGAGCGGATGATAAAGGCCCGCCTCGGAAAAATCGAAACCATTGTGGATGGTATGCAATTGTTGGCCGAACATGCCATCGACGAACCCAACGACATGTTCGCCATTGCCAAGAACACTGTGGAGGCCAGCGAATTGATTCAATCCGCAGCCATTGCATTCAATGAATACTATTATCCTTCGAAAGGACGTTGGTTCGAAGCCGCATACGTGCCTGTTGACAGGACGTTGACATCCACGCAATTGGGTGGCGAAAACCACGACTACACGAAAATGGAATGGTTCATTAATGGATTGAACTACGAAGAAGGGGCTTGGTGCGACCCCTACTTCGACAATGTCGATAAGAAGCACTATCTGATGACCTACGCGCTGCCTGTTCATGACACCTCCGGGAATGTCGTGGGGGCAATTTGCGCGGATGTCACCGTCGATACCCTGGCGGCCATTATCGGCAGCATCAAAATCTATCCCCACAGTTACTGCGCTTTGGTCACGACATCGGGAGTTGACATTGTGCCGCCCCCCGCCGACCGGAAAAAAGGTAAATGCCACACCTTTACGGAAGCCATCGATGGGAAAAACATCGTGCTCACCCTCTCCATTCCCGATTCCGACATGTACAGCCATTTGCGCCGGTCAACTCTCGTGTTTGCGGTGCTGGCCCTCCTCGGTATGGCGGCGGTTTTTTCCATAGCTTATCGTTCCTTCAAAACGCTGTGGCAGCTCAACGAGGTGCGCATCAAGGAACAGCGCATCGAGGATGAACTGGCCATCGCCCGCGGTATCCAGGTCGCCCTGCTGCCGTCCGCTCCCCTGACCGATACCGCCCGCAGCATTGACGTGAGCGGTCTGCAGGTCCCGGCCAAGTTCGTGGGCGGCGACCTTTTCGACTATTACATCCGCGACGGGAAAATGCTGTTCTGCGTCGGCGATGTCTCTGGCAAAGGTGTGCCGGCTGCCCTGTTGATGGCCATCGCGCACAGCCTCTTTCGCGTCCTCTCTGCCCATAGCGACCTGCCGGAACGCATCGTGGCAAACCTTAACGATGCCATCTGTGAAAACAACTCCGACCTAATGTTTATCACGATGTTCTTGGGAATCTTGGATTTGGAAACGGGTGTCGTTCGTTTTTGCAATGCCGGGCACAATCCGCCCCTCCTGATTCAGGACGGCAAGGCGGAATACCTCTCCTCGGAACCTTCCCTGTTGCTTGGTGTCGAGCCGTCTGCAAAATATATGACTCATGAGTTGGAGTTGCTCCCAGGATCATCCCTTTTCCTCTACACCGACGGACTGACCGAAGCGGAGAACGTGGACAAGGAACTCTTCGGGGAGCAGCGGGCTTTGTCCACTGCAGCGGGCTTCGGCGATTTGTCAGCCGAAGAGCAGATTGCGCGAATGAGAGAATCCGTACACCAGTTTGTGGACGGTGCCGAGCAGAGCGATGACCTGACGCTGCTGTCCATCCGGTTCGTCAAAAACAAGAATACGCTGAGTATCAGCAACGATATAGAGGAACTCAATAAATTAGAACCGTTTCTGAACGATTTTTTCGAGAGGGAGAATCTGGACATGTCCCTGCTGTCGCAATTGAACCTCGCGTTGGAGGAGGCATTGATCAATGTCATCATGTATGCCTACCCCAAGGGGGAAAAAGGCACGGCGGAACTCGTCTTGGAATACGTGAACGGGAATGTCTGTGCCACTCTCATCGACAGTGGCACGCCTTTCGATCCCTTGAAACGCAAGGAAGTTAACCTTGACGTCTCCTTGGAGGAACGGCAGATCGGCGGCCTGGGCATCCACCTGATTAAGGAGATTATGGACGAGGTGGCATATAAATATGAGGGTGGACGAAATGTGTTGAAGATGAAAAAAAACGTGTCCGTCAGCAATTGAATACAGGAACGCGCTATTGCCAGGCAAAATTAAAACAAAAAATGCCTTTTTAAGGAAAAATAGTTTTGAATATTAAATCCTGAAGAAAACCAAAAATTATTATTATGAACATAAACACCATTGAAGAAGGAAACAACATCACTGTCGTATTTGACGGTCGTTTGGACACGGTGGCAGCGCAGCAAATTGCGGAAACCATTGACCCGCTTTTGCAACATGCAGACCAAAACATCATTCTGGATTGTGAGAAAATGCCGTTCATCAGCAGCTCCGGATTGCGTATATTTTTGAAAATCAGAAAGGAAGTGGCGGCAAAAGGTGGGAAGATATGCTTGAAGAAGGTTTGTCCCGATGTGATGCAGGTCTTCAAGATGACCAAACTGAACGATATGTTTGACATCGTGGACTGAACCATGGTCTATATCAACGACTGTGTGGACAAGCTGGATGTCGGGCGGGCGTTGGCGGAGGTATCGGAGCAGCGGCGCGAGCAGGCTCTGCGTTTCCGTTTCGAGCAAGGCCGGAGGCTTTCCTTGGCCGCCTACCTGCTGCTGAAGGAGGGCTTGGAAATTGAATACGGGTTTTCCGAGCATCCAGTTTTCCGCTATTCCGTTGAGGGAAAACCATTTATCGAGAATCCTTCCGGTGCACATTTCAGCCTCAGCCATTCCAAGTCGGTGGCCTTGTGCGTCCTCTCCCGCCAGCCTGTGGGCGCGGATGTGGAGGCCGTCCGGCCGGTAGGCGACGACCTTGTCCGCTACACCATGAACGACCGGGAGTGTGACTGGATATTCGCGGCCCCGGACAAGGTCAAGGCGTTTCTCACCCTGTGGACCCGCAAGGAGGCAGTACTCAAACTTACCGGCGAAGGCATCCGGAACGACCTGAAAAGTGTGCTTCGCGATGCGAACACCTATTGCATTGAGACCGCTCTTGCTGAAAACTATGTCTATTCTGTGGCAAGGTTCCGTAATTCTTCCGAAATCATTGAGCAATTCTGTAAATAGCTATCATTATGTTAAGAAATCATGGCAAAAACACCCTTCGCTTGCTTCTGTGGGCTTTTCTGATGATGTTCACCACAGCGCTTTTTGCCCAGGAGGCGGACAATGAATTCTCCATTTCCGCAAAACTGAACACGCGTGGAGAAATCCGCATCGGTGGTTTTGACCCGGAAGACGAAACGGCTGGCAATGGCAAACGGGCCCACTTCATCAAGGGGCAGTATCGGCTCAACATCGGTTACAAACGTGCCGACTGGTTCGAGATAATGCTCTCGCCACAGTTCTCCGGAGTTTGGGGGCAGGCGGGCGGAACCCTGAGCCTGGCCGAGGGATGGCTCTCGATGAAGCACACTAAAACCGGACTTTTCACCAAGATCGGGCGCCAGACGCTGGAGTACGACGACGAACGCATCTTGGGCTACGATGACTGGGCTATGACTGCACCCACCCATGATGTGCTGAAGTTCGGCTTTGAGGGCTACGGGCATAAAGTGCATGCGCTCCTTGCCTATAATCAGAACTCAAGCAACGCGTCAACGGGAACAACCCACTATGCCGATGGAATACAACCCTACAAAACCATGCAGACGCTATGGTATCACTATGACACGCCTAAATCCATATTCGGCCTGTCCTTGATAGGCATGAATATCGGCATGCAGAGCCAAAACTCGGATTTCCCTGACAAAACCTATTTTCAGCAGCTGGTAGGTTCATATATGGTCCTGAAGCCCAGCATTGTGAAGTTAGAGGGTGCCTTTTACTACCAGTTGGGCAAAGAGGAGCACGGCATTCCATTGGATGCCTTTATGGGAAGTGTGAAACTCCAGGTTAAGCCAAGCGACATCTACAACCTTTTTGTCGGGTATGACTACCTTAGCGGCGACAAATTTTTCGCAGTGCCGCCTCATGGCGGTTTGGGACTCGTTTTCCACGACAAGGTCAGGGGCTTTTGTCCTCTTTTTGGTTCGCACCACGAATTCTACGGCGCTATGGACTTCTTCTTTATAGACAGCTACGTGAACAATTTCACGCCCGGCCTGCAGAATCTCTATACGGGAGCAAAAGTAAATCCATACTCTGGCCTGGATGTCAACGCCGCCTACCACTTTTTCGCTATCGCCACCAACCTTCCAAAACTGAAAAAACCGTTGGGGCACGAAATCGAGCTCTCCCTCAACTACACGTTTGCGGGGTTTGTCAAGGTTGGCGCAGGATACACCTTCATGCGTGGCACGGAGACGATGGAAACCCTCCAGCGCGTCTCCAGCAGCCGCCGGCTCCATTGGGGCTGGGTCATGCTTTCCGTCACCCCGACCATCTTCACCTACGCCTGGAACGACAAGAAGGGGCATTAAAAGGCTGTTGGCCAGTAGTTGTAGGATAAAAAAAGAATAGCAATAACAAATTGAAATAAAAAGACTTGAATATGAAAATAACCGCCCCATTATCCCAAACCCAATATGGCATCTACGCGGAATGCGTAAGTCACGAAAACGAGCCCTACTACAACCTGCCCTTCTTATATGTTCTTGACGGCAGCCTCGACGCCGAGCGTCTCTGCCGCGCCATCGAGACCGCATTCAAGACCCACCCCACGCTTTTCACGCGAATCGAGGTGAGCGGCGAAGGCGACCCGTTTCAGTCCATCGACATGGAAAAGGAGGAGTTCAGCCTTTCCGTCGAGCAGGTTAAGGACATCGAAGAGGAGAAACGGAATTTTGTGCAGCCGTACAAACTCGTCGGTGGAAGGCTTTTCCATACGCGGCTGATGCGCGATGCGGACCATATCTATTGGTTTTTCAGCACACACCACATTATCTTCGACGGTACCTCGCTGAAGTTGATTATGCATGATGTGGAAAAAGCATACAACGGCGAAACGCTCGCACCCGAGGAGCTGACCTTGGCGGAGGTGGCACTCGCCGAAGCCGAGCTGCGGAAGACTGCCGCTTTCGAGGATGGGAAACGTTGGTATGCGCAGAACTTCGACTGTGGCGACACATACACCCAGCTTATGCCTGACTTGGAAATCACGGAACCTTCCGAAGGGAAAATGGAGCGTCGCCTTCGCACTGAAAAAGCCCGCGTCGAGGCTTACTGCAAGGCCAACGGCATCTTCAAGAGCACGCTGTTCACCGCTGTATATTCTTTCCTCTTAGCGAAATACAGCAATGAGCAGGAGGCACTGTTCGAAACGATTTACGACGGTCGCTCCGACAAGCGTTTGCTCCATTCCGTGGGCATGACCGTGAAGACCTTCCCTTACTATGCGAAGTTCGATGACGAAACCACAGTGCTGGATTTCCTGAAAGCTGGACAGGAGCTGATCGGCAGCTGCCGCCAATATGAGGCGTATGCCTATAGCGATGCCGTCCACGACCTCCAACTGCAGTGCCCTTCCTCTTTCGCCTGGCATGGAACATTGTTTGCGGATGAGATGTTGATGGGAAAACCGATGCAGATGGTGCGCCTGAATGATGATACACGTGGCAACTCTCTGTACATGAAGGCTTTCATCCGTAACGATCAGTATTTCTTGGAGGCGGAATATAATGCCAACGAGTACTCTGAAACGTTGATGGCCCAGTTTATGGAAAGTTACGAAGCCGTCTTGGAAGGCTTCCTGACCCAGACGTACCTGCGCGACGTTGACATCACCACTAACGAACAGAAGGCCATGCTTGACGCCTTCAACCAGACCGACGTGCCTTACGACGAGAGCCAGACCATCATCACTCTCTTCCGCAAGCAGGCGGCGGCCGTGCCCGACAAGGTGGCCGTGGTCTTTCAAGGCAGGGAATATACCTATAAGCAAGTGGACGAGTTGAGTGACTGTATCGCTTATTACTTGACCTCTAAAGGATTAGGGGCGGAAGATGTGGTCTCGGTCCTGATTCCGCGTTGCGAATGGATGGCCATTGCCTCTATCGGTGTGCTGAAAGCCGGTTGCGCCTACCAACCGCTGGATCCCAGCTATCCCAAGGAACGTCTCGAATTTATGATGAAGGATTCGGCCGCCAAATTGTTGATTGCGGACAAGGAGCTGCTTTCTTTGGTGGACTTCTATCAGGGCGAGACGCTGTTCACGGGTGACATCACCCCGGGATTCGCGGCACCCGTCGAGTTGGTTGAGCCGAATCCCCATAGTCTGATGACCATGATTTACACTTCCGGTACCACGGGCGTGCCCAAAGGGTGCCAGGTGGAGCACCGCAACGTGGTGGCTTTCTGCCACATGCATCAGGCTTGTCACCACATCACCTCGCAGAGCAAAATCGCCGCATACGCCAGCTACGGCTTCGACGCCTCGATAGAGGAGATCTATGGCCCGCTCACCATCGGTGCCCAACTCTATATCATCCCGGAGGAAATCCGTCTTGACCTGATGGCCTTGAATGACTATTTCGAGCAGAACGGCATCACCCACGCCTTCATGACCACGCAGGTGGCCTTCCAGTTTGCCTCCAACTTTGAATGCAAGTCGCTGGAGCGGCTTCTCACGGGCGGTGAAAAGCTGCCGTCGATGGTGCCGCCTGCGAACTATATCGTGGGCAACGGCTATGGCCCGTCCGAGTCCATCTGTTACGTGACCAACTACGATGTGACCGACCGTCGCAAGAACATCCCCATCGGCAAGGCGCAGCAGAATGTGAAATGCTACATCGTTGACAAACAGGGACATCGGCTTCCCATCGGGGCTCCCGGCGAACTCTGGGTGGCGGGTCCGCAGGTGACGCGCGGATACCTCAACCGCCCGGAAAAGACCGCTGAGGTCTATCTGCCCAACCCATTTGACCACGAGGGGAAATACGACCGGGTCTATCGCTCCGGCGACATTGTGCGCTACCTGCCGTCAGGCGACGTCGAGTTTGTGGGGCGCAAGGACGGCCAGGTGAAAATCCGTGGCTTCCGCGTCGAGCTCAAGGAGGTGGAGAGCATCGTCCGCGAGTTCCCCGGCATCAAAGACGCCACCGTGCAGGCTTTCGAAGAGGAAGGCGGCGGCAAGTTCATCGCCGCGTATGTCGTGGCGGATGAGCCGGTTGACATCGAGGCGCTGAACAACTTCATCATGGACGAGAAACCGCCCTATATGGTGCCGGCCGTCACGATGCAGATTGAGGCGATCCCGCTCAACCAGAACCAGAAGGTCAACAAGAAAGCCCTCCCGAAACCCGAGAAAAAAGCGGAAACCGTGGAGGAAAGCCATGTGCCGATGAACATCCTCGAGGAGGAACTGCACGAGATTGTGGCCGGCATCGTCGGCACGAAAGATTTCGGTGTCACAACCATCCTCGGATACGTCGGTCTCACCTCCATCTCCGCCATCAAACTGGCCGTGCAACTCAACAAGAAGTACGGCGTCACGGTGGATTCCAAAGAATTGGTCAAGAAGGGCAATATCCAATATATTGAGAATGAGATTCTCAACCTTCTGCTGAATGCCCCGGTGCAGTCACGGCAAGAATCGGAAGAACACAGTGTGGAGTCCACGAATGTTCCGCTTTCGTACGCGCAGATGGGCGTTTATGTGGACTGCATGAAACAGCCGACCTCCACCATCTACAACATCCCATCGTTGATAGGTTTCCCGAAAGATACCGATACCGCACTGTTGGCGAAGTCCGTCGAGACCATCGTCAAGGCGCATCCGCAGTTCCACGTGCATTTCGGCAGCGAAGGCAGCGACATCGTGCAAATCGTGGATGCCAACCAGCCTGTGGTCATCACACAAAGCAAGTTAAGCGAAGAGGAGCTGGAGAAATACAAAGTGGAGTTCGTCAAGCCGTTCAACCTGAAGAAAGGGCCCTTGTACCGTATGGAAATCGTCACGACGGAAGAACGGGTTTATCTTCTGGTCGATGTCCATCACTTGATTTTCGATGGAAGTTCGTTTGACTTGTTTGTCAACCAGTTGTGTGAGTTGATGAACGGTCAAGAGATTGAAGCCGAAGCCATCAGTTATGCCGCTTTCGTCGCCGACGAGAAGGCGGCCGAGGAGAGTCCGAAGCATGCCGAAGCCCAAGCCTTCTTCCAGGAACGCCTTGGGAAGGTGGAAGGCGTCACCGAGGTGCCCTCCGACTTGACCAATCCTGTCGAACAAGGTTTTACCCGATGTGCATCCAGCAAACTGGATTTTAAGGCGATGGAGACTTTCTGCAAGCAGCACAACCTCTCGCCCGCGCACCTCACCTTGGCGGCGGTGTTCTATTCGCTCGCTCGCTTCACCAACAACGAGCAGATTTGCATCACGACCATCAGCAACGGCCGTTCCGATCTGCGCATCCGCAACACGGTGGGCATGTTCGTCAACACGTTGGCCCTGAGCGCCCAGATTGGCGAGCAGAGCGTGATGGAGTTCCTGAACGAGACCAGCGCGAACTTTGACGAGACGCTTCGTCACGAAAACTACCCGTTCGCGCAAATCGCCGCGGATTACGATTTGTCGGCCGAGATTATGTTCGCCTATCAGATGGGTGTTATCGACAGCTATATCGTCAATGGACAGAAACTGGAGATTGAGCCCCTCGAATTGGACGTGCCGAAGTTCCGCATCGCGTTCTACATCCAGGAGAACGACGGCGCGCCGAGCGTCTGCATCGAATACGACAACGGCCGTTACAGCGAAAGTTTGATGCAGCGGCTCGCGCAGTCGGTCAGCAACGCGGTCAACGCCTTCATCTGTCAGCCCGAAAAAGCATTGCTGCAGGTTTCCCTGCTGGATGCCGAACAAACCGCTGTTCTCGACAGCTTCAACCAGACGGAAGTGCCGTACGACAACACGCAGAACATCGTTTCGCTGTTCCGCCATCAGGTAGAGCAAACGCCTGACAACATGGCAGTCGTCTATCACGACCACCAATACACCTACCGCGAAGTGGATGCCATCTCAGAGCGTATCGCCGCCTACATCGCCTCGCAAGGTCTTGGAAAAGAGGATGTCGTGTCGGTACTCATCCCGCGTTGCGAGTGGATGGTCATCGCCTCGCTCGGCGTGCTGAAAGCCGGTTGCGCCTACCAACCGCTCGACCCGAGTTATCCCGCCGAGCGTCTCAACTTCATGATGAAAGACGCCAACGCCAAGATGCTGATTGCCGATGAGGATCTGAGGCCTGTGGTGGATGAATACCAGGGTACAGTTCTGCTGACCAAAGATGTCGAAAAACTCCCTGATGCCAAGCCGCTATCCGTTGACATCCAGCCTTCTACGTTATTCATCCTGCTTTATACCTCCGGTTCTACAGGCACGCCTAAGGGCTGCCAGCTCGAACACGGTAACCTCGTGGCCTTCAGCCATTGGTACCAGCGGTATTACGGTCTCACCGCCAACGACCGCGTGGCCGCCTACGCCAGCTACGGCTTCGACGCCTGCATGATGGACATGTACCCGGCCTTGACCTGCGGTGCCTGCGTTCATATCATCGGCGACGACATCCGCTTGAACCTGCCCGACCTGAACGACTACTTCAACACGCAGGGCATCACCCACTCCTTCATCACCACGCAGTTAGGCTACCAGTTTGCCACCAATGTGGAGAACCATTCCCTGCGCTGCTTCGCCGTCGGCGGAGAGAAACTCGCGGCCTTGGATCCACCGACGAACTACAAGATGTTCAACGGCTACGGTCCCACGGAGTGTACCATCTTCACCACCAACTACTGGGTGAAGGATTACGAGTTGGACATCCCGATCGGCAAGCCGTTGGACAACCTGAAACTCTATATCGTGGACAAGCAGTTCAACAGACTGCCCATCGGGGCGGCCGGCGAGTTGTGGGTGAGCGGTCCCCAGGTGAGCCGCGGCTACCTCAACCGTCCCGAGAAGACTGCCGAAACCTACATCCGGAATCCGTTCAGCCAGGCCCCTGGTTATGAACGTATTTACCGTACCGGCGACATCGTCCGCTACCTCCCCGACGGCAACGTCCAGTTCGTGGGGCGCAAAGACGGTCAGGTGAAGATTCGCGGTTTCCGTATCGAGATGAAAGAGGTGGAAACCGTTATCCGCCAATTCCCCGGCATCAAGGATGTCACCGTGCAAGCCTTTGATTATGAGAACGGTGGCAAGTACATCGCCGCCTATATCGTCAGCGACAGCAAGGTCAATGTCAAGGAGCTCAACGCCTTCATCGGCCAGCAGAAGCCGCCCTATATGATTCCGGCGGCCACCATGCAGATTGACGCCATCCCGCTGAACCAGAACCAGAAGGTGAACCGCAAAGCCCTGCCGGCGCCGGTCATGCAAGCCTCCGACCGCGAGTATGTGGCACCGGCCAACGAGATGGAACGCCAGTTCTGCAGAATCTTCGGCGAAATCTTGGCTATGGACAAAATCAGCGCCACCGACAATTTCTTCGACTTGGGCGGCACCTCGCTTATGGTCACCCGTGTCATCCTCGAAGCCGACAAGGCTGGGTATCACGTGGCCTACGGCGATGTCTTTGCCAACAACACCCCGCGGAAACTCGCCGCGCTCCTCACCGGCGCAACAGCCATCAGCACGGATGAGGAAGATGTCTCCAACTTCGACTACACCGCCATCAACAACCTGCTGGACAACAACACGCTGGACAACTTCCGGAACGGCGAGCGCCAGTCGTTGGGCGATGTGCTGCTCACCGGCGCCACGGGTTACCTCGGCATCCACGTGTTGCAGGAACTGATTGCCTCCGACGTGCCGAACATCTACTGCTTAGTGCGCGACAAGGATATGGATGCTGCCGAACATCGTCTCAAGACCCTGCTGTTCTACTACTTCGAGAATACTTACGACGAGCTGTTCGGCAATCGTCTGAGAATCGTGCTCGGCGACGTCACCAACGACCTCGTCGAACTTGTCGAAGCGAAAATCGACACGGTCTTCAACTGCGCGGCGGTGGTGAAGCACTTCAGCAAAGGCACGGAGATCGAAGACGTGAACATCGGCGGTGCGCAGCGCTGCGTCGATTTCTGCCTCAAGACCGGAGCGCGGTTGGTGCACATCTCCACGTACAGCACCGGCGGTGTCAACGTCAACAACAGCGTCTCTCCCGACCATGTCTTCAGTGAGCAGCGTCTCTACGACGGACAGTATCTCGGCAACCAGTACGTACACTCCAAATTCATGGCGGAACGGGTCGTCCTGCAGGCCATTGCGGAGAACGGACTGTCGGCTAAGGTCATCCGTGTCGGTAATCTGGCGGCGCGTGCCAAAGACGGTGAATTCCAGATCAACTTCTCCACGAACGCCTTCATGGGCCGTATCAAGGTCTATAATATGCTGGGCTGCTGTCCTTATTCCATCTACGAGAACCGGGTGGAGTTCTCGCCCATCGATGAGGTCGCGCAGGCAATCATCCTGCTCAGCACCACGCCCAAGGAATGCTGCGTGTTCCACACCTACAACAACCACGCGCTCTTCCTTGGCGATGTGCTCGGCGGTCTCAACAACCTCGGCACGGACATCCGTCTCGTTGAGGACGAGGAGTATGACGCGGCGATGGAAAGAGCGGGCAACGATCCGCAGAAGGCCAAAACGCTTTCCAGCCTGCTTGCCTACAAGGACGTGGCTCACGGCATGAAAGCTTCCAGCATCCCGGTGGTCAACGCTTACACCACGCAGGTCCTTTACCGTATGGGCTTCAAATGGTCGCCCACAACTTGGGACTATGTGGACCAGATGTTGAGTGCCATCAGCGGGCTGGGATTCTTTGATTAGTGATTTGAAATCAGTGATTTGTGATTTGACGAGGGTGTGTCAAAAGTGGCGCGCCCTCTTTTTTTTGCAAAAAAGCCCTAACATTGGCAGGTTAGGGCTTTGCCGTGTCAAAGATTTTTGTATCTTTGCACCATAACTAAAGAGATGGCAAAAATACAATTTAAATCGTATCCTCAAGGGCAGACAGTGCTTTTTCCTTCGGATTTGGGCGAGAACATCCCCGAGAGCGACCCAGTGCGCATCGTCAGCCGCATAGTTG
>JAFXPL010000142.1 GCA_017527945.1 Bacteroidales bacterium | reverse complement strand
TTTCGCTGAGTAGCGTTAATGTCGGGCTTCTTGAATTCGGCAAATACTTGTGAAGCCGATGGCTCAATGGTGATAGCCATAATCTTACGCCTTGCTCCGCGCACGATTTCCTTGACAGTGCCACTCACGGGGCTCACCACACGAATTCGCTCCGTGGCTTTGTCCACAAAAAGTGTATCGCCGGCTCTAACCTTGTCGCCAGGCTTCACGATGGGTTTGGGCACCAAACCATAGAAGTCTGTGGGGCGCACGGCATAAAGTGCAGATGCGGTAGCCTGCGTCACTTGCTGTTCGGCCTCGCCGGTAAGCCGCACGTCCAGTCCTTTTTTGAGTTTATAAGTATGTTCCATGTGTTATTTTGTTGTTTTCCGCGCAAAATTAAGGTTTTTTCAGTAACGGAACGTGCTGATTAACCTGTTTTTTCCTTGCCGCCTTATTTTTTTCTTTTGCACCCCTTTATCTGTAACCCGTTTGCATCATCCCCGAAGTTCCTGTCATCTTATGCCGAAACTCTCTTTTTTGCATCCGAATTGTGATATAATGCGTCGCCGGGGTTTTTATAGACATTATGGCCATTCCGTTGTCAATAATAAAAGGGTTTATGCTTCTTGGAATGGGTTTACGGAGTTTGGCAACGATGATAGGGTAGGGAGGCCTGCGGTGAACAGGTGCTGTTTCCTTGCAGTTCGAAGCGTTGCATCTGGAATGTCGTTGTAAAACATTCGCAAAAAAAATCAGTCCGCAAGAGGTGTCGGATCTTGCGGACTGATGTGATGGATAATGTTGTCTGGATATTTAGAAATAGACCTTATAAGTATGGCTTCCGTCACGGACAATATAAATACCGTGCAAACGGTTAAGTGAGGTGGCAACCACCCGTCGCCCGTTTATGGAGAATACTTCTACGGCACGTCCGCTTCCCGAAAGTACAAACTTTCCGTTGCGTATCTCCAATCCTTCGCGTGGCAGTTCAGGCGTGGAGATGCCCGTCTATGTTTCGGAGGGTATTTCGGCTTCGGCAAAGACGGCGGCATATTTGTAACCGATGTCGCTGGTGTTTGTGCCGTTTCCCCAGTTGAGTATTTCCCAGTTATGCGAGGTTTCGCCCTGGTTGAGTTGGGAAGTACCGCTCACTACGGCGAAGAGACAACCCATATAACCGCTTGTGGTCAGTGTCCATCCTGTTTCGGGTTGTGTGGATAGGCGGCGTGCCATAGCAGGCTGCGAACTATAGACATCGTTACTCTCATACTTGGAGGTACGGATGTTGTAAAGTTGCGGAGTGCTCTTGTAACCTGTTTCAATGCCAGTTTATCCTTGTGTGGCACCGCCATTGGAAGGTTCGAGATATTTCCAGTTTTTGATGCGGTAAGATAAGGCACGTGATTGGGCCATTTCCACTACGAAGTCGCGGTTCTTCGTGTTTTCTCCCAGCCAAGTCTCGATGTTGTTGCGGCTGTCATAGGCAGCTCCGAGGGGAACTTCCGCACCGATTAGGGCCGCAAACGAGGCAATGTCATCAATATGTGAGACAAGTGCTTCGGAAACCATGCCTTCTTTGATGCGGGTATGGAGCCTGTATCTTTGCTTTGCGAACATCGGCACATTGCGGGTGACGCAGCCGATATCATCGCCCGTTGTCCCGACATCCCTGTTTATACCGGTGCACGCGAATTGCTGGCCGGTCTGACGAGGTACATGCTGACTCGCGGTGTTTTGTGTGCCATGAAGCGTCCTGTTCCTCCCACTGTCGCAGAGGTTTGTGCAAAGGCTTCGCGCATTGCCGTCCTGCAAAGCGTTACCGACACCACAAACATCGGCAGCATCTTTCGGAGTGCGGCGGCTTTGGGCATAGATGCGGTGCTCCTCACACCCGACACCTGCGACCCTTTGAACCGCCGTTCTGTGCGTGTTTCTATGGGAAGTGTCTTTCTTGTGCCTTGGACATGGCTGCAAACGGACAGTCCTGCTGCCGAACTAAAGGCGATAGGTTTCCGGAGTGCGGCGATGGCACTCGCATCAAATGCTGTGCCTCTCGGCGATCCGTCGCTTGCCGCTGAGGAATGTTTGGCTGTAATCCTCGGCACGGAGGGTGACGGACTTCCCCAGTCCACCATCGGAACGTCTGACTACGTGGTGCGCATCCCTATGGCCCACGGAGTGGATTCCCTGAATGTGGGAGCCGCCGCAGCCGTCGCTTTTTGGGAACTGCGCAAGAAATAAATGAAAAGAGGCGGGAAAGTAGTATGGGAGTTATTGGGTCCGGTAAAAGTTTTTAGACCTTCTCTTATAGCCAATATCCAAACAATGTTTTGGAAAGTTTTGTGTATAAAGGCTTACTCTTTTTGGAATTGATGTTCGGTCTTAGCTTTTGGTTTAGGCTGTAAGCCTTACCTCTCATAGCCCAAGGTAACACCTTGGGTGTGATGAGTATTGGAAGATTCGCGCTGTAAGCGCAAAAGCCTTGTTGGAATAATCTATTTACACAGAATGCTTTTGCCCAGCCCCTTTTCGTTTCCCCATAAAGGAGGAAGACAAAGAGCTACGCTCGGGCGTGTTTCCATGCGGTATCCCTACCCAGCGCGTTGCACTGGGCTATGGGCTTTTAGGGCTTTGACAGTTTAACTCTTGAACTCCCTTATAATAATTTAAAAGGAATTTCCGCTAAAGGATCCGGCGTGCTATCCAGGCACAAGCCTCGGCATCGGCCAGGGCATGATGGTGGTTTTGGAGGTCGTAACCGCATAGTGCGGCCACAGTGTCAAGACGATGGTTCTCGGCTTGCGGGAACTTTCGGCGCGAAGCTTGGCAAGTGCAGTGGATTTTGTAGCGGGGATAATCCATCTGATAGCAGCGCATCACGGCTTTCAGGCACGCTTCGTCGAATACTTTATTGTGCGCCACAAGGGGCAACCCTTCAATAAGTGGCATCACTTGTGCCCACACTTCGGGAAACAACGGTGCGCACGCCGTGTCTTCCAGTGTCAGACCATGAATCAGCGTGTTCCATTTGTTGTAGTGCTCCGGTTCGGGTTTTATCAGTGAATAGAACCTGTCAGCCAGTTCCCCTTTCCGTACAACCACCACGCCGACTGCGCATACGCTGCTGCGCTCGTTGTTGGCGGTCTCAAAGTCTATTGCGGCAAAGTCGGTCATAATCGGCGGATGTGGGGCTATCCTTTTGCCAAGGAAAACCTGTTGCCGTCCCATTGCAACTGGTAGTCCTTCGCATGGTCGGTCTTGTGTGTCAGGCGTATGTGCTGGCCTTTGCGCGGCAGTTGGATGCGGTAGTCAGGGAAGTTTATTTCCTCGCCGCACATCGTTTTGGGCGTTATCGGTCGCCAAATGGCTTCGCCCTTGTTGATCTTGAAAAACATCAGGTCGTTCACGTTCACCGTTCTTTCGTCTTCTTCGTTGTCAGGAAATCCGGTGTTCCAGTCGCCTTTGTACTCATCTCCTTGTAAAGCCACGGCCACCATTGTGCCGCCGTCCGCCGTGCGCCACAGGCACATCTGCACACTTCCATCCAGTTCCGTCAGCATTTGGCCGGCAATGTAGCCCCTATCCATGTCGAGAACATAGTCTGCCACGAAGCCGGGCATATCGTAACCCATCATGCAGGCTACCATCCTTCCGGTCAGGTCATTGGGATAGGCCAGGGCGAAACTCAGGAAACATTCCTTGATGTCCGGCTTTTCCGAGGACGTGATGGTAAAGAAATTTTGGTCGCGCCATTCCTTTTCCACCTCCGAGAAACCCATAATGTGGTCGGAGAATTTAAACTCTTCTATCTGTGCATACAGGGACATGGACAGGCACGCGGCCAGTGCTGTCATCAGCAATTTCTTGTACGTTTTCATCGTGTTCTTGTTGGTTTAACCTAAATCGGTCAATAGAATTTATGTTAGAATAATAGTCGTTTTGTGGAGGTTGGCATTCACTTTCTCGAAGGCGTAGCGGGCTACGGTGAGAGGAAATGAACGACAAGGCATCAAAACAGATGTTGTTATGGCATGAATAGACAGATCAAAACAATAAACCTTAACATCATCGGTCTAATGACCGATTTGGGTTTAACTGCGCAAAGTTAGTTTTTTTCTTTATACATTGCCCACATCGTGCGCACTTCTTCCGCAATCTCCTCGCGCAACCATTGGGGCTTCAGCACCTCCGCTTCGCTGCCGAGCGAAAGGATTTGCTGGGAGAAGTCGTAAGTGGGGCGCAGATGATAGGTGAACAGGCAGGATTCTTCGTCCCCGCTCTCCGTCTCTTCCTGCGAAGCGTGCAGGGGCAGCGTGCGCAGGTATTGGCTCTGGGTGGCGGAAACTTTTAGCACCACCTGCTCCAACTCCACATCTTCGGCGGGGATAATGCCGAAGTATTCCGCGAAATAGTCCGCAGCCGAGAACGATTTGGGCAGGCTGAACTTCTCGCCCTTCAGTACCTCCAGATCGCAGATGCGGTCAAGGGCATAGACACGCAGGCGGTCTTCGGCCACACTGCGTGCCAACATGTACCACCGTTGTTTGAAACATTTGATACAATAAGGCTCTACCTCGAAACTGTAAACCTCCGTATGCTGGAAACTGCGGTAACCCACTTGCAGGCGGCGGTTCGCTTTCATCGCCGCGATGATTTCCGACAGGTGCTGCTGTGCCGAGGGCACTTCTTCCAACAGGATGCGTGGGGACAGCGTGGAGTTTTCGCGCAACAGGGCCACAAGTGACAGGGTTTCGAGCAGCCAGCGCCGCAGCCCGTCGCGTTCAAGTGCCTTTGGTGTGCTGATGTAGTATTCGTTGGTGCGCCGGTCACAGTCGATGTTGAGGTTAAACATACGTTGTACCGCCTCTTTCCAGTTATGGAACGTGCGCAGCGGTAGCGGTTTGTTCTCTTCCCAATCCTCCTGCCATTTTTGGTTAATCTCCTCAAAAGTGATGCGTTCTGCTTGGTGTATCGTCACCAGCAGCCAGGCATATTTGTTTACCAGTTCCATATCTGTGTGTCTTTTGTTGCTGCAAAGATACGGACACCTTGTGCCATTTCGATGCAGACGTTTGGAAAATTTCTCTTAAATGTCTAAGGGCTTATTCCTCGCAATTTACGTGTGCAATGGCTTGTTTCATATAAGAGGGCGGTACTGTCTTATATCTCCATCCGCAAAGCCCTGGGAGCGCGGGCGTCCCGCCCGCGAAGGAGTATGTCTTTTGCACTACTTGCAGGCGGATGCCCTTATACCTCAATTAGGGGCTTACTGTGGCATGTTCAAAGATGATGCGCGATAGTGTCAGACTGAAAGCCAAGGTAGGGAACTCTTAGTTCTCAACTTTGCCCTTGCCCTACAGCATCTGTCCCTATACTAAACATTTGCGGCAGGTGCGTCAGTTCATAACGCTCATTCAGCACCGAGGAATTGGCAAACAACGTACCGCCACTTTGCACCTTTCCCCAGGCATCGTGGATATGTCCGAACAGGTGGAGCCGGGGCTTCACAACCTGCAAACGCTCCCGAAGCACCTTACTGCCGTAATGTCTGCCATGACTCTCGTCAAGGATTCCGATTGGCGGCTGGTGCGTAATCAGTATATCGGTGTCGGCGGGTATGTCCGCAAGCATCCTGTCGTATCGGCCTTCCATCTCGTCAAGCATAAATATCGGCACACCAAAGAAGCGCATCCCCTCAAGCGTGACACCTGTATTATATAAATAATGTGTACCGTCTGGCAACCCTTCAAGTACCGCGTCGTGCAGGCAGTCATCATGATTTCCCGCCACAAGCACCTTATGCCGGTACGGTAATCCGCAGAACCATTCCATAAACTCTACCACTTCCTGCTCACTGCCTGCCCAAGTGAAATCGCCGGAATGTACGACTACATCCGCATCAGGCATTTTTGCCAACTGCCCGTGCCTGCCATGTGTGTCCGAAAGATGTAGGATGTTCATAAGACTTTTTAACCCAAACCGGTCAATAGAATTTATGTCAGAACAACTATTGTTATGGCATGAATATACAGTTCAAACAAGAACCCCAAACGTTATCGGTCTGATGACCGATTTGGGCTTTATGGGACAAATGTCGTGATTTCCGATGTCATATCATGGCATAAGGCGACATTTTTTTTCAAAAAACAGGAATCTTATGCTGCAATTCGGCACAAGCCCGCAATACTTTTGCCCCAAAATCACGACAAAAAGCGAACAAATCCACATCAATCAACACCTAAAAAACTTCAAAACAATGAAAAACAAAACAACAGCACTCATCCTCTGCCTGCTCGGTTTCGTAGGTCTCGGAGGCCTCCACCGTTTCTATCTCGGCCACATAGGCATGGGTATCCTCTATTTCTGCACAGGCGGACTCTGCGGCATCGGGACGATTATCGACCTGCTTAACCTCGACAACATGGTAAACATGAGCAACCTCATGTATAAGAATATGTATGGCGGAGGGAACAACATCAACGTGAACGTCGCGGGACAAGCCTCCGATGCACCGCTGACTCCCATGTATGACGCCACGGGCAACCCCGTTTCTCCGGTGTCCGGCCAGGCATATCAGCAGGAAACACCCCAAATGCCTTATCCGTCGGAAGATTCAAACGACAAGACTAAAAAGATCATCCTCGGCGTTGTGGGCGGACTTGTGCTTCTGGGCATCATAGGGGCGGTAGCCAACCTCTCGGACGACAAAAAGGAAAGGGATGACACAAGTGCATCTTCCGTCTATGAAAGCGGCAGCGAGGAAAGCAGCGAACCTGTCGAAGCGATGGAGACCGAAGGGGCACCCTATACCTTCAAATTCCTCAGCAAAGACCTTATTGAGGTGCTTGACGGCAAAGGAAATCCCATCCGCTATAAGACGGAAGCGTCCAACACATCGGTCGGAGACGCCGTGGAGGAATACCGTCAGTTGGCGGCATACGGCTTCTACGCCTTCTCCATCGCGAAAGCCTTCGACACGTTCTCCACGTCCCAACTTGACCGATACGCCAAGTACGTCTTCGGCGCACCGCTTGGCGATGATTGCAGGATAGACAACCCGATGGTGCGACAGTGTATCAACGATGCCTATCGGTTGGAACGCAGCAACGGAAAGATGGACCAGAACTTCCTCGTTGATAAGGAGGGGCTGTCCAAAGCCTACTGCACCACAAACGAAGACGGCGACTTGCAATACGTCTATGTGGAGAAATCCGAACACGGAGGCACATTGCTCAGAAGCAAAATCCTGTAACATCCACCCCGAAAGAAGGAGCCGCGCAGCTCTTTTGATGCGCGGTTTCTTATGTGCGGGTGGTATAAATAAGTTTGCTGCCCGGTAAAAGTTTTAGACCTTCTCTTATAGCCAATATCCAAACCATTATGACAAACAAGAGCGTTACAAGCATCATCCGGACTCACCGCATCGCAAACGCGCAGCAACTGACCGCCTGTTTAACCGGCGAGGAATCAAAAGGATTTTTAACCCCTTACCCCAAAGGGTTCGGCATCGCCTTATGGAAACGGCGGCTGAAAGCATTGAAAGACTTCTATGCCCGCCGTGTTTAAGCTCTGATTGTCCTGGCATCATCCTTCCCCCGTCAGGAACCTGCCCGATAAAAGTCTCCAATCCGCAGACTATACAAACCGAGCCTCAGTCTGATTTTGTAAACGCTTCATTTACAGGAATATAACTTTCTGTTTAAAAACATCCGATGTTTTGCTTAAAAGTTCCAAATGTTTTCACTCAAAGTTCCTGATGTTTTTAGGTAAAGTTCCCTATGTTTTCACCCAAAACATAAGGAGTTTTTAAACGACTTATCGGACATTTCCAAACACCCCCTAAAACCACTCCTTTCCACCCACCCGAACATCCCCGCATTTCCTCCGCATAAACCCCAAACCATCCGACACCTTTTCTTTCTGAATTTGGCCAACATGGAAGTATGTTTGTATATTTGCAGGCACAACGACTAAAGGAGAACACATATTGTAACATAGTTCTCCCAAATGTAAAATCTTAAAACCAATTTTATTATGAAAGACTATCACGACTTAGAGGAAAAACTTTTCGAGGAATGGGAAAAGAAGTCGAAAATTCTAGAAACTGAAAATTATGAAATAATTAAAGATGGAATGATGCGGCGTGGCGCAATCAATGATGATTGGGATAGAGAGGTAGGTGGAGAATATTCACTTTGGGAAAAAGCTCAGCTACGTCTCATTATGCTCACAAAAGAAAATATTGACGACCTTGACAAAAGACATGAAACTGGTTTTGACAAGAATGGAAATGTAAATTATAAAAGATTCTATTCAAACTATTTACGTTGGGTTTACTGTATGCTCAAGCCTGAGATGAAAGATGGAGATTGGAAAGTAAAATCATTCGAAGAAGCCAGTGATTTCAACAAAAACAGGGAATACCTAATTAACGAAACACCTTTGGTAAGAATCAATGTTAAGAAACAGCTTGGAGGTAGCAGTATAGATGATCCTACCCTCAAGAAATATGTACGGAATTATGCTGATGAAATTGTTGAGCAAATTTCGCTTTATGGCGCTAACATCTTATTCTGCTGTGAGCCACACGGAATAATTCTTGGACTGATAAAAGAAAAAATTCTTACAGATTTGGAAGACGTTAACAATAAAGGCTGGATGTATTATTCCCCTACTAATAAGGTTCTTGTTGTTCATTCTTACCATCCTGGGCTGCGTCACCGTACTCATGAGAGTGTTTACAACGACTTGAAAGACGCTTACAAAGATTTTCTGAAACTTTATCCTGATTTTCCTTTGGGAAAATAATAGTTAGAAAATTAGATTCTCGCGGGCTTATGCAACGAAACGGCATAAGCCCGCGATACTTTTGCAGCAGTTTTAGAATAATCTGCGAGCCCAGAGTTCGAAGTAAGAGACAAACACATAAAAGATACCATTGGTTATGAAATTCGACATAATTAAACACCTTGAGAAGTTTGAGCGGCTGAAGAACACCCGTCTGTTCTCCAACTTATTCTCTTTCACACAAGAACTGGCGATGGACTTAGGTACAGCCAACACGGTTATCATTACCCGTGACGGTGAAATCGTCGTGAACGAGCCATCGGTAGTCGCATTGGACGTCCACACAAAAAAGATGATAAGCGTAGGCAAGTCTGCCAAACTGATGTACGAAAAGGAGAACCCCAATATCAACGTTGTGCGTCCGCTTAAAGACGGTGTAATTGCTGACTTTTACGCCTGTGAACAGATGATGCGAGGCTTCATCAAGATGGCACACGAGAGCAAGCACTTCTTTACGCCAAATCTGCGTACAGTCATTGGCGTACCGAGCGGATCTACCGACATAGAATTACGTGCTATACGCGATAGTGCTGACCATGTAGGCGGACGTGACGTGTTCCTGCTATTCGAACCAATGGCTGCAGCTATCGGAATCGGGATAGATGTGGAAGCGCCCGAAGGGAACATGATTGTGGACATCGGCGGTGGCACTACAGAAATCGCCGTAATTTCGTTGGGCGGTATCGTAAGCAACTACAGCATCAAGATGGCTGGTGATGACTTTACAGCCGACATCAAAGAGTATATGAGCCGCCAGCACTTCGTGGAAATCAGCGAGCGTATGGCTGAACGCATCAAGATAAACGTGGGTAGCGCACTCACCAACCTTGCTTCTGATGCACCGAAGGATTACATCGTATCTGGTCCGAACAAAATGACAGGTCTGCCTGCAAAAGTGCCCGTGTGCTACCAAGAAGTGGCTCGTTGCCTTGAAAAGAGCATTTCAAAGATAGAGAGTGCTATGCTCAATGTTTTGGAGAACACTCCCCCAGAGTTGTATGCAGACATTATGAAAAACGGAATTTACCTTACCGGTGGCGGAGCCTTGCTTCGCGGTCTTGACAAACGGTTTACCGACAAGATTCAAATTCAATTTAAGGTGGCTGATGAACCATTGCTTTGTGTGGCACGCGGCACAGGCGTAGTCTTAAAGAACGTGGAGCACTTCCAATTTCTGTTCCGATGACTGTTATAAGGAGAGTCTGCATTAAAAAACAATTCAGTACTATCGTATGGTTATGATGCCGGGGGAGATAACCTCTATAGAAGGAAACTTTGTTAAGGGATATTTTATAAATAGTCTTGAAAAAACTTCGTGTTATGCCATACCCTGTACTAAATAAACAGAATAAGACACCGATTGCCACCATTGTGAAGTGGTACTTGATAAGGAAGAAAGGAAAGGTTGTAAAGGCTCGTCAGGAAATTCAACGGCGTTTCTGCGGTTTAGATTGGAATGTTCAAAAGAAAATAATCCTTGCCTTCCTGTCATCAGGAAAGACGGATAGGGCATGGGCATATAAACAGTCTGTTGAGTACTGGGATGATGCCTTCCTACCCAAAGTAAAAGAGGTCTTTGAGAAATACCATGAAAAAGATTGTTATTTGCCTGTCATCAGATATTTCCCGACAAGTTATATCATGGCTCATATAGATGAACTGTCGGTTGACCATAGTTATCATAACCTTTGTTGTAGGCTGGCCTATGACCATGTGGACTTTCATCCTGATCGACGCAAACTTACGCCCAAAGGTTATTTGTATGTCATGCAACTTGCAGGAAAAAAGGTTGATGATGCAGAGGCAAGTGATTTGCTATATGGCGTTCTCCACGAGTTAAGCACAAACAGATATACCAAATTTGATGAGATCAGTCCGAGGCATGAGGTGGAAAAAGGAGTGCCTTTAATAGCCTCTGATTTTGTCTATATCTATGTTCTCATTCAGAGACTCACTTCCATGGGTTGTTATATGGCGATAAAGGAGTTTGCTGATTGGGAGGAAAAACTCTCTTCAAAGGTTCGTTATAGCAAAGCATTCAAAGACCTCAATGAAAGAAACCCAGGTGATTACAATAACAGGCGTATCGTGATTACAAAAAGGTTTATTTATCAGTTATTGCCAGAAAAGTACAAAGATCCAAACGATAAAATCCTATCAAATGATGAAGTTCTATTGGAAACGATGAAGGCCAAAAATACTTCAGTATCAGTTCTGATAGATAAGTTGGGACTAACTTTGGTAACAAATTAGAAAGCCACCACGCACAAGTTAATGCGGATACACGTATGCTTGGATTGATACTGCTGAGAGAAAAGCCCTTTTATGTGGAAGCGGGAAAAGGGAAGATGCCTTTTCCTGCACTCTTTGTCAAAAGGTTGTGCTTAAGCCCATCGCAAATTTCTTCATAATCATCACTTTTCCTCCACCCTCTGCCACGAACTGGCAGAGGGTGTTGTTTTCTTTGCATCAAGAAACATTATTAACCCTTTAATTATTTACATTATGGCAACAAAAACATTAAGCAACGAATTCATGCAGAAGATTATGACAGAGGAGGCATGGAAAGAGTTGTCGAGTCGCTTTAACTGGTCTGAGACCATGTTAGAGAAGTGTCAGGACAAAGTGGATTGGAATGAGATTTCAGGAAACGCGTACATCCGTTGGACTGTCCCCATGATTCAGAAGTTCAAGAAACGCATCAACTGGGACAAACTCTCTGAGAACATAGATGAAGATGCGATTACGGAGAACATCATCGAAACCTTCAAGGACAAGTGGAATTGGCATAAATTATCAGGAAATCGCGGCGTGAACTTAACATTTGAGTTGTTGGATAAATATGCAGACCTTTGGGACTGGGAGGAAATAATAGGCCGTTATTGCTGTCACCAACTTTTTGAAGGTCAAGGTATTGAGTTCTATGAACGCTACAAGGATCGCATCTCCGTCACCAAAGTACAAGTCTCTTGCCTTTGGAATGAGATGGTAAACGAGCGGAAACGTCAACTAATTGCTGAGATAACAGCATAGACGACGTGTCCTGTCGCTGCAAGAATCTACCTGTTCTTTTAGGGACAAGGGTAATTTACGGTTTAACAGTCAAATGGAGACCTGAAATCTTCGGGTCTCCATTTGACTGTTAAAACCTAATTACTTTACAAAGACTTTCCTGCCGTTGATGATGAAAATGCCATGAACAGGAGCGGTGACTCTGCGACCTTGGAGGTCATAGACCGTATCGTTTTCAAGGACGTTGCGGGTGATTGTTCCGACTGCTGTCACTGTTCCGATAGGAAGTCCGCGTGATGCGGCCAGCAATGTGTTGTCAAGATAAGCGGTGTGGGGCAGTATGCTGGTAAGTGTGTTGGAGACAAAGAAGCCCGGACGCAGCACCCAACTCAATACAAGATAGTCGGAACGGTTCTCGGCAAGTACAGAAACGGTGTCAGTGTGCCGACAAGCAGGTTGTCTTCCACACGGTTTCTTTCTTCCTCCGCCACAATAAGAGGAACATTGTCCAACACGATGCACTGGCTCCGGCTGCTTCATAATTTTGGTAGCCAATGTTGTACATGCCGAAGAGTAGAGCAGGCATGAGTGCAATGACTACGAAGCTCATAATGCGCTTTGAATCGATAGCATCGTGGATACTCACGCCGCTCTTGGATGTAGTGGAGGGAACGACGA
>JAFXPL010000141.1 GCA_017527945.1 Bacteroidales bacterium | reverse complement strand
GAGGACACCCGCGCCGGAACTCCTCGCCGACCCCGACATCGCCAAGGCCGTCAAACTGCTGGAGGTCATCAACTACAACAAAGCGGAGGAGTACCTTTACGACAGATACTGGGACGGCGTCAGCGTGGAGGCCACCTGGAAGGGCATCGGACGGGACGAGGGGGAGAAAATAGGCGAGGAACGGGGACTGGAGAAAGGCCTGAAGCAAGGACGCGAGGAAGGGCTGCAACAAGGTTTGCAACAAGGGCGTGAAGAAGGGTTGCAGCAAGGTTTGGAACAAGGGTTGCAGCAAGGTTTGGAACAAGGGCTGCAAAAAGGACACGATGAAGGGCTGCAAAAAGGCCTGCAACAAGGGCGTGAAGAAGAACGGCGCAGCCTTGTCCGAAACCTCTACGCGGCCGGCCTCGACCCCGCAGCCATCGCGAAAATGACCGGATTAGACACAAAGGAAATCGTATCTTTTATTTGACTACTATCTTTGCATTTTATCTCACCATTTTTTCAACTTCTATAACCCGCATGACCGTTTCGCGGATGTTCCGCACGGCCACTTCCTTGCGGAGTGCCTCTTCCAATGCAAGGCCGGGAGGATTGATGCACTCTACAAAGGCGAATCCGGCTTGGAGCAGCTGCTCGCGATCGCTGATCCGACCCGCCACCAAGCAGACGGGGACATTGCCGGACTGATCCAAAACACCTACCGGCAGCTTACCCATGAGTGTCTGCCTGTCAGCGGATCCTTCCCCAGTGACAACCATGTCAGCATCATTGACGAGCTCATCAAAATGGATGGTTTCGAGCAGCAACTGGATGCCCGGCCGGCAGTCGGCATTCAGATATTGCAAAAAGGCGTAGCCAAGTCCGCCGGCGGCGCCAGCACCTTCCTGCTCCGAGCGGTCGTAGCCAAAATGCCGGGCCGACTCCTCTGCGAACCGCCTCGCCCGTTCGTCCAAAACCCGCACTGCCTCCGCGTCCGCGCCTTTCTGCGGCCCAAACACAGTGGCCGCTCCATTTTCGCCGCAAAGCGGGTTCCGCACATCGGAAGCCATGGTGAAGCGGACACTCCTCAACTCCGTGATGTCATCCCATTCGCCATTCCTCGCGAACTCATCCTCCAGTGCGCGAAGCATCCCGATGCCGGCATCGCTGGTGGCACTGCCGCCAAGCCCCACGATGACGTGCTCCGCGCCCTTGCGCACAGCATCCGCAATCAACTCGCCCACCCCATAGCTGGTGGCAGACAATGGATTACGCTCCTCTTTCAAAAGCAAAGGCAGTCCGCAAGCTTGCGCGACCTCAATCACCGCAATCTTCTCCTTCAGCAGGTAACGGGCCGTGACAGGCCGCATCAGCGGGTCGTTCACCTTCAGTTCCTGAAGGTCGCCACCGATAGCCGAACGGAAGGCCTCCATAAAGCCCTCACCGCCATCGCTGACAGGGATTTGCACGACCTCCGCGTCAGGATGAACATCCATGATACCCTCCGCAGCCGCACCATTTGCCTCCCGAGAGGTCAGGCAACCTTTGAAGGAATCAATGGCAACAACGAACTTGTGTTTTCTTCTTTCCATAGCAATCAACAATTTGCACGGCAAAAATACAAAATTATTGGTACGTGTACCACTCCCTGAACTCCGGGACCCGCGATTTGCTGATGGTAATATCCTCCGGAACGGGCACCGACAGCGTGAGACGAAGCTTTCCTCCGAACCACACCGTGATCCCTTCGATGGCCTTGTGCGCCACCACGAACTGACGATTGGCGCGGAAAAACAGCCCCGGATCCAACTGTTCGGCAATCACGTCCAACGGTTTCCCAACCACAACAGTCTTGCCCGAATAGGTCAACGCCCGCGACACCTTGTCCTCCAAGTAGAAACAAGCTATCTCATTGACCGCCAAGGGCACTAACTTGTCCTTGACGGGGATGAGGAAGTAGGACGGATACCGCTGCGACTGCTGACTGAACAATTTGACAAGATTGTCAAACTGCTGATGGTCAAACATTTCGTTCCCACTCCCCGACAAGGAAGTCCATTTGTCCAACGCCCGCTGCAAATCTTCCTTGCCAATGGGCTTGAGCAGGTAGTCAATGCTGTTCACCTTGAAGGCCTGTAGCGCATATTGGTCATAGGCCGTGGTGAAAATGATTGGGCATGGGAAGGCTACTTTGTCGAAAATGCGGAATGCGTTGCCGTCGGCCAGGTGGATGTCCATAAACACCAAGTCGGGGAACGGGTGTGCGGTGAACCACTCCACCGTCTCCTCCACCGACTGCAAAACCTGCTCCACTGTGTTCTCCGGCAACACCTCGCCAAGCAAATGGGTGAGCCGCTGCGCCGCAATGGCCTCGTCCTCGATGATTACAACTTTTTTCATTAGTGAATGGTGAATTGAGTTTTGAACCTTGAACTTTGAACTTTGAACCTTGAAACCTGATACTCACCCCATCTCCTCTCCAAGCTTAGCAAGGATGGCTTCCGCTTTCTGAGCGGGAATGAGGGGAATCTCCACGGAAAACACCTTCCCGTCGTTGCTCACCGAGATATGCTCGCCGGCAATCAACTCGTAGCGCTTGTCCATGTTGGAAAGACCGATGCCCTCCGAAGTCGAATCCTCCTCTTTTGGACAAACAACATTACTGACGCACAGACTGTTATGGTCGGTTGCCTCCACCGTGATGGTGAGCGGATGCCGGTTGCTGACCACATTGTGCTTGATGGCGTTCTCCAACAACAGCTGTACACTGATGGGCACCACGTAATAGCCGCTTTGCACATCGTCGAAATGGCGGACGACCGTGAGGTTTTCGCCGTAACGGATGTTCATCATGTAGAGATAGGCGTTGGCGAAAGCGAGTTCATCTGCCAGCGGAACCAGCTTGTTCTGCTGGATGATATAGCGGTATGTGGAGGCTAACTGCATCAGATAGGCCTGCGCCTTCTCGTCGTCGGTCCCGATCAGGCCGCTCAGCGTGTTCAGTGAATTGAACAGAAAATGCGGATCCAGCTGGTTCTCAAGCGTTTCACAGCGAATCAACAGGTTCTCAGCCTGCAGACGCTCGTTTTCCACTTCCGTCTGGTGACGCCGACTGAGCAAGTAGATCAGCACTGTAATCAGGATGGTGATGACGGCAATCAGGCTGTCTTTCAGCACATTGTCGCCAAAATGCTCCAGCAGCTGCCCTTCATACATCTGGTTTTTCACCCAGTTGGAGAGCAGGGAGAAGGAGGCGGCAATGACCAGTGCTCCTATGGTAGCCAATGCGAAGCGCCATGCCACGCTCATGCCGCTCTTGATGATGCTGAAAACATAGAGGAACAACAGGAAGAACAGAGCGCAGTTCAGCGAAAGCGTCAGCACGAAGTGGAAGTCAGGGGCCACTGTCCAGGTCTGCGTGTTCAGCTTTCCTAACAACATAATGACTGTCAACAAGATGCCGGTCGGAATAGACATGTAGAGCGCGTTCCGCACCGTAAAAGGCGTGAACATCCGCAGCGGCTTCAGCGTTTCGAGGCTCTTGCGCTTCAAAATAGCGGGTGTCATTGTGACGACTGACCTCAAACGTTCTCTGTTCAGCATAAAACTCGGAAATCTATGTGTGTTGACCCCTCAGCCCCGTTTCGTTTTCTCGAAATCGTCGATTGCCTCTCTCAGCATCGCTTCAAATTGGTCGATGGAATTGTCGATGGAGTATTTCTTTGCCGATTCGGCGTAAAGTTTCTCCATTCGCTGCTTCTCCTCGGGGTTGTCGAGCCAATAGTCGATGGCACGGGCCAAGTCCTTGGGGTCACCAGCCTTGAAAAGGCTCCGGTTGTCGAGGGCGAACTGCTTCGTGGCCGAAAGTCTGCTGTCGGATATGACGGGCACGAGCCCCGTGGCGAAGGCCTCGATGCATGAGATGGCCTCTGATTCCATGTCGGAGGCGTGGACATACAAGTCACACTGCCCCAACAGGTTGAGGAGTTCCGCTTTGGAGAGATACGTGAAAACCGGCGGGTTTTTGAGCTTTTGACCCAGCTTATAATATTGCTTGTATTTAGGCCCTTTTCCAGCGAACACGAGTTGGATTTTGTCACCGTATTTGGAATATTGCAGGGCATTGATGATAATGTCCTGCCGCTTTTCACCGGCCAAACGCCCCACCATCATGATGAGGATTTTGTCAGCATATTCCGGGCTCCGGGGCGTTTTCGTCCAAGTGAAATCCGACTGGATGCCGTTGGAGATAGGATGGATTTTGGCCGTGTAGCCGCGCTTTTCTATTTCGCCGGCCATGAATTGCGACGGGGTGTGCACATGGCCGTAATGGTTGTAGGTGGTGTTGCGGAACAGTCTGAAAATGGCGTTATTGACCCAGGCGATGTTCCCCATACCGATACTGGAGGTGATGTTTTCGGGCTGAATGTGGAAGGCGGCCGTGGAGGGCTTCCCCATCTTGTCGGCGATTTTTTTCGCTTTCGCCTCCATCACAAACGGCATGTAGCAATGGACAATGTCCGCCCATTGCACCGCCTCGGCGATGGTCTTCCGCTTCCATTTGGCGAACTGGAAGCCGTGTTTCGAAATCAGCCCCTGGAAAAAGGGGACTTTCAGTTCCGGAAGCCCGTAGATGTTCTCCTTCACTTCCTTGCAAGTGGTCAGAATGCGCACTTCATGGCCGCGCTTGCGGAGTTCGTCCGCGAAACGCTGCGCGGAAATGCTTGTCCCGTTGTTGTTGGTAAAGTAGGCGTCTATTACAAATAGAATTTTCATTTTCTGCTTTTTTAAACTGTTTTTTGATGATTATTACGTACTTTTTTCGTCTTACACATGCCAGATATCCGTAGCCACGCAGTTTTTTTGAGGCGGCAAAGATACCTTTTTTCTGTATAGCTTTATCGACCAGCCCTCCTGCTTCAGTCGTTCATGGAGGAAGAACAGCCGATAGAATAGGCACGACAGCAGGAAATAGACCCCTGCCTGGATCCAGAGCATAAGGTACTCGAACTGCACCTGCTTGAGCTGTGCGCCCATCGAATTGATGCGGACAAAGCCCTGGATACCATGGGTGGAAGGGAACAGATAGGAGAAGTAGCGCCAAAAGGCGGGCATGTTGGAGCGGGGCCACACCACACCCGTCAGGAACAACAAAACCACGCTGAAGAAGATGCAGGTGAGCACCACCGTGTCGCGCTCGCGGATGAACATGCCCACGGTCATGCTGAAAGCGACGGTGGCCAACATGAAGGGCAAGAGGAACAGGCAGAGATCGCCAAGACGGCCGATGTGGGGCAATCCGAACACTCGCGGCAGCAGCACTAAGTCGATGGCAATCAGCGGGATGTAGATCATAATGTAGGCGAGAGCGCGGCCTAACACAACCCGATAGACGCTACGGTTGCGCAAACGCTCCGGAATGACGTTCACCGTCTGCCCCTCTTCGCGGATGGTGCCCGCCAGAATGCAGATGCCGAGGAACAGCGTCTGGTGGATGACCAACGCGAGCAGCGCCGGCACGAGAAAGCTGGTGAAGCCACCCGCCGGCGAGAAGAGTTTCACGTCATCGTAGGGGATGGCCGCAATCATCTCCTCCGCATCCGCGCCCGTCGTGCCGGCCATGGCGTATCGCTCCAACTGGATGTGGCGCATCTCGTCGAGCATCACACTGCTGGCTCCCGTGAGCACGCTGCGGTAGTACAGAAAACTGCTCATGTCGCAGAACAGGCAGAGTCTCGCCTGCTCTCCATTGACAATCAAGTCGTTGTATTCCTTCGGGAAATAGAATATGCCGTTGATTTTGCGCTGGCGCATCAGCGTCTCGGCCTCTTCGAGGGTGTTGCAGCGGAAATCGACGTTCACCTCAGGGGTGGCATTCAATTTGTGGATGAACCGCCGGCTCGACGCGCTTCTGGAGTCGTCCACCACCGCCACCGGAAGGTTGCGCACGAGCTCGTGCTTGTAGATGGCTCCGAAAATCAACGGGTAGAGCAGCGTGGCCACAAAGAAAATCAGCATCACGCCGCCGTCCGTGAAAATACGGTGCAACTCCAGGGTGAAAACCTCGAAAATGTCCTTCAGTCCGGATGATATGGTTTGAATGAGTTTGCTCAGAATCTTTTGTGTAGTATTGTTTTACAAGGAAGTTCGGCAACTGTTCGCGACACTCTTCCGGGCCAACAACAACCCTCCCATCAGGCCCGGGACGAGAAAGAGCAGCAACAGGCAGAGATGCGGCCAGTAGTCGGTGAATGTGCCGCCGAAAAGGGCAATCTTGGCGTAGGCGAGATAGTGGTGCCGCAGCGGAAAGATGTAGCTGAGGGCTTGCAGCGCAGGAGGCATACTATCGACGGGATAGGAAAAGCCGGCCATCGAGAAGGAGAGCATTCCGTAGATGCCGCCCACACTGACGGCGAGGTGCTGGTTGGGAATAAGCCCCGAAATGAACACGCCCATGGCCTGCATGGCGAGGATGAACAGCAGCAGCGTGACCGACAGGGCGAGGAAACTCCCCCGGCACACAAAATGGCAGAACCCGAACATCACGATGTTTCCCACGATGCCCAACAGGGTGAACCAGAAGGTGTAGGGCAACAGTTTTCCGAGCAGGGCACTGAGCATGTCACCGTTGGCCGTCTCTAACCAAACACTGTAAGTATTGTATTTCAGCTCATTGGTTATTATATAGATAGTAAAAAGAAGGATCATTACGCCGATAATGCCGGGCAGCATGGTGGTGAGGACGTAGGGAAGATAGCTGCCCCACGGGTTGCTGATGAGGTGCGCGTCGATTTCCACGGGCTGCAGCATACCCATAATCTGTGTTTCAGACATGCCCTTTTTCCGCAGCACCTCGCGCTGCACGGCGGCGGAAGCCAGTTTCCCGATGGTGCTGAGGGTCTTGTAGCTCAGCGTTCCCGACAGCAGGTAGGCGTTGTTGCTGTAGAGGGCGAGGTGCGGGGCCTTGAAGTCGAGCATCGCCGAATAGGTGCCTGCGGGAATTTCGATGAAGGCGAAGATTTCCTGCCGCTGCATCGCCTCGCGGGCCTCGCGGTGCGTGTCATAGACGGCCACGACATCGACTCCCTGCGTGGCGTTCAGTTCGTGGCAGAGCCGCCGCGACAGGTAGCTGCCGTCGTGATCAACCACCGCGATAGGCAGGTTCTCCGGCTGACCTTCGTGCATGAACGTCAGGAAGAAGACGTAGCTGAACAAGATTCCGGCAGTCAGCAGGATCAGGTAACGCGGACGCTGACGCAACATCCGCAGCTCCCGGCCGAGCGAGTTCACGATTCTCTTCAACATGATGCGACGGTTTTACGGTTAGCGTTGCTGCAGGATGACGGTCATGCCGGGTCGCAGGCCGGGAATCTCGCCCACAGGCACCATCTTGACATCAAAGCTCTTGACGTCGTACTGTCCGTTGGTCTTGGTGGCGCGCCAGGTGGCATAGGAGGCCATGGCCCTTACCGTGGTGACCTTCGCCTTGTAGGTCTGGTCTCCCAACGCCGGAATCCGCACCTCCACTTCTTGTCCGACGGACAGGCCTTGGAGCAGGTCCTCGCGCACGCTGAAGGTGAACCAGACATCGCTCATGTCGAGGATGGACATCACGGGCGAGCCGGTGCCCACGAGTTCGGAACGTTTGGGGTAGATTTCCGCCACCTCGCCGTCGCACGGAGCCACGAGGAAGCGATCGTGGATGTAGGCCTCCACTTCGGAGACTGCGCCGGAAGCCTGCATAACCAGGGCGTTGGCGGCCATTTTGTCTTCGTTCTGCGCCCCCTCGCGAGCCATCTCGTACTGCTCCTTCGCGGCGTTGGCGGTGGCCACGGCAGCCTTATACTGCGCCTCGGCCTCGTCGCGCTTCTGCGCCGAAACCACACTCTTGTCGTACAACGCCTGCACGCGGTCGTAGGACTTCTTGGCAATATCGACACCGGCCTTCGCCTTCTGCCACATCTCATACGCGGAGGCAATCTGCTGCTGGCGCGCACCGTTGGCGGCCTTGCTGCTTTGGGCGCTGGCCGCCGCACGCGCCGCCTTGGCCTGCGTCAACTTCGCATCCACCTCGGGACTGCTGATATAGACCAAGGTGTCGCCGGCTTTCACGCGCTGGGACTCATGCACGTAAAACGTGTCCACGCGACCCGGCACCTTGTTGGAGACCCGGTATTCGTTGGCTTCCACCTCACCCGTCAGTAGTTCCGGCTCCGGGCGCAGGGCGATGATTCCAATCAGGGCGACGATGGCCACCACAGCGATTACCACCCCGATCCCTATCCATAAATCTCGTTTTGTTGTTTCCATATTTTATTGACAATTAATTATTTACTATCAAAAAATCTATATTTCCACATGTTTTATCTGCCCAACGCCTGCTGGAGGTAAAGATAGTCCATCCGCGTTTCGATTTCCGCATCTACCACCTCCGACTTGGCACTGAGCCAGGCGGTCTGGGCGGCCATCAGGTCGCTACTGCTGATCACGCCCGCCTCAAACGACTCGTCGGCCAGCCGCAGATTCTCCTCGGCGTTTTCCAGGTTGCTCTGTGCCTGCGCTAATTTCTTGTTGGCCACCTCCAACTCGTAGTTCAGCTTGTTCACCTGCAGCTCAATCATGCCTTTCGCCTCTTCCAGCTCGTATTGCACCTGGTTGCGACGGTGCCTGGCAGCCTTCACCGCGTAGATGTCGTTGACGTGGCAGATGGGGATGTTGACGACCACCCCGGCGGTGAACATGCCGCCGAACTTGTTCTGGTAGCCGTTGAGGAGGTTGGGATTGCTCACGAGATAGGAGCCACTGACGGCCACATTCGGCAGCAGCCCGGAGGTAGCGATGCGCACGTTGGTGCGGGCCAGTTGGTCGCCAAGCTCCAACAGCTTGATTTCCGTGCGATTGTCCCACACCTGCTGCATGTCGAGCGAAGCTTCGGGCAAGAACTGCCGCACAGTGTTGTCCTCCGCAACGCGGTAATCGCCGCGCAAATCGAGACCGCAAAGCTGGTAGAGGGCCATTTTCGAGAGGGCCAGACCGTTTTCCGCTTTGGTGAGGCTCATCTGTGCCTCGTTCAGCTTCACCCTGACCTTGGTCGCGTCGCTCGGCGTGGCCACCCCTTCCTCCAGCATGATATCCACGTTGTGGCTCAGCGTGTCGAGCAGGGCGCAATACTGCCGCGCCAGTTCCCACTTGTGCTGCAGGGAAACCACCCGCCAGTAGGCCTCATCGACCTGAATCATCAGTTCCTCCTTCTGCTTGTCAACCTGGAGCTTGGCCGCCTCGTTCGACAGTTTGGAGAGCTGATAGAGGGCGCGGACTTTACCGCCCATATAGACGGGCTCCGATACCGTGACCGCCCCAGCAAAGACGTGGGTCATATCAATATTGAAGGCATCGGTGATTTGATGTCCCATGTCGTTCAGCATCGCCTCGGGGCTCACGGAGCCGTAGGCATCCAACAGCGCCTGCCCAATTCGCGGATCGACCTGCGAGAGCCTTTCCGCAAAATCCTCAACCGAAGTGTTGTAGGACTCCATCATCGTGGTGCCCATGGTGTTGATGGAATGCTGCTGCTCGTCGCTGAGCAGGGCGATGCTCTTCTGGTTCCAGTTGTATGTCCCGTTCACCGTGATTTTCGGGAAAAAATTCGCGATGGCCGCTCCCTTCAGGGCGTCCGTCTCCTCCACTTTCTCCTCGGCAATTTTCAACCGATTGTTGGATTCGGCGGCGAGCCGGCGGCAGTCTTCTAAACTCAAGGTCTGCTGCGCCTGCGCGAGGGGAATCGCCCAAAGCAGAACCGCCATCCAAATGGTCACATTCACTTTTTTCATTTTTCCGTTGTCTTCTTTTTTCAGGCCGCGAAAGTAGGATTGTTCCGGCAGGTGGCAATGCGGAATGGGGCTGAAACGGAAATAAACGGGTCTGAAGCGGGTGTAACGCTGTCTGAAATACTCCTGCCAAAGACAACGGAGTCGCACAGCGGCACTCGCGTGCTGCGATTATACTACGAAAGCAACGGGCCAATAACGCCTATCTCTTCAGACTTGACGTCAATTTTCTCAGCATCTTCACCGGCAGGTAGTAGAGCAACGCCCCGAAAGTGAGGACGGAGTTCAGCACAGAGATGCGGAAGAAGTCGCGAAACGGGCGGAAATGGCTCACCCGCTCCTCTGCCGGCGGGTAATAGACGCGCACCGGCACCGAGACCACCGGCACGCCGCGCCAGGCGGAGAAGACCAAAAGCTCTAACTCGGCCTCGTAGCGTGGAGTGATCGGCCAACGCAAATTGATTTGCTCCAACGGATAAAGACGATAGCCGCTCTGCGTGTCCTCCAACGGAATGCCCGTCTGCAGACGGAACCAAAAGTTAGAGAACTTGTTCGCAAAGGTGTTCTTGGAAGGCATATTATCAGCGGTGAGATTGCGTGCTCCCACCACAAGTGCGTCCGGATTCCCATTGTGACAGTCCATGATGACGGGTATGTCCTCCGGATAGTGCTGCCCGTCGGAATCGAGGGTGACGGCGTAACGGTAGCCGCGCTCAAGTGCCCGCCGGAAGCCCTGTATCAAAGCGTAACCTTTTCCCCGATTCGGCGTATAATCCACAATATCAGGCATTTCCGAACCCATTGAGCGGAGAGCCGCCATGGTCTCGGGCGTACTGCCGTCATTCACCACGATGATGTTGCGGGTGTAGGCGCGAACACGCCGGAGCACGTCGGCAATGGTGCCCTCGTTATTGTAGGTCGGCACGATGACGCACACGCGCTCCCGATCGAAATATTCTTGCAGTTCCGTGCTCATGACTCTTTTCCGAAAACAAGTGAGAATTTCGTGAGAACCCGCTCCCCTACCCCAATCAACCCCTTGACCGACAGAAGATTACCATTTTCAATAACCTGGTCGAACAAAACAGTCGGAAAGACATCCGGTTCCGGGCGCAACACATCGACAAACTTAAGGTTTTTCACCTCCCGCAATGTCAGAAGAACGCCACGCAAACGTTGCAGCAACTCCTGCACAATGCCCACCTGGCAGACTCCCGGCGTGACGGGATTGCCGGGAAAATGCCCCACGTAAATCGCGCTTTCTGGCAACAATCTGAGGGTGAAACCGCTGCCGTCGCATCGTTCTATCTCGTACAATTCGTGTTCAAGCATCTTTTCGTCTTTATTGGAGAAATCACTTCGTTTTCTTCTGTCGGGCAACTATACAAACTTCACCACACTCTTCATCGTCTCCAACTCCTCCATGTTGATGAGGATGTTCTCGCTGAGGAAGTCGTTGAGGGGCTTCATCACCTTGAAAACGCCCGCAATCCGCTGCGCGTAGTCATCACGGCAGATTTCCCCAGGTTTCAACATGCACGACATGGCGTAGTCCTTGCACATCAAGTACTCGGGGTGCGGGGTATCCTTCGGCAACCCGTTCGGCAGCCGCTTGTAGTGGTCCTGACCGATCTGCTTCACCACCTTCTTGAATGCGGGATTCTCTACAATCTGCTCATAATCAGATATTTGCTCTGCAATAGCCAGTCGCAGCGCGTGCATCTCCTTCGTAGGAAGCCACCACACGCCCGAGGCCAGCATCACCTGCTCCGGCTCGATCTGGATGTAGTAGCCGCCCCAGTAGGCCTTCTTGCCGTATTGGTTGATATAGGCCCCCAAATGCCCCTTGTACGGGGTCTTGTCGGGTGAGAAACGAATATCGCGGTAGATGCGGTAGGTGCACTCCTTCGCCGTCAGCCCTGCCACAGTGTCGTCAAACGCGCCGATAGCGGATATCACATTGTCAACCAATACGTTAAACTGTGCCCACGCCGCATCGTACATCTCGCGATGCGCCTTGAACCACTCCCGGTTGTTGTTGGGAATCAGTTCCTTCAAAAAATCGAAAAGAATAGTATTCGGATGTAACATTAAACCACTAAACTTACTAAACATACTAAACTCACTAAACTCACTACCCTAACTACTGTACGGCGCCACATCATACCCCACGAACTCGCCCTTCTGGTACTTGAAATACCCGCACACCGCAACCATCGCGGCATTGTCGGTGGTGAGGTCCAAGGGCGGCAAAAAGATGTTGCGATGATAGCGGCGCGCCAGGTCACTCATGGCATCGCGCAGACCGGAGTTGGCCGAAACGCCGCCCGCCAGCACCAAATCTTGGCAGTCGCACTCTTTGAAGGCCTTCTTCACCTTGTCGGTCAGCGACTTGACAATGGCATACTGCATGGATGCGCACAAGTCGGGAAGGTTTTCTTCAATGAAGTTTGGGTTCTCCTTGAGGTTGTCGCGCACAAAGTAGAGGAACGAGGTCTTGAGCCCGCTGAAGCTGTAGTCGAGGCCGGGGATGTGCGCGATGGCGAACTGGAACCGCTTCGGGTCGCCCTCCTTGGCATATTTGTCGATGACCGGTCCGCCGGGGTACGGCAGTCCGAGGATCTTGGCGGCCTTGTCGAAGGCCTCACCCGCCGCGTCGTCGATGGTGCCGCCGAGCTTCTCCATGTCGAAGTAGTCGTTCACCTTCAGCAGCAGCGTGTGCCCGCCCGACACGGTGAGGCAGAGGAACGGGAAGCGCGGTTTCGGTTTCTCCTGGCCAGGCTTGTCAAGGAAGTGCGCCAGGACATGCGCCTGCAGGTGGTTGACCTGCACGAGCGGGATCTGCAGCGTGTAGGCCATCGCCTTGGCGAAGGAGTTGCCCACCAAGAGCGAGCCCAGCAAGCCCGGACCGTTGGTGAACGCAATGGCCGACAGCTGCTCCTTGGCGACACCGGCGCGCTTCAACGCTGTGTCTATCACCGGGATGATGTTCTGCTGGTGCGCCCGCGAGGCGAGCTCCGGCACCACGCCGCCGTATTCCGCGTGGATTTTCTGGCTGGCAATCACGTTCGACAGAATGACGTTGTTCTCGATCACCGCCGCCGACGTGTCGTCGCATGAGGATTCTATTCCGAGGATGTATGTTGACATTTACTTGTGACTTTTGACTTTTGAATGTTCCCACACTGCGCTTCGCTTGTGCGGGGTTAATTGCACTACGTGCGTGTTGTCCCTCCGGGACTGCTTAAGGAAGTTTTTTGTTGATATATTGTTCCAGCACATTCATGGCCGCATCGGGCAGCATCGGCTCCGAAACCCGCCTCTTGCCCTCATAGACGCAGACCAAGCCGTGAGAGGCACCCACAATACCGTAGTCGGCATCGGCCATCTCGCCGGGTCCGTTCACGATGCAGCCCATCACCCCGATCTTGAGGTTCGGGCGGCCGGAGAAACGCTGCTTCACAGCTGCGAAAACCGACTGGATGTCGTACTGCGTGCGCCCGCACGACGGGCAGGCCACGAATTCCGTGTTCAGGATCTTGATACGGCAGGCCTGCATGACAAGAGCCTCCAACTCAGCAAGTTGATTCGGGGCAAAATGTGGATTGCGCAACTTCACATCGCGTAAACCGCGCGTGAAATGGGCATAGCCGGCCACCGCCGCCGCCCGGCACATCCAACGGGTTTCGTCCAACTCGTCATCGCAGTAAATCAGGGTTCCATTTTGGATATTAAGATTCGTAACATCAAGGTTTTCAATTGCCTGTATGAGCGTATGCGCAAACGGGGACTCGTTTTCCGGCGGCTCGGTGAGGGAGACACGGACCGTGTCGCCGATGCCCATCAACAACAAGGCACCGATGCCCGCTGCCGACTTCACCCTGCCCTCTTTGTCGTTGCCGGCCTCGGTGACCCCGAGATGCAAGGGATAGGAAAGCCCACGCTTCAACATGCTGTCGTTGAGCATTTTCGTAGCCGTCATCATTGTCAGCACATTGCTCGACTTCATGGAGAAGACCAGCTTGTGAAAGTCGTGGCGCTCGCAGATGTCCACCCATTCGAGGGCCGACTGCACCATGGCCTCCGGGGTGTTGCCGTAGCGGCAGACGATGCGGTCGCACAGGGAGCCATGATTGATGCCGATGCGCAGCGCGGTGCCGTGTTGCTTGCAGATTTCCAACAACGGCTTGGCCCTCAAGGCCATGCGCTCCACTTGCGCGGCATACTCGCTTTCCGAAAGGTCCAACTGCGAGAAGTTGCGCTTGTCGGTGAAGTTGCCGGGATTCACCCGCACCTTGTCCATGAACGGGGCCACCGCCTCCGCCACCTTCGGGTTGAAGTGCACGTCGGCAATGAGCGGAACACTCCCATAGCCATCCGCAGACAGTTGCGCCTTGATCTTTTGCAACGGTTCCACCTCTTTCAACGAAGGGACGGTGAGGCGCACCATCTGCGCCCCTGCGTCGATCATCCGTTTGCACTGCGCCACAGACGCCTGCACGTCGGCGGTGTCGGTGTTGGCCATCGACTGCACCACCACCGGGGCATCTCCGCCGATGGACACGTTGCCGATCTGGAATTGTCGTATGCTGTTCATTGTTGTCTATTCGGTTTATTGTCGTTCATCATTACCATTCATTGCGATTTCATTGCAATTCATTTTTCGTTCGCAGGGCTCGCTGCGCTCACCCTGGGCTGACATAGGACGCCCTTTCAGGGCTTTTAAGGAATATGTTTTATGTCGGGCATGTTATTCCTAATTCCTAAACCCTTGTGCATGGAGCGGCACTTGCACGTTGTCGCCGGTGATGAGGTTGTAGCCGGCGGATTCCTCCTTGATGTAGCCGATGATGGAGACGTTCTCCACCTTCTTGATTTTCTCGAAGTCGGCCTGCTGGATGGTGAACATCAGCTCGTAGTCGTCGCCACCGTTGAGCGCAGCCACCGTATGCACTATATCCAAATCCTTGAGAGTCACAAATGTAAGCTCGGTCATCGGAAGTTTTTCTTCAAATAAAACACACCCCTTGTTTGAGGCGCGGCAGATCTGCATGACGGCGGCGGCGAGGCCGTCGCTGACGTTGGTCATGGCCGTGGGCAGGATGTCCTCGCGGCGCAAGCCTTCGATGATGTCTATGCGGGGCTCGGGCTTGAGCTCGCGGCGCAGGAGATAGTCCTTTCCTGTGAAGTCGGGCTGCGCGCCGGGGTTTTTCTCGAAGACCTTCTTCTCGCGTTCGAGCAGGAGAAGGCCGGTATAGGCCGCCGCGAAATCACCGGACACGCAGACCAATTCGTTCTCGGCAGCGCCCTTACGCGTGCACAAGCGGGCGGGTTCGCACTCGCCGACGGCCGTCATGGAGACGACCAGCTCGCGCGGCGAGGTGGTGAGGTCGAGGCCGGCGAGGTCGGCGTGCACCGTCTCGCAACACGCCCCCACCCCGCTGAGGATTTCGTTGACCATTTTCAGGTCGAAGCGGTCGGAGACGGCGATGTTGACGAGCAGCTGCGACGGTGTGGCATTCATGGCCAGCACATCCGCGAAGGCGATGGTGGCTAACTTGTAGCCAAGGTGCCGAAGCGGGAAGTAGGTGAGATCGAAGTGGACGTTCTCAACATACACTTTTGACGATGTAACCATTTGGTTTCCGTCGGGTTCCACAACCGATGCGTCATCCCCCACCCCGACCACCGTAGAGGCGTTCTCCACCGGGAAGAACTTCGCGAGGTCTGCAATCAACTCATATTTGCCGGGCATCTTCACCGGCTCGTTTTTAGCACTTTCAGCCATAACAGGAAATTTGCGGCAAAGATACAAAAAAAGCACCCTTGCGGGTGCTTTTTTTTATGCAAACTAACTTGCTATTAGTAAGCGATGCCTTGAGCGATCATGGCGTCAGCAACTTTGATGAAGCCGGCGATGTTGGCGCCCTTCACATAGTTGATGTAGCCGTTGGCCTCGGTACCGTACTTCACGCAGTTCTCGTGAATGCTGTTCATGATGTGGTGCAGTTCCTCATCAACGCGCTCGCTCTTCCAAGAGAGGTGTTGAGCGTTCTGGCTCATTTCCAGACCGGAGGTAGCAACGCCACCGGCATTGGCAGCCTTGCCAGGAGCGAAGGAGATGCCAGCCTTTTGCAGCTCGGCGACAGCCTCGGCGGTGCAGCCCATGTTGGAAACCTCGACCACATACTTCACGTTGTGACCGATCAGAGCCTTGGCGTCGTCGCCATTCAGCTCGTTTTGGATAGCGCAGGTCATAGCGATTTCGCAAGGAACTTCCCAAACCTTCTTGCCAGGGAAGAACTTGGCAGAAGCGAATTTCTCAGCGAAAGGAGCAACCACGTTGTTACGGGTGGCGTTCAGCTGGTTCATGTATTCGATCTTCTCAGGAGTGTTGATGCCTTCCTCATCGAGGATGTAGCCGTCAGGACCAGAGATGGCAACCAGGTTGGCACCCAGCTCGGCGAGTTTGAGGGCGGTACCCCAAGCCACGTTACCGAAACCGGAGATGATGCAGCGTTTGCCCTTGATGGTGTCCTTCTTGGCTGCCAGCATGCCTTCCAAGAAATAGACGGCACCGTAACCGGTAGCCTCAGGACGGATCAGAGAGCCACCCCATTCGAGGCCCTTGCCCGTAAGCACGCCGACGTGCTCGCCGCGGAGTCTCTTGTATTGGCCATACATGAAGCCGATTTCGCGGCCGCCAACGCCGATGTCACCAGCAGGAACGTCGGTGTCGGGTCCGATATATTTCTGCAGCTCAGTCATGAAGGACTGGCAGAAGCGCATCACTTCGCCTTCGGATTTGCCCTTAGGATCGAAGTCAGAGCCGCCCTTGCCGCCGCCCATGGGCAGAGTGGTCAGGGAGTTCTTGAAAGTCTGCTCGAAAGCAAGGAACTTCATGGTGTCTTCCGTAACGGTCGGGTGGAAACGCAAGCCGCCCTTGTACGGTCCGATAGCCATGTTGTGCTGAACACGGTAGCCTCTGTTGACTTGGATTTCGCCCTTGTCATCAACCCAAGTGACCTTGAATTTGATGATTCTTTCGGGTTCGAGCAAGCGCTCAACGATCTTGTACTGATCGTATTTGGGATGTTCGTTCACGAAATCGCAGATGGTTTCGAGGACCTCTCTAACGGCCTGATTGTACAAAGGTTGGCCAGGGTTCTTTTCTTCAGTTTGTTTGATTAATTTTTGAAGATCCATACTATTTATTATTTTAAGTTTGGTGTATTTTTTGGGTTTAAAATCCGGGTGCAAAAGTATAAAATTTATAGGACAATGGGCACCACGGGAAAAATATTTTTTATAAAGTCAAAATCTTAGTTCAAAGTTCAAAGTTCTAAACTCCTAAACTCCTAATCTCCTAAACTTCTAATCTCCTAAACTTCTAATCTCCTAAACTTCTAATCTCCTTAATCTCCCACCAGCTGCCGAACCGCATTCTCCAGGTCGGCGCCGCGGAGGTCGCGCTTGACGATGCGGCCCTCCTTGTCGAGCAGGAAGGTCGATGGGATGGAGCGCACGCCGTAGATGGCGGCGGCTTGCGACTGCCACTTCTTGAGGTCGCTCACGTGGTTGGGCCACACTAATTTGTCGGCCTCGATGGCGCGTTTCCAGGAGGCGGCGTCGCTGTCCAACGAGACGCTGAACACCTCGAAGCCCTTGTCGTGGTATTTGCTATAGTTGTTGGTCACATTGGGGTTCTCGCGGCGGCACGGTCCGCACCATGAGGCCCAGAAGTCGAGCAGCACCACTTTGCCGCGCAGATCGGAGAGCTTGCGCATCTTGCCGTTGGGGTCCGGAAATTCCAGGTCCGGGGCGATAGCACCGATGGCCACCTTCGATGCGGGTGAGTTCATGTAGTTCCAGCGGTCCTTCACAATCAGATGATCGGGAAACTTGCCGTGCAAGGCCGTGATCACCTCGTTATGCAGTGCGGCGTTCTGTTCGCGCGGGAAGATGTCAAGGAACATGAGCACGCCGATGTCGTCCTTGTGCATCCGGATTTCATCCTTCAGCCGACCCGTGAGCGAGGCATCGATCTCGTTGAAGGCTTTCTGGTATTTGGAGACCACCTGACTCACCTTCTCCTGGGATTGGGAGACCAACAAATCGGCATTCTGCTTGTCGCTCTTCATCAGGTTCTCGTAAGCGGCCTTCTGGCTCACCACGCCTTGCAACATCGGATAAAGCTCCGCCGCCACGCGGTTCACCCATTTCGTCTGGTTGCTTTTCTTGTCCCACAAGTTGTTGTAGGAGAGGCTGTCCTTTTCGGCCAGGAGTTCCTTCACCTTCGGCATAATGGAGCCGAGGGAGTTCTTCGCAATCTGGTGCCTTTTCTGCAGGTTGGACTGGTACTGGTCAAAAACACGGTAGAAATCCTGCGCTCCGGCCATGCGGGAAGCGGAAAAGTCATAGTAGCGGGAGACGTTTTCCTGGTAATTCTCAAACGGGTTGTAATGGACGCCGAACTTCTTCATCATGCGGTTGGCCGCATCCGCGCAGTCCGCCACCGCGTTCCCTTTCACTTTGCCATTCGACACCGACCTATATAATATATTGTATAGGGTGTCCATCGTGTCAAAAGAGTTCAGGATATAGTTATCGACATCGTCATTGGTTTGGCGATAGAGGTTGAACTTCTGGGCGAAGTCGCCCCAATAGACCTTGCCTTTGTCATCCTGCAGGGCGTCGTTGATGCTGTCGAGGACAGACTTCTTGTGTAGGGCGAGGTAAGCCATCTCCTTGACGGCGGCCAAAGACGGGGAGCCGGTCACCGAGACGATTTGCTGGAGGTTTTCGGCATCGAGGGTCATATCGACCTTTTCGCCAGGGGTAACGACCAGCAGCATAGTGGAACCGTTGCCGAAGTCGAGTCGGTAGATGTCGTTGGGGAGCGAGAGGTTCATGGAGAACTGGTCATTCTTAATGTCGGCGGAGGCGTAGCTGGTCAGCGAGCTGCCGTACGCGCCGGTCAGTTTCACATGCTGGAAATGGTTGTTCAGCAGGGAGACATGCAATGACATGGGAGCCTGGGCGAACAATGCGACGGCCATCAGGCAGAAAGCAAAAATCAGCGAACTCTTTTTCATCTTATTTCTTTTTAAAAAGCGGCGCAAAGATACACTTTTTTTGTTTGGCCGGCACGTCGGCCGGAGTCGAAAAGGCAGGACGGAAGACACAAAAAAAGCGGCATTTCTGCCGCTTCTGTGTCCCCTCAGGGATAGTAACCGTTTTTCTAACCATATAACTATCAATCTTATACTAAACATCTGCAAATATCATGCGCTTTTTATGGGCAATGTTGATATTATTTCCGGGATTTCGACTTTATTAACCATCGGTTTCATCCCACCACCTTTCCCCGTCCACTTTGCCTTTTATCCGCTTCACTTTGTCCTGTTATTCTTATTCTGGCCACTGCTACCCGTCCACTTTGCCTTTTCGCCCATTTGCTTTGTCCTGGCTTTCTTATTCCGGCCACTACTACCCGTCCTCTTTGCCTTTCCGTTCTTTGGCTTTGTCTTGGCATCCATATTTCGGCCACTGCCGCCCGTCCACTTTGCCTTTCCCTGACTCGCCTTGTTTGACGTTCCGGGTCCGGCCACTGCCGCCCGTCCACTTTGCCTTTTCCCGCCTTGCCTTGTTTTGGCTTTCCGGATCCGACCACTGCCGCCCGTCCACTTTGCCTTTCCCCGCTATCTAAAATAGAAATGCGGCTTAAAGCCGCATTTCTAGCAAACTCACTAAAAAAACAAGATGATTCACTCATCACGATTACGTTGACTCTGTTTGGGTCTCTAACCGTTCTGATTTATTTTAATTTATTATGTTTTAATTTATTATGTTTTAATCCACTCTATCTTTCTTAAAGCCTAAGGTGGTTTTAGGATACGTTTCTGTTTTTCGTATCCTTTTTTCTTTCTTTTTACCATGTCTTATTTGAAAATTTCAGGGTATTCTTCTTCATACCCCTCGTACATTTTTTTGTAATGCTCCCCCCAGTCATAGGGAGCTATTTCGTTACTCGGTTTGATTTCTTCCAATATTTCTGGGTCGTATCCTCGCATAATGTCCGAAAGGTTTCTTACCTTCTCATCGCGATACATGGCCACCAATGCGTCAGTAGGTGTTGCCGCGCATATTTCATTGGTATCGAACCCCATCCTCTTACAGCGTCTTTCCCATTCCGCCCATGTTTCCTTGTTGCTCTTCGTGGGGAATTCCTTAAATGGGAATCCCATTTCTTTTTTCTCTTTTTCGGTTAATTCTGCCATTTTTTTAGTTTTTGATTTTTATTCTATTGTTTTCTGTACTTTTATCTATTCTTCGTGTTGAATTCTTATTTTTTGCTCTTCATTATCGAAATGGGCGTGTCTATTTTTTTCATTATCTCGTAGGCCTCTGTCGTTCGCACTTTCCAACAGCCGTTAATCTTCACGAATCTTGTTCTTACTCCATGATTGGTCGCCAGCTGGTAAAAATTATGATTCGTTTTGCCCATCATGGCAGCGCAATACGATAAGTCGGTGTATTCAGGTGTTCTTACATGTTTTTTGTGCGGATCTATTTTCTTCAACCCATTTATGATCAAATACACGTCATTCACATTGTAATATATATTCCTTCCAATTTTCACCTCTTCACATCCCCAGTTCTTGGCGTTTTTCCTCACCCTCTCGTTTTGTTGTTTTGTCAGCCCATAAATCTTTACAATTTCAGTTAATGATATATAGCCCTGTTTCATATTCCTTTTTTGTTTGTCTTACACCTTAAAGACTTCGGCAAAAATAGCAATTACCTTTCTCGAGGTTTGGGAAGTCTATTTTTTTCTTCCAAACGTTCATCTCTGCTTTGCTCATTTCCTTTTCATTCCCTCTCTTTTATTTTCCTTCATCTTTATTCAGTTTTTTCTTCATTGTTATTTTATCGTCTCATAACTTGATGTATATCACATTTTTAAGCTCGGCGCGCATAACGCGCCGATACTTCTTGTATGAAGTCACCCGCCTCACGCCCTACCCCGTCGGGCGCGCGCCCTTACTCTTTTAGACGCAAATATGAGAGCCGCCACGGTGACAGACAGGAGCCACCACGGAGACTGTGAACACGGCGTGTCCGCTCGATAGCGGTTGCCAGGTGGCTGCCTGGTGTCGGCGGCCACCATCGTAGCCAAATGACGGCGTAGGTGGTTAATAGTGCAGTAGGAAAGATAAAAAAAACAAATCTCAACTATCAAAAAGACTGAAAAAGTCATTTTGGGCTAAATTGTCAATCGTTTATTGTGTTTTTTTGTAGCCGGTGACAGGTGCGCGGCTCTGTTCCGTGGACTGGGTGGCCGTGGATGCGGCCGCCATCGGTGCGCTGATCGATAGCGGTTGCCGGGGTGTCGCCTGGTGTCGGCGGCCACCGTCCCCACCACTGTAGCCGGTGGCGACGCAGGTGGTGACAGGTGCGCGGCTCTGTTCCGTGGACTGGGTGGCCGTGGATGCGGCCGCCATCGGTGCGCTGATCGATAGCGGTTGCCAGGT
>JAFXPL010000140.1 GCA_017527945.1 Bacteroidales bacterium | reverse complement strand
TAGGAGATTAGGAGATTAGGAGATTAGGAGATTAGGAGATTAGGAGATTAGGAGATTAGGAGATTAGGAGATTAGGAGATTAGGAGATTAGGAGGTTGAACCTTGAACTTTAGCTCTTGGCTGTTGGCTGTTGGCTCTTTGAACTTTGAACTTTGGGCTGTTGGCTGTTAGCAAGTTGATGCGCAAGCCCTGGGACGGGAAACAAAAAAAGTGTATTTTTGCCGCCGTATGTTAAATTGCCGAAGAATTTTTCAAAGGCCTTCAAAACAGCATGGAGGTGAACCGTCTGCGACCTGTACGACAGGCAGTTGCGGTTGTCTGTCCCTCCATGTTTCCCGTATGCAGAACCCGCTCGGCGACATGCAAACCGAGATTGATTTTATAAGAAACGGTGCAAGCCCATACCCGCCTGCACCGTTTTTTACTTCAACTAAAGCTACTAACCCATTAACCGACTAACCCATTAACCGACTAACCCATTAACCGACTAACCCTTTAACCCATTACCCGACAACGATGAACCTAACGAGCATTTTGATCGCGATCCTGACCCTCACGGCGGGCATCGGCGTGTTTTTAGTGGCCTGCCAGATGATGAGCAACAACCTGGAGTCGGCGGGCAGCCGGAAGCTGCGGCGTCTGTTTGCGAAGACCGGCGACAACAAGTGGGTGGGCGTCGGCATCGGCCTGGCGGGCACGGCGGCCATCCAGAGCAGCGGCGCGGTCACCGTGATGGTGATCGGCTTCGTGAACGTGGGCATCATGAGTCTCACGCAGGCGGCCACCATCATCTACGGTTCCAACATCGGCACCACGGTGACGGCCCAGCTCGTCGCCTTGGGCATGTTCGGGCGCAACAGCATCTCCACCACGCTCATCTTCGCGGCTTTCGCCGGCATCGGCGCCTTCATCTCGCTGTTCGCCAAGCGCGACAAATGGAAACAGACGGGCGGCATCCTCACCGGCTTCGGCATGTTGTTCGTGGGCCTGAGCATGATGTCGTCGGCCATGGAGGACTTCGCCGCGCTGCCCGAGGTGAAGACCATGCTGGCCAGCATCGGGAACCCGATCCTGCTGGTGGTCATCGGCGCCCTGCTCACCGCCATCATCCAGTCGTCGTCGGTGATGACCTCCATCGCCATCACCATGGTAGTGACCGGGTTGGTGAGCCTCGACCAGGGCATCTACCTGACTATGGGCTCCAACATCGGTTCCTGCGTGGTGGCCGTGATTGCGGGCATGACCAGCGGCACGAACGCCAAGCGCACCGCCCTTATCCACCTCATGTTCAACATGATGGGTGTTTGTCTGTTCCTGGTTCTGGCCCTTATCCTGTACCTTACCACCTCCGGCGTGTGGAGCTACGGCACGCTCTTCGGCCGCTGGTTCCCGAACGCCCCGCAAATGCAGCTCGCCATGTTCCACACCTTCTTCAACGTCTGCACGATGCTGGTGGCGCTGCCGCTGACCAACCTTCTGGTGAACACCGCCTGCCGTCTCATCCCCGAGAGCAGCGGCGCACCGGCCGAACGCCCGCGCCTCAAATACCTCGACCCCTCCATGCTCAGCACCCCCGCCGTGGCGCTGCGCCAGCTCAAGACGGAGATCGAGAACATGGCCGACATGGCCATCACCAACTTCCACCGCTCCATCAAGGTCATCACCACGATGGACTATAGCGAGATCGAGGAGTTCCGGGAGACCGAGCAGCAGCTCAACTACCTGAACAAGGAACTTTTACGCTATTCCGTCAAACTTTCGGAAAACAATCTCAACAGCTACGACCAGAGCTACCTGAGCGGCACCATCCGCACAGTGAGCGACCTGGAGCGCATCGGCGACTATGCGGAGAACATCGTCGAATATGCGGACTCCCTGAAGGAGCAGTCGGCCGCCTTCTCGAAGGAGGCCACCGACGAGATCCTGCTGATGGAGAAGCTGGTGGGCGAACTGTACGGCCACGTGAAGGAGGCGTACCACCGGAAAGACCTTGCCGCTTTGGAGCGCGCCAACAAGGTGGAAGACCGCATCGACGACCTCACCGAAGAGATGGAACGCAACCACATCCGCCGCCTGACCGAAGGCACCTGCAGTCCCGCCGTGGGCGCGGAGTACCTTTCCTTGGCACAAAACTCCGAGCGTGTCGCCGACCACCTCATCAACGTGGGCAACACCATCAAGGACCTCACCGAGGAGCGATAGCTACCCATCGAGCAGTCCGGACCGTGTCACGAACGCCTGAACTTGTGGAAGTCAGACGCATCCCACGACTGATACAACAGAATATGATGGATTTCGTTGATAATCAAGATGAATAGCCTTAGGTCGTTGTCGGCGAACCATTGTATGGCCTGCGGTTCCTTGCGGCAGGCGGCGGCGAAAAGCGACAGGAACTTGCAATTATAACGCTCCAGCCACGCAATGGCGTTCTCTTCGTTGTCGATGGCGTTGCTCAGCACCGCGAACTCCGGATAGCCGTTGTCCAACAGCCACTGCAATGCCGCCTCATTCGAGTGAATCGCCGACGCCAGCGCCTCCAACTCCTGGAAACCGTTGTTCATCAGGAAGTCGCTGAATTTCCGGTCGCCCTCCAGACTTTTCAGGAAGGCCATCAGGATTTTAGGATCGTAATCGAGCAAGGATTTCATGATATTTCATTTATACCCCACACTGCGCTTAGGTCCCACTCTGCGATTGGGCCCCACTCTGCGCTGCGGGCTTGCCCCCACACTGCGCTGCGCTTGTGTGGGGTTAATTGCACTTCGTGCGTCTTGCCCCTCCGGGGCTGCTTAAGGAACATTTTTTTTAATATTATTGTTTCAGACTGACGGTTTTGTTGAACACCAATTTTTCCTCGGTGGAGTCGGGATCGCAGTAGAAGTAGCCGATACGTTCGAACTGGAAGTGCTTGATTTCGGAAGCCTTCTCGTAAGAGAGGCCTTCTTCCACCCAGGCCTGCTTGATTTCCAGTGAGTTCGGGTTCAGATTGTCGAGGAAGGTCTTGCCCTCTTCGCAGTCGTCGGGAGCAGGCACGCTGAAGAGGCGGTCGAAGAGGCGCACCTCGGCAGCCTTGGCATGGTTGACGGGCACCCAGTGGATGGTCGCTTTCACCTTGCGGTTGCTGTCGGGCATGCCGCTCTTGGTCATCGGGTCGTAGGTGCAGTGAATTTCCGTGATTTCACCGTTCTCGTCCTTGACAATATGGGTACATTTAATAATATAGGCGTATTTCAGTCGCACCTCGCGGTCGATGGAGAGTCGGTAGAACTTCTTGTCGGCGTTCTCGCGGAAGTCGGCGCGTTCGATCCACAACTCCTTGGCGAAGGGGATTTTACGAGTGCCTGCGCTCTCGTCCTCCGGATTGTTCACGGCCTCCATCATCTCGACTTGGTCGTCGGGGTAGTTGTCGATGACGAGTTTCACCGGGTCGAGGACGGCCATGGTGCGGATGGCGGTCTTGTTGAGATCCTCGCGGGCACAAAATTCCAGCAAAGAGACATCGATGATGTTGTCGCGCTTGGCTACGCCGACGGTCTCGGCGAAGTTGCGGACGGCAGCGGGGGTGTAGCCGCGGCGGCGCAGACCGCAGATGGTGGGCATGCGCGGGTCATCCCAGCCGCGCACATAATGTTCCTTGACGAGCTGCAGCAGCTTGCGCTTGCTCATAATCGTGTAGTTCAGGTTGAGGCGGGCGAACTCGATCTGCTGCGGGTGGTGGATGCGCAACGCCTCGCAGAACCAGTCGTAGAGCGGGCGGTGCACCTCGAATTCGAGCGTGCAGATGGAGTGCGTGATGCCTTCGATGGAATCGCTTTGGCCGTGGGCGAAATCGTACATCGGGTAGATGCACCATTTGTTGCCGGTGCGGTGGTGATCGGCGTGCAAGATGCGGTACATGATGGGGTCGCGGAAGTGCATGTTGGGCGAGGCCATGTCGATCTTGGCACGGAGCACACGGCTGCCGTCGGGGAACTCGCCCGCCTTCATGCGGCGGAACAGGTCGAGGTTCTCCTCCACGGTGCGGTTGCGGTACGGGCTCTCCACACCCGGTGCGGTGGGCACTCCCCTACCCTTGCTGATCTCCTCCTGGGTCTGGTCGTCAACATACGCGAGACCTTCGCGGATGAGCTGCTCGGCCCACTCGTAAAGCTGGTCGAAGTAGTCGGAAGCGTAGTGCTCCTCCGCCCACTGGAAGCCGAGCCAATGAATGTCCTCCTTGATGGAATCGACGTACTCGGTGTCCTCCTTCACGGGATTGGTGTCGTCGAAGCGCAGGTTGGTCTTGCCGCCGTATTTTTGAGCGACACCGAAGTTCAGACAAATGGACTTGGCATGGCCTATGTGCAGGTAGCCGTTCGGTTCCGGAGGGAATCTTGTATGGACCTTTGCGTCGTTCTTCCGATTCTGAATGTCCTCTTCGATGATTTGCTCAATGAAATTCATAATTCTTCAATTTAGGGGTTAAAAAAACAAGCCGCAAAGATACATTTTTTTTAAACCATGAACATACGGAAATTCACGGCCGACATCTTCTGCATTCGCGCAAAAAAATGTACCTTTGCCGCGCCATCATGAAGAACGGAAAAAGGAACTGGGCACTACCCGTGGCGCTAAGTATCGGATTGTTAATCTGCATGTTAGCAGCCGCTGGCATCGGGGTGATTCACATCCCGATGAGAGACGTTGTCGTAAGTATCGGGCAAAAAATCGGGCTTTTCAAAGGGATGCCAATAGCCGAGTACTACGAGATCACGTTGTGGCAGCTGCGTCTTCCACGCATTGTGATGAGCGTGCTGGCGGGGGCGTCGCTGGCACTGTGCGGGGGCGTGTTTCAAAGCATCTTCCGCAACCCCGTGTGCGACCCTTACATCCTCGGCATCTCCTCCGGTGCATCCATCGGCGCGGCAGTCGCCTTCATTCTCGGCTGGGACGCTTTAGTTTTCGGCATCACCCTGCCGGCCCTGCTGACGGCCCTGCTCACCCTGGCAGTCATCCTCGGCATCGCCCGTCTCAAGGGCAAGCACAACACCAACACGCTGCTGCTCATCGGCATCGCCCTCAATTTCCTCATTTCGGCGCTCATCACCCTGCTGATGGTTGTCAACCAGAAGGAGATGCACAAGATCTATTTCTGGACCATGGGCAGTCTCACACACGTTTCCTGGCTGGAAATCGCCTGGCTTGTCCCCGTGATGATTGCATGCACCGCCATTCTGTTCTACCACTCCAAAGCCTTGAACATCATGCAAGTAGGCACAGAAACCGCCCAGACTCTCGGCATAGACACACGCCGCACCACCTACCTCGCGTTGGTCACCTCGTCGATATTGATTTCTGTGATTGTCGCCTTCTGCGGTTCCATCGGATTCATCGGGCTGATCATGCCGCACGTGGCGCGGCTCCTGTTCGGCAGCGACAACCGCCGCCTCTTCACCTATTCGCTATTCTTCGGAGCTTTTTTCCTGCTTGTCGCCGACACACTGGCGCGCACCATCGCCGCTCCCGCCGAACTTCCCGTGGGCAGCATCACAGCTCTGGCCGGAGCACCCTATTTCATCTACCTGGTCCTGCGCAAATAGGACTGAAGGGTTCGACAACAGGGCTTGAGGAGGTGTCTAAGGTCGCTTATGACAAAACCGCTATTTGATTATCAGATAGTTACAATCCGAAATTGACGTTTCCCCGACTCCCCCCCCCACACAGACGTTTGCATGGGAAAGAGACAGCGGGAGACTTGTTACATGCTTGCAGGCGGTTGCGCGCGGGCTCGCGTTAGGGATTGCAGCGGAAATGTTTTTTGTCTTCCCGATCGTAAAATATTGTTGGACAAGGAGTTTCACTGACAAACGACGATTCGCCGCCACGGAAACAGATGGCAAAAAAACATTGAAGCGGAAAGCCCGACGGCGCGGCGACCTTTCCATGTAAAATGAATCATGTACATTGGGTTTGCGGAACGGTTGGTGTTGAGAGAGGGGATGCCGCCGCGCCGGAACGCCCTAATAAAAAAAGGGATGGTCAGACGCTGGACGGGATTCTCCGGGAAGGGCGGTCCCCCGCTTTTGCGAAAGAGGCGAGTTTGAGGATGGGGTAGTAGATGCGACGCAAAAGGGGTAAACATGGGGCAGCATTTTGCGGAAAGAGTA
>JAFXPL010000139.1 GCA_017527945.1 Bacteroidales bacterium | reverse complement strand
TACGAGGACGGCAGTTGGAAGACGCCCGCCGACCTGCTCTCCACCTCCAACGAGGGCTTCATCGAGGGCAACAGCTGGAACTATTCGTTCTACGTGCCGCACGATGTCAACGGGCTGATCAAGATCATGGGCGGCGACAAGGTCTTCGTGAACCGCCTGGACGAGCTCTTCACGATGTACGTGCCCGACAAGTTCTTCGCTGAGACAGAAGATGTTACCCGCGAGGGAATGTTGGGCGGCTACGTGCACGGCAACGAGCCCAGCCACCACATCCCGTACCTCTACATGTGGACCTCCCAGCCGTGGAAGACGCAGTTGCGCGTGCGCGAGGTGATGAACAAGATGTACCGCAACCACCTCGACGGGCTGTGCGGCAACGACGACTGCGGACAGATGTCGGCGTGGTACATCTTCAGCGCGATGGGCTTCTATCCCGTCTGTCCCGCCAGCGGTCAGTACGTCTTCGGTGCCCCCTACCTGCCCGAGAACATCCTCCGTCTGCAAAACGGCAACACATTGACCATCAAGGCGCCCAACGTCAGCGACCAGAACTGCTACATCCAGTCGGTGACGCTCAACGGCAAATCGCTGCACACCGCCTACATCACCTACGAGCAGATCATGGCTGGCGGCGAGCTAATCTTCACGATGGGCAGCAAACCGAACAAGAAATGGTTCACGGAGAAGCCGTATTCGCTGGAATAATTATGAATTGAAAAATGAGAGTTGAGAATTGTGAATGTAGAATGGACAATACAACCGCAATATTATAAAAACATCTTCCTTGAAAGCCCTGTAAGGGCGTCGTATGTCAGCCCAGGGTGGAGCGTAGCGGAGCCCTGGGGCAAATAATGGCCATGCCGATGGTCATTGGCCAATAATGGCCATGCCAGTGGTCATTGGCCAATAATAATTGCGGTAAAAAAATCCCCGTCACACAATATTTTTCAACACCAAACGTTCATATCAAAAAAAAGAGTATTTTTGCAGACCGAATCAAATTGTATTTTAACGTTAAAAACATAGAGTTATGATTGCAAAGAAAACAGACAAAGGAAACTTGGAAAACAAGCGGGGCATGTTTCTTCTTGTCGGATTTGCCGTGGTTTTAGGTCTTGTCTATGCTGGTTTTGAACTTTTCGCCAGCGAGGATAAGGCTCCCGCTTTTGTCATGGAAGACGATGATTTCATCACCGTTGTGGATGATGACGTGATCGCCACCGACCAGACCCCTCCCCCTCCGCAAGAGCAACCTCAGCAGACCCAGGAGGTCGTGCTGAAGCTCGTTGATGACAACATCAAGGTGAACACGGACATCTCGTTCGATGTCGAGTTCAACCAAGATGAAGCCATTGCCGATTTTGACGACGAAGAAATTGTCGTGGTGGAAGAGACTTCCGAGGAAGAGCCCCCTGTGCAGTTCTCTGAGGAGATGCCCGAGTACCCCGGCGGTCCCGAAGCCCTCAACGCCTTCCTGACCCGCGAGATCCAATACCCCGAGGTAGCCCGTAACAACGGCATCACCGGCACCGTGCTGATTGAATTCGTTGTTGAGAAGGACGGCCGCGTCAGCAACGCCAAAGTCAAAGTCCCCTTGTTCCCTGAATGCGACAAGGAAGCTGTCCGCGGTGTCATGGCCATGCCGAAATGGAAACCCGGCAAGAACATGGGCAAGCCCGTCCGCTGCTTCTACCAGGTGCCCGTTACCTTCAGACAATAAGTTTAGAAGTTTAGAAGTTTAGAGGATTAGAAGTTTAGGAATAGCATCCCTAAACATTTATCGATACGAAAAAAAGGAATCCGTCAGGGTTCCTTTTTTGCATGGAGAGGATTCTTAAACCTCCTAAACTTCCTAAACCTCCTAACCTCTCATCAGTACTTCCTCTTCAGAATCTCCGACCAGACCACCCCTTTGAACACCTCCTCCTCATCCATGTTAAGATGAAGCGCGGGTTCTGCCGCAACGGAGTGGCTCACGTGCTCTTCCACGTTTTGGTCGAAATCCTGTTGGAAGTCACGCTCGCTCATGGTCTCGTAGGTGAAATATTTGTCCTTCGGGGACTGCGTTTCCACGACTTTCTTTTTCTTCTTTTGGGCAGGTCTCTCCTCCGCGTATTCTTCCGGAGTTTCTACCATGACGGGCCTTTTCCGTGCTGTGGGCCCTTTTGCGACTTTTTTCAAAGTCCCGTCCTTTTTCAAAGTTTGCACGACAGACCATAAAATGCTGCCGACAATGAGCACGATGTATAATACTAAGTCGAAATCCATAATGTTGGTTTATTCGTTGTTGTTATTTGAATCTGAATTTTCCAATTCCATTTGTTCTATCAGTTTCTTGTTCTCGCTCTTGGCCTTCGCGATGCAGACGTTGAGGTCGTAGCAGATAAGGAAGACGGCCGCGCTCCAGTTGATCCACAGCAGGATGGCGAAGATGGCACCCAAGGAGCCGTAGATGAGGTTGTAGTTGTCGAAGTTGGAGAAATAGAGGTTGAGAATCCACATCAGAATCACCAGGAGGATGGTGCAGGTGGAGGAGCCGGCGGAGAAAAAGCGGTAATTGCCGCGCCTGACCGGTGCCAAATAGTAGAAAATGCTGATCAGGAAATAGACCGCCGCATACACCAGCAGCCATTTCAGGCCGTGGATGACAAAAGAGTAGAGGCTCGGATTGTTGACGAAATGGGTGTGCACATAACGCACCGCAAGCGACGCGAGAATGAAGAAGACCGCCACCGCCACAATAATGACGAAGGTGAGCACCATCAGTTTCGCGCTCAGGATGATTTGCTTCACGATGTTGCGCTTCTCCTCGGTGTAGTAGGAGGAGGTCATGGCCACCAGAATGCCGTTGATGCAGACAATGGTGAAGTAGATGCCGATCACGAACATGAACGACGACAGGGTGCCGTTCTGGCGCATCACTACGTCGGTGATCATGCCCGAGACGGCCGGCCAGACGTATGGCGGCACGATGGACTCCAAAAGGGTGATGATGGTGTTCTGGAAGTCCTCGCCGAGGAATGCGATGGCTGAAAACAGCGCAATGATGATGGGGATGATGGCGACGAATATGCGGTAGGTGATGGCTGCCGCACGCTGGAAGACAACCCCTTCCTTCAAGGCTTTCCTGAAAAACCGCATCACATCGTACAGCGGCACCTTCATCAGTCCAGGCAGCGTCACCTCCTTCGACTTGGCCACGATTCTCCCGATTCCGGGCACGCGCTCCAAATCGTCGCGCCACTGCCGGACCTTCAACTTTGCATATCGGAAAAACCGTCTCATGTTGCCCTAAGTCTAAGTTATAGTTCTAAGTCTAAGTTATAGTTCTAAGTCTAAGTTATAGTTCTAAGTCACATCGCCTTCAGACTCATGTCCAGGCTCTTGATTTGGTGGGTGAACGCGCCCACGGAGATGAAATCGACCCCGGTGACGGCATAGTCGTGGAGAGTCTCCTTGACGATACCGCCGGAGGCCTCGGTCTCCATGCGATGATCGACCATCTTCACGCCTTCGCGAATCTGATCCGGAGTGAAGTTGTCGAACATGATGCGCTGTACCCCGCCATGGTCGAGCACGCGTTGCACATCGTCCAAGCTGCGGGTTTCTATCTCGATGGCCAATTTCAAATTATTGTCCTTCAGGTATTTGTTAGCCGCATCAATGGCTTTTTCGATGCCGCCGGCAAAATCGATGTGGTTGTCTTTGAGCATCATCATGTCGTAGAGGCCGAAGCGGTGGTTGCTAGCGCCGCCGACGGTCACGGCATACTTCTCAAAGATGCGCATGTTCGGTGTCGTTTTGCGCGTGTCGAGCAGGGTGACGCCCGTGTCTTTCACCAGGTCCACGTATTCGCGGGTGGTGGTGGCGATGCCGCTCATGCGTTGCATGAAGTTGAGCAGCGTGCGCTCGGCGGTGAGCATGTTGCGCGACGAGCCGTGCAGGGTGAACGCGATGTCGCCTTTGTGCACTTGTGTCCCGTCGTGGATGGCCACGTTCATGCGGATGGAGTCATCGACCTGGCGCAGCACCTCGCGGGCCACGTCAACGCCGGCCAGCACGCCGTCTTGTTTGATGAGCAGTTTCATGTCGCCTTGCGCTTCCGCCGGAATGCAGCAGAGGGAGGAGTGGTCGCCGTTGCCGATGTCCTCGCGCAACGTCAACGCTATCAATTCTTTGACTTGTTCTGTGATAATCATTTTTTTACGATAATTTCGGGGGTGGTGATGGTGTCGCTGTGGTGCAGAGCGCGGTCCACGAGCCAGCAGGACAGCCGTACGGTGTCGTACGGCGAGTTGGGGTTGTTGATGAAGGTGACGATGGAAAGGGTGCCTTCGATGGATTCGGGCACGTCGTTGCTGAGATGCGGCACGCGGGCATGCAACGGGGTGGGCAGGTCCATCAAGACCCACTCACCCTGCTGTTTCTCGTACAGGTCGATGAAGAAGTTGTAGTAGTAGGGCGAATCCACGGCAAAAACCGGGTTCTTGTCGGTTTCGTCCAAGCCGATGTCCCCGTCGCCGTCCTGGAAACGGATGGTCAGCTCCGCCTGGCTGTCGTGGCCAGTGCCGTTGTCGATTTTCTCTATCGAGACGAATTCGATGTGCGGCACCACAGAATATTTCTGCTCGCGCCGGCAACCCGCCAGGGCAAGTGCCATTATCAGTATTCCGATACCAAGATTTCTCATTTTCAATAATATTTAGACTTAGACTTAAACTTAGACTTAGACAAATGACAATAACTATGACTCCTGTCTATGTCATAGTTATTGTCCAAGTTCTAAGTCATAGTTAAACTTACATCACCACGCGCACGCCCTTGATGAAGTCGATGGATTTCTGGATCAGCTCGTGCATGTAGGTGTCGTTCTCCACGAACGGGACGAATTCGCGGTAGCATTTCACGAACTCCTCGATGAACTCGGAGCTCTTCAGCGGGCGGCGGAAGTCGAGGGCCTGGGCGGCGTTGAACAGCTCGATGCCGAGGATCTTCTCCACGTTGTTGACCACCAAGTAGCATTTCGTGGCGGCGTTCGCGCCCATGCTCACGTGGTCTTCCTGTCCTTGCGACGACTCGATGGAGTCGGTGGAGCAGGGCATCGTGAAGGCTTTGTTCTGGTTCACGATGGAGGCGGCGGCATACTGCGGAATCATGAAGCCGGAGTTGAGGCCGGGGTTCTTCACGAGGAAGGATGGCAACTCGCGCTTGCCGCTAATGAGTTGGTAGATACGGCGTTCGGAAATGTTGCCGAGCTCCGCCATCGCGATGGAGAGGAAGTCGAGTACCAGGGCTAACGGCTGGCCATGGAAGTTGCCGGCGGAGACGATGATGTCCTCGTCGGGGAACACCGTCGGGTTGTCGGTGACGGAGTTGATTTCGGTCTCCACGACGTTCTGCACGTGCTCGATGGCATCTTTGGAGGCACCGTGCACCTGCGGCATGCAGCGGAAGGAGTAGGGATCCTGCACGTGCTCTTTGTGGCGGGCGATAATTTCTGATCCTTCAAGCAGTTGCGTGATATGGGCGGCGGTGATGATCTGGCCGGCGTGCGGGCGCACGAGGTGCACCAGCATGTTGAACGGTTCGATACGGCCGTCGAAAGCCTCCAAGGAGATGGCACCGATGATGTCGGCGAGCCAGCTCAGCTTGCGGGCCTTCATCAGCAACCACACGGCGTAGGAGCTCATGAACTGCGTGCCGTTGAGCAGGGCGAGGCCCTCCTTGGACTTCAGCGTGATGGGCTGCCAGCCGAACTTCTCGTTGATTTCGGCGGCGGGGTACTTCTTATTGCGATAATAGACCTCGCCCATGCCGATGATGGGCAGGGAGAGGTGCGCCAACGGGGCCAGGTCGCCGGATGCACCGAGGGAACCTTGCTGATACACTACGGGATAGACGCCTTTGTTGTAGAAATCCACTAAGCGTTGAATAGTATCGACTTGCACGCCGGAGTGGCCGTATGACAGCGACTGGATTTTCATGAGCAGCATGAGTTGCACGATTTCCTGCGGCACCTCTTCGCCCACGCCGCACGCGTGCGAGATGACGAGGTTGCGCTGGAGGGTGGAAAGGTCCTCCGGGGAGATGTGCTTGTTGCAGAGCGAGCCGAAGCCGGTGGTCACACCGTAGATCGGTTCCGCGCTCTCGGCAGCCTTGGTGTCCAAATAGTCGCGGCATTTCTGCACGGCGGCAATGGCCTCCTCTGACAGCTCGATTTTTTGTTTGCGCTCGATGATGTTCGTTACTTTCTCAATACTGAGAAATTTCGTTGAAATCTGATGTTTTTTCATTTGTATTTTAGGGTTTATTTGTTTATTATCTTTTTAGTGGTTAGTGAATTGTGGTTGGTGATTCGTAGAGACGCAAAATCTTGCGTCCCTACCATATCGTCCTGTTATTCATAATTCTTAATTCTGAATTATATTGTGTCTTCCTAACAATCGATACGTCCGCATTCCCCCGATGAGGTTATACACCTCGTCAAATCCGTTCTGCATGAGGATGCGGGAGGCGACGTAGCCGCGGAGGCCGACCTCGCAGAAGACCACGATTTTCTTCCCCTCGGGAATCTCTTCCAGAAATTCGCGCAACTCATCCACGGAGTAGCGCGTGGCTCCTTCGATGGTGCCGTTCTTGTACTCAGGCAGTTCGCGCACATCCAGAAGGAAGAAGTCCTCCTGATTGTCGATCATCTTGTCCAACTCTTTCACGTGAATCGGGTTCATCAGGTGGGCGAAAATGTTCTCGGCAACCATACCCGCGAACATCACGGGACTCTTGGCCGATCCGAACGGCGGCGCGTAGGCGTGCTCGCTGTTCACCAAGTCGAAGATGGTGCCGTGGTGCTTAAGCAACAAGGAGACGGTATCAATCTGCTTGTCAATATTCTGCATACCTATAGCTTGTGCGCCGTAAATCGTGCCGTCCTCCATGGAGAAGTTCAGCTTCAGTGACATCGGGGTGCTGCCGGGATAGTAGGTGGCGTGCGCGGCCGGATGCACGATGACGGTTTCGTAAGCGAGACCCGCCCGTTGCAAAGCCGCTTCGTTCAGTCCTGTGCTGGCCACGGCCAAGTCGAAAATCTTGGCGATGGCGGTGCCCACGGAGCCGTGATAGACCACCGTTTCCGGATAGACCATGTTCATGGCGGCGATGCGTGCCTGCGCGTTCGCGGGGCCGGCGAGGAAGTTGCAGTAGGGCTTTCCCGTCACCGGGTGCGGGAATTCGATGGCGTCGCCCACGGCGAAGATGCGCTCGTCGGAGGTCTGCAGGTATTCGTTGACCCGGATGCCCCCGGCATCGCCGATGGCCAGGCCGGCGGCTTTGGCCAATGCCGTGTTCGGGCGCACCCCGACGCTGAGAATCGCCAGGGCACAGGACAGCTTCCGCCCGTCTTCCAGACAGACCGTCAATTGTTCGCCGCTTTCCTCAAACCCGGCAATCCCGTTGCCGGTGATCAGCCGTACTCCCTTGTCTGCCAGATGTTTCTCCGCAATGGCGGCGATGGGCTCATCGACGGGGATGAGGATGTGGGCGGCTTTCTCCACCACGGTGACCTGGTAGCCGATCTTGTGGAGGTTCTCCGCCATCTCCAACCCGATGAAGCCGCCGCCGATGATGACCGCTTCCGCATTTTTATGCAACGCCTCCGCAGCCTGCATTTTGATTCGGTCGCAGTCGGAGACGCTGCGCAGGGTGAATATCTTTGGATTGTGGATGCCGGGCAGTTCCGGCACGACTGGCTCCGCGCCGGGCGAGAGCAGGAGGATGTCGTAGTCCTCGGTGTAGGTCTTGCCGTTGCGCAAGTTCCTGACCTCCACGGTGTGCGCCTCGCGGTCGATGGCCGTCACCTCTTGCAATGTGCGCACGTCCGCGTCGTAGCGGTTGCCGAACGACACGGGGGTCTGCACGAACAGCCGCTTGCGCTCTTCGATGGTGTTGCCGATGTAGTAGGGCATTCCGCAGTTGGCGTACGAGATATGCTCGCCCTTCTCGAACACGATGATTTCGGCATCTTCATTCAGTCTTCTGAGCCGCGCGGCCGCCGATGCCCCGCCTGCCACGCCGCCGATGATGAGGTATTTCATACGTGTTTTGTTTTTATCCCAGGGCTCGCTATCGCTCACCCTGGGTTGACATAGGTCGGGCTTTCAGCCCTTCCTGGAAATGTATTATTGTCTGTTAGTCAGCCAGTTCGTTACATTGTCGTAGATTCGTTGCTCGACATTCTCGGCCGGAGCGGGGACGAACTTTTCGCCGGTGATGTGCTCGTAGAGCTCGATGTAGCGGTTGGTGATGCCGTTGATGACCTCTTCGGTCATTTCGGGCACCTGCTGGCCTTCTTGGCCCTGGAAGCCGTTGGCCATCAGCCACTCGCGTACAAACTCCTTCGACAACTGCTTCTGTGGCAGTCCTTTGGCGAACTGCTCTTCGTAACCCTGCGCATAGAAGTAGCGGGAAGAGTCGGGGGTGTGGATCTCGTCGATAAGGTAGATCTTGCCGTCGGCCTTGCCGAACTCGTATTTGGTATCGACGAGGATCAATCCCTTCTTGGCTGCGATTTCCGTGCCGCGGAGGAAGAGCTTCATCGTGTAATCTTCCAAAACGGCGTAATCCTCAGGCGAAACGAGTCCTTTGGCGAGGATTTCCTCCTTGGAGATGTCGGCGTCGTGTTCGCCCTGCTCGGCCTTGGTGGTCGGGGTGATGAGCGGCACGGGGAACTTCTGGTTCTCCTTCATGCCGTCGGGCAGGATGTTGCCGCAGAGGTTGCGGCCGCCGTTCTTGTAGAAACGCCACGCGCTGCCGCACAGGTAGCCGCGCACGATCATCTCCACCGGGAAGCCCTTGCAGACGCGGCCCACGGTGACCATCGGGTCGGGGGAGGCCATCTTCCAGTTCGGACAGATGTCGCTGGTGGCATCCAAGAATTTGGAGGCTATCTGGTTGAGAATCTGACCTTTGTAAGGGATTCCCTTCGGCAGGATGACGTCGAAGGCGCTGATGCGGTCGCTGGCGACCATCACTAACACATCGTCCAAGAAATAGACGTCGCGGACTTTTCCGTGATACACCGATTTTTGATTCGGGAATTGGTAATTGGTTTTTGTTAAGGCGTTCATATTTTTTAACTTTAGCTATTGGCTTTTGGCTATTGGCCCCACACTGCGCTTCGCTTGTATGGGGTTATTTGCGCTTCGCGCATGTTGTCCCTTCGGGACTGCTTAAGGAATTCTTTTTATAAATTTAAAGGTGGCGGTTTGGTGATTGTTGAGGGTGGCGGTTCCGATGTAAAAGCCATTCGGTAAGTTCGTTACGGGGATTTCGAGAATCGGGGAGTGGGTAACGGTGGTTTGGAGGACGAGTTGGCCGGAGGCGTTATAGACGGAGACGGTCTGGATGTTGCCGTCGGGGTTGACGATGTGCAGCTTGTCGGTGACGGGGTTCGGATAGATGCTGAGAGTCAGCGGATTGTAGTCGTTGATGCCGACATGAGTGGAGTAGGCTTTGTGGAAGTCGGGGATGCCGTAACCGAGATCAGGGTTGGGGTTGTTGTAAAGGTGGCTGCTCTCGCGGATGATCTGCATGATCTCGGAGGAGGTGTATTTGGGCAAGGCCTGCCAGAGGCAGGCACTGAGACCGGCAATGATGGGGCACGATAGACTTGTCCCACCAGTTGAGTAAATGCAATAATCATAAGGATAATCGGGAGGTGCGGGACCATACAAATAAACATCCCACCCTTCAGCCACGACATCAGGTTTCACGCGGCCGTCAGGAGTTGGACCGTGCGAAGAAAAGCCTACATGAAGGCTATCGGATGTAGCACCTACGCTAAGAATGTCAAAGGCATCGGCAGGATGTCCTATGTAATACCAAGAGGGATCGCCCCAATTTCCAGCTGAAATACAAACCACAACACCTTTTTCCCCTAAAATGGTAGCGCAGCGTGAGGCAACACTATGCTGTCCGTCAAGTTCTGCATAGGTAAAGTTAGCTTGTGGAAAATCTCGGAAATTATAATAACCTAATGAGGAGTTGAGGATATCTGCACCAACGCTGTCGGCGATTTCGGCCCCATTGGCCCAAAAATCCTCCTCGATGAGCTGTTCTGTCCCCCCAAATTCTGATACGATGAAAACGTAAGAAGCGTCCGGGGCGGTGCCGATAACTTCTCCAGGAGAGTTAGAGGCCATTGCAGCGGTTACGTCTGAACCGTGTCCGACTTCAATACCGCCATAGGATAATGTATCCACAAGATTGGGCAACAATACATACTTACCCAAATAGCGTCCGCTATTTACAAGTTCTTGAAAAAAAGGATATGACTCAACACCTCTAAATCCGCCATCCAGCACAGCAATAAGCATACCTTCGCCATGATAGCCTTCCGCGTGTAATAGATGGCCGTTATGCAGAGCAATTTGATGAAAACCGTATCCATAGTCCAGTGAGTCTTTGCTGGGAGTCGTTATATTGTGAACAATCGGAGTTTGATTATCCGGAGCAGCTTGGACTATAGGCATTTCGTGTAATTGATATGCGGCCACTGCCAGAATGGAGTCCACAAACGGCAGGTTCTCGATTTGCGGGACGACAGTGCTGTCTGGGCAATAAACCGTAAACGTGTTCATCCATTTGGACACAGCTAATGGCCGCATCTGCGAATCCAAAGCCAAAATCTGCTGCTTGTATTGTGGGTTGATGGGGAGATCCTGTTCCGTTATCGGAATGTTGAATCGTGTCCGCTTGTCAATGGCGCGTTGTGACAGATAAGCTGACGGATTGCTGATGGAATAAGGCGTATTGTTCTTGTCACTCAGATAAACCCGGTAACAGGTCGGACTTGGGTTCTGGCCGAGAAGGGAGATGGCCAGGCCAAGAAGGAACCATAATAGCGTCAACTGTTTCATATTTTGAGGGTTTATTGGTTTAAGGTTTAGGGTTTTAAGATTTTTCTTTGAACTGCCCCAGCAGGGGGCAAAAGCTCGGTAGCGGATCATCGTTTCATAAATTTAAACGTTGCAATCAGATTGTTGTTGAGTGTTGCTGTTCCGATGTAAAATCCATTGGGTAAGTTGGTTACGGGGATTTCGAGAATTGGGGAGCTGGAGGCGGCAGTTTGGAGGACGAGTTGGCCGGAGGCGTTATAGACGGAGACGGTCTGGATGTTGCCGTCGGGGTTAACGATGTTTAGCTTGTCGGTGACGGGGTTGGGATAGATGCTGACCTGCTGCGTTTTGTAATCGTTGAGGCCGACGTGGCTTGCGTAGGCTTTGTAGAAGTCGGGGATGCCGTAGCCGTATTCGGGGTTGGGGTCATTGTAGAGGTGTGCGCTTTCGCGGATGATCTGCATCATCTGCGTAGAGGTGTAGCCGGGCATGGCCTGCCACAAACAAGCGCAGAGGCCGGCGGCGACGGGGGTGGCCAAGCTGGTGCCGTTGGAGTAACTCAGCATGTCTTCAGGATAGTAGCAGGCGGTGTTCACGCCCATGGAGGTGATGTCGGGCTTCACGCGGCCGTCGTAGGAGTAGCCCCGGGAGGAGAAGTCGGCGATGAGGCTGTCGGTGGTGCAGGCACCCACGCAGAGGATGTCGAAAGCGTCGCCCGGACGGCTGATGTGGTAGAATTCACCGTTGCCGTCGTTGCCTGCGGCCACGCAGACAATCACGCCCTTTTGGCCGAGGATGGTGGCGCAGCGCGAAGCGATGCTGTTCACCCCGTCCATGTCCGCGTAGGTGATGTCCGCCTGCGGGAAGTCGGGGAAACTGCGGTAGCCCAACGAGGAGTTGATGACATCGGCTCCGAGGCTGTCGGCGATTTCAGCAGCATTGGCCCAGAAATCTTCCTCCACAAGCTCTTCAGAACCCACCCACTCGGAGTGGATGAGGGCGTAGGAAGCCGCCGGAGCTGTCCCCACCAGTTCGCCGCCGGTGTTGGCGGCCATGGCCGAGGTCACAATCGTGCCGTGCACCTCCGACCAGCCGCTCTGCAGCGTGTCAACAAAGGCGGGCATCAGCGAGTAACGGCCAAAAAACCGTCCGCTGTTCACCAACTCCTGATAAAAGGAGATGGTTTCGATGCCGAAAAAGCCGCCGTCGATTACCGCGATGAGCATTCCTTCGCCCTTGAAGCCGGCCTCGTGCAGCCGATGGCCGTTGTGCAGCGCAATCTGCGCGAATCCGTAGCCGTAGCTCGCGCTGTCTTTGCCGGCGGGAAGCGTGTTGTGGACCATCGGTTCCGGATTGACCGGAGCCGCCTGCCCTGCGGGTGTTTCGTGCAGCCGGTAGGCACCCACGGCCATCACAGAATCCACGAAGGGCAAGCTTTCGATTTGCGGTATTATCGTGCTGTCAGGGCAATAGACCGTAAACGTGTTCATCCATTTCGAGACAGCCAACGGCTGCATCTGCGGGTGCAGTGCGAGAATCTGCTGCCTGTACTGCGGGTTGACGGGCAGGTCCTGTTCCGTTATCGGGATGTTGAAACGGGTGCGCTTGTTGAGGGCGCGTTGGGAGAGAAATGCCGATGGATTGTCGATGGTATAAGGAGAATTGTTTTTGTCACTCAGATAGATACGGTAACAAGTGGGACTTTGGGCGAAAAGGGTCAGCGACAGCCCGACCATAAGCCAAAACAGCGTAAAATGCTTCATTCCGATGTCAATTAAAAAAACCTGCAAAGGTACATAAATTTTGAATATGCACGGAATGGGCGGAGCTCCATGTCATCTTGTGTTATATTTTTTTGCACAAAGTTCCTTGATGCGGTCTATGACAATCTCCTGCTGGTTTTCGTTGAGCAGTAGTCCGAATTCCAAGGAGCAGACGTTGTTCATTTCCGTCTTGTAGGTCAGTTTGAGCTTTTCATCAGCCTCTTTCCGCAAGATTATCACTTTATACCAGGGGGCGAAATAAGGTTGCACATCGATCACGCAGTCCCACGGAAGCTCCCACTCCCGTTTGAACAATTTCCCTTCACGTCTGATGTACAATGCCTCTTGCGTGTAAGTGACGATCTCCTTCCCTTTTAGTTGCCAGATGAGCGTGTCCAATACCACCAACGTATAGGCGACGGGTAAAGTCTCCAAAAGCAGACCGGTAAGGACACTGAAAATATCCGGCCAGCCATCGTCGAAGAACATCGAAACGATAAAACCGATTCCAATCAGGCAGAAAAGGGTGCCGATAAGGGTACACAATCCCCAGAAAAGGACGTTGTCCGGTTCTGGGCGGCTGCTAAGCAGTTTGGAGCGGCCGTCAAGTCCGTTCGGATCTGATTTGGGGTCTGTTGGCATACGAAGTATGTTTTTAGCTGGCAAAGATAGCATTTTTAGAAACCAGAACATGAATTATTTGGACACAATTCGCCCATAGTTTTGTCCATGTAAACAAATCGCGGCTTCTTGTCATTTTTAAGATTTTTAAACACTTAGCGTTTTGGAAAAAAACTATTTTTGCGGCGCAAATAAAAATAGTAGAAACAAACTAAAAACGAGAAAAAATGAAGAAATTATTCATCCTGATGGCAGCAGCTTGCTGTCTGACTTTCGCCGCGTGCACCAACAACAAACCCGCTGAGCAGCCTGCGGCAAACACCGAAGTGCAGGCCGAAGAGCCCTGCTGCAAGGAAATGACCGAGGAGCAGAAAGCCGAGATGGAGGCTTGCAAGAAAGCCGCCGAAGACTGGCAGAACTGGGAAAACATCACCGACGAGCGCAAAGCCGAGTTGCTTGACCAGCGCAAGGCCAAGTATGACGAAATGCAGGCGATGAAGAAAGCCCAGGAAGAGAAGAAAGCCAAGTTCGAGGCTGCCATGCTCAACTGGGACAAGCTCTCCCTCGATGACAGAAAGGCTGCTTTTGACGAAATGGGCTGCTGCGGTGGCTGCAAGAAGGGCGAAGGCAAGGCTTGCTGCAAGGGCGGTGACAAACCCGGCTGTCAAAAAGGCGAAGGCTGTCCGAAAGAGGGTGGCAAATGTCCGAAAGGTAACTAATTCGTTATGAAGAAGATTGCCGTATTTGCCAGTGGCTTCGGCTCCAATTTCCAGGCCATTATCGAGGCCGTCAAACAGCAGACGCTGAAAGCCGAAATCGCCCTTTTGGTATCCGACAATCCTTCAAGCAAAGCAGTGGAACGCGCCAATGCCGCCGGCATTGACGCGTTCACTTTTTGTGCGAAGGAGTATGCCGGGAAGGCCGCCTACGAGCAGGCCGTTTTGAACGAGCTGAAGGCGCGCCAGGTCGATTACATTGTCTTGGCGGGCTATATGCGAATCATCGGGAAAACGCTTTTGGAGGCCTATCCGATGCGGATCATCAACCTGCATCCGGCGCTGCTGCCCTCCTTCCCGGGCGCACACGGCATCGCCGATGCTTTCCACTACGGCGTGAAAGTGTTCGGTATCACGGTCCATTATGTTGACGAAGGGGTTGACACGGGCAAAATCATCAACCAGTTCGCCTTCCATGCCGAGCCTGACGACACATTGGAAACCGTCGAGGCAAAAATCCACCAGCTGGAACACAAATATTTCCCGCTGGTGATCAACGATGTCTTGGCTTCGGGTTTATAATTTCCTGTTGTGACGCGGTTCATCGCGTCCGATTCAATTTTTCGAGATTCAATTCCAACAGCGGTTATTTCCCGTGATTAAGCAGGAAATCCTGCAATTTCCGCATGGCTCGTCCGCGGTGGCTGATGCTGTTCTTCGTGGCGGCATCCATCTCCGCGAAAGTCTGGTCGAAGCCGTCGGGCAGGAAGATGGGGTCGTAGCCGAAGCCGTCGGTGCCGCGCTGTTCCGGGAGGATGACGCCATCCACCCGTCCTTCGAAAAAGTATTGCTCGCCGTCCAAAAGGAGGGCGACGACTGTTTTAAAGCAGGCCTTTCGGTTGGTCATGCCGCGCATTTCGTCTAACACCTTGAGCACGTTGTCCTGGTAGGAGCATCCTTCGCCGGCGTAGCGTGCGGAGAAGACGCCCGGGCGGTTGTCCAAGGCCTCGATTTCCAGTCCGGTGTCGTCGGCAAAGCAGTTGAGGTGGTAGTGGTCCACCACATATTGGGCTTTTTGCAGGGCGTTTCCTTTCAGGGTGTCGGCGGTTTCGGGAATGTCGGGGCAGCCCAGTTCGGGCAGGTTGCGGATGTGGTAGCGGCTGCCGAGGATGGCGCGGACTTCCTCTGTCTTGTGCAGGTTGTGGGTGGCGAATATGATTTCCATAATGCTATATACTCAAAAAGATGACACAATTGCTTGTGTCATCCGTTGTGTTTTCGCGAAACATCACCGGGATGTTATTCGGCGGAGTTTCCGATTTCGATAGCCTGCTTACCTCTGTAGTAGCCGCATTCAGGGCATACACGGTGGGTTAAAATCGGTGCACCGCAGTGGCTGCACGTGGTCAGCTGGGGAGCGGTGATGAAATCGTTGGCTCTTCTCTTATCTCTTCTGATAGCAGAGTGTCTTCTTTTCGGATGTGGCATATTTCTAAATTTTTATTGTTATTAATCGAATTTTATGTTCTTCAGGGCATCCCACCGGGGGTCTGTTTCCTGTTGATTTTCAGTGTTTTCGGCATTCATCTCTTCGAGTCGGCGCATCACCTCGGGATCGCAGGTGGGGTT
>JAFXPL010000138.1 GCA_017527945.1 Bacteroidales bacterium | reverse complement strand
GGAGCGTTGGTTCAGACAGAAGATGATGGAGTCGCACCGCTACAAAATCATCGGTGGCTGGTGGCAGAGTGGAGGCGTAAACGCGAAAGGGAACAAGGATGATTTTGAGATTGACATCGTTGCGGAGACGCTTGAGGGTGAAGTGGAGGCATACGAAGTGAAGCGGAATCCTCAAATCACAAAAATAATTGTATCTTTGCACCGCAAACTTTACCGTTATGAAATATCCTATCGGCATACAGACATTCGCGAAAATCCGGGAAGAGAACTTCCTCTATTGCGACAAGACCAAAGAAGTTTATCAGCTCGTAAAAAATGGAGGCTACTTCTTCCTCAGTCGTCCCCGCAGGTTCGGCAAGAGCCTGTTGGTCACCACCTTGGAGGCATACTTCCAAGGACGAAAGGAACTCTTCGAGGGGTTGGCCATCAGCAAGCTGGAAACCGAATGGAAACAGTATCCCGTGCTGCACATCGACCTCAACGCCGAAAGATATTCGGACGCGCAAGCTTTGATTTCCATCATGGAAAGGCACTTGCACCTCTTCGAATCCGCTTATGGGCACGATCCCGTGGAAAAGACACTCGCAGACCGCTTTATCGGAATCATTCGCCGTGCTTACGAGAAAACCGGAAAACAAGTAGTCATTTTGGTGGACGAATACGACAAACCGCTATTGGAGACCATCGGCAATCCCGAACTGCAGAACGACTACCGGAAAATCCTGAAATCGGTATATGGTGTGGGCAAAACAATGGACAGCTATATCCGGTTTGCTTTGTTTACAGGCGTGACCAAGTTCTCGAAAGTGAGCGTCTTCAGCGACCTCAACAACCTGGAGGACATCACGATGGATGAGCAATATGGGGAAATCTGCGGTATTACAGAACAGGAAATACGAAACAATTTGGACAGCGAGGTCGAGGCGATGGCTGAAAAGCTAAAAGTTTCTAAAAGTGAATGCTACGAGAAACTAAAGGTGTATTATGACGGCTACCATTTCCATCCCGACAGCGTGGGGATTTACAATCCATTCAGCCTTTTATGTGCTTTGAAACGCCGTGAATTTCGGGATTTTTGGTTTGAAACGGGAACGCCCACGTTCTTGGTGGAGACTATGAAGCGCAACCACTACGATTTGGAACGGCTCACCCGTGAGGAAGCTACGGCAGACCTGTTGGGCAGTCTGGACTCCATCGACACCAACCCGATCCCGTTGATTTACCAAAGCGGCTACCTTACCATACAAGGGTATGATTCTGAGTTTGGAACATATCGGTTAGGCTTCCCCAACGAAGAGGTTGAAAAAGGCTTTTCCCGTTTTCTGTTCAGATATTACACCCCCTCCTGCCAAGGTCAGGATAGTTTTGTTAAAGATTTTGTATTGGCGGCAAGGGCCGGGCAAATCGACAAATTCATGAGGCGTTTGGAATCGCTATTTGCAGGGCAGGACTACCAGTTGGCGGGCGATGCCGAGCTTTACTTCCACAACGCCGTGAGCCTCATTTTCAAGATGGTGGGCTTCTACACGGAAACTGAACGACACACCTCCGACGGCCGCATGGACATGGTGGTGCAGACCGCCGACTACATTTACCTCTTCGAGTTCAAGTTGGACAAATCCGCCGAGGAGGCCTTGGCACAGATTGAGAAGAAAGAATACGCCGCCCCCTTCGCCCACGACTCGCGCAAGCTCTACAAAATCGGGGTAAACTTCTCCTCCGAGACACGAAAGATTCAGAGCTGGAAGGCGGTGGAACGGTAATAATATCGATACAACCCAGGAACAAGTTGCCGTAGGAATCCAGACCTTTGAGAAGTTGAGGAAAGAAAAATAGAGAAGCCACACGCCATCGAGGCCCCATAAGGGGACCAATTGTCCTGTCCCAGCAAAATGGAAATGCACACAGAGGATCCCGTGGCAACCATTTCGGCCAGAGCCGTGATAATCATGATGAGGGGCATCACCAAGTTGACCGCCGCCAAGGCCACATGGCCAATGAAACGTCCGACAAAAATGCCGTCGATGATATAATAGATGGTTGAAAACGCCATCCCCACCATAGCGGGAATGCTACATTTGAGAAAAAGTTTCAGAATTGGAGTTGTACCAAAATCACGTTCTTCCATAAGTAAAAGTGTTGTGTTTCAATCATTTGTCATTTTCCACATACATCGTCCCCTACCTATTTTTTCTCACCAGGACAAATTTCAAAATCGAGGTGCAAAAATACAACAAGTTCGCATTGGAAAAACACAAAAAGTGAAAGCGCGCATTGGTCAAGCACTCTGCCGGCCATATTTTTATGGTTTCAACTATAAAACACGACTGATTTTTACAGTTTGAACCATAAAGGCAACGCAATTTTTTGCAGTTTCAAATATAAGTTGTATCTTTGCAGTCTCAAATAAAAAATAGAAACTCTATCATCATGAAAAAAAGTACAAAAATCTGGTTGTGCATTACGGGCGTAGCACTCGTGGCACTTGGTGTGTTTTGCATTGTTTATCCTGTCAGCACATTGCTCTCGCTCTCATGGGTTATCGGTTTAATGTTTTTTGTTGCGGGATGCTCCGCAATGGCCGCCTGGGCCAGATTGCGCCGTTTTCTGCCGCAAAGCGGACTGATGTTTTTCTCAGCCCTGCTGCAACTTATTTTAGGTTGCCTGCTCCTCATCAACCCTGCTCCTATTGCCATTGCATTGCCTTTTATTTTCGCGTTGTGGGTATTGTTCGAAGGTATCAACATTGCCATCGGTTCGTTCGACTACAAGCGTGTGGGCTTTAGCAAATGGTGGATTATGTTCTGTATCGGCATTGTGGCCGCCTGCTTTGGCATTTGGGGACTTGCCAATCCCGACGCAAGTGTGAACGCCATCGCCATTCTGGTTGGTGTAGGCATTATTCTCAATGGTGTGGGCAATTGGGTCAAAGTGGCTGTCATCAATAAAGTGGAGAAGAAACTCACCCGTCTTGGTTCTCGCTTTAAAGACGCTTTCCAAGAGATTAAAGATATGCCTTACGAAGAGGTGGAATAATCGCTGCCGGAAGCAGATAAGCATTCAAATGTGTAGTATCTTTCCTCACTATTTTTTTCGAACACAGTACGAGAAACACAATGAAATCTAATAAGATAAATAAAAAAAAAGTTTTTGGCATGTCAACACGCGTTGGCCTGCTACTGGTAGTGATAGCCATCATCACGTTGGAGGCCACTGGCATTATACAGTACTATTTCTCACAGCAAGGCATCAAGCAGGAGGCCTCGTTGAGGGCTAAGAGTGAATTGAAAAGTGCCAAAAACGAGATTATGGGCATTGTGGAACAGGCCGAAGGGGCAGTCCGCAACAGCCTTTGGATAGCCGAATGGTGCCTGGAAAATCCCGACAGTCTGGTTCGCGTGCCGCAACGAGTGGTGGACAACAATGCTGTGGTGATGGGTTCCACTATTGCCTTGATACCCGGTTTCGACGAGAAACGACCGCTTTATGCCCCTTACACCACCCAAGATCCTGAGAGCGGTAAGATAAATAACCTTTCGCTGGCCACAGAAGAATACGACTATCCTTCACAAGAGTGGTTCACCAAGCCATTGGAACTCCAGAACAGCTACTGGTCGGAGCCCTATTACGACGAAGGCGGCGGCAACATGCTGATGACCACCTTCTCAATGCCCGTCAAGTATCGCAACGGCGAGGTGGCCGCCATCCTCACCGCCGACATATCGCTGGATTGGCTCACCGAACTGATGGGGAGCATCAGAGTTTATCCCAATGCCTTTAACACAGTGGTAAGCCGTAGCGGACAGATTATGGTCTGCCCAAATGAATCGTTGGTGATGAATAAAAGCGTTGACCAATTTGCCGACGAGTCGGACGATTCCGACGTGCTGAGAAGCATCAACGAGGCCATGCTTTCCGGCCAGGAGGGTGAGTTGGCCATACGTTACCACGGTGAAGGATACAGAATATATTTCGCCCCCGTGGAACGGACCGGCTGGTCGCTTTCCATCGTAGTGCCAGAGAGAGACATGTTTGCCGGTGTCCGTAAGGTGGGAGGAATCGTGATAATACTCCAATTGTTGGGTGTGGCCATGATTATCGTCATCCTCCGTGTGACCATCAGGAACCAGATGAAATACAAGCATCTCAGCACCCAGAAAGAGCTGATACAAAACGAGCTTCGTATCGGACACGACATCCAGATGTCGATGATACCGAAAACCTTCCCCGCCTTCCCCAACCGCACCGACCTGGACTTTGCCGCCACCATAATCCCCGCCAAGGAGGTGGGTGGCGATTTATACGACTTTTACATCCGGGACGAGAAGCTCTTCTTCTGCATTGGAGATGTAAGCGGAAAGGGTGTACCGGCAGCACTGGTAATGTCGGTGACACAAAGTCTTTTCCGTGCCATATCGGCCCACGAAATGAGCACTTCCAAGATTGTCACCTCAATGAATAACCTGATGTCGGAAAACAACGAAAACAGCATGTTTGTCACCTTCTTCTGTGGCATTCTCGATCTTGCCACCGGTGTGCTTCGCTACTGCAACGCAGGACACAACCCACCAATGTTGAACTCCGACAAACTCCCTGTCGTGACTAACATTCCATTAGGTGTCATGCCTGGCATGAGTTTCCGGGAACAGGAAGCCCGATTGGATTACGATGACACCCTCTTTCTCTACACCGATGGCCTTACCGAAGCCGAGAACGCATCAGCGGAACAGTTCGGCGAGAAACGTATGGAGACCATACTCGGCACAAAATGCGACGCTAACACCCTGCTCGATGCCATGCAGAAGGCCGTGAACGAATTTGTAAGTGGCGCACCGCAGAGCGATGACCTCACCGTACTCGTCATTCACTACCTGGCTCATCCCGCACAAGTGGAACGCCACCTCATCCTGCATAACGACATACAGCAAATTCCCCAGCTGGCAGAATTCGTTGAAACCATCGCTGACGAAAAACATTTGAGCCAGAATCTGGCCATGAACCTCAATCTGGCACTGGAGGAAGCCGTTACCAATGTCATCCTCTATGCCTACCCTGACGGAGCTGACGGACTGGTAGACGTGGAGGCTATCTTAAAGCCACACTCACTTGAGTTCATCATCACCGACAGCGGTGTGCCTTTCGACCCCACCACCGTTCCGGATGTGGACATCACACTCCCCGCTGACGAGCGCCCCATTGGCGGATTGGGCATCTATCTGGTGCGTCAGATGATGGACGAATTACACTACCAGCGTATCGGTGACAAGAACGTACTGTCCATGACAAAAAAAATCTAAGCCAATGATGGTTACTATTGAATTGGTTTCAATGTCGGCTTTGTGCTGACAGGAGTTGTTGCAAACTCCCCAATCCGCACCAAAAAGAGGTGCATTTCACTTTTTATAATCACTATACAGCTTAATAGTATTGCCCATATTGATCAGATGGTCGGCAATACGTTCGGCATTCTGGGCCAATGAGAGGTATTCCGCACCAGCTAACGGTGTGCACTCACCTTTCACAAGTCGCTGAATATGATTTCGTTCCATCTTTTTAGTCAGTTCATCCACCTTGTCTTCTATCTGATAGGCACGCTCTAATGCCTCGCGGTCGAGTTTGTGATATGCCTGACAAATCTCTTGGTATAAATCTACGACCAATCCTTCCATTTGGCGGATTTCCTCGATTGCTTTTTTCGAAAAAGTAACTTGCTGTGCCTGAAGACTATCGGCATATTCCACAATATTCTCCGCATAGTCACCGATACGTTCCAAATCGCTCACACTACGGATACTCGTGTTCAGATAATGGGTGTCGTATTGGTTCAGTTGTTTGTCGGAAAGCACGACCACATACCGCAACAACTCGGCGTTAAGGTAATTGAGTTCCCTTTCTGTTTGAGCAAATTTCGAGGCTTCACTAAAATCCATAGTGGTGATAATGGTGATAGACCTTTGGAAATTCTCCACTGCCATTTTCGCCATGTGCTCAATTTCCGCCTTGAGCTGACGAATAGCCACTACCGGCGTGCGCAACATGGATTCGTCCAAATAATACAGATGTGGCTGTCCGTCCTTGGCCGTCTCTTCTTGATCGGGAAGAATGCGACAGACCAGTTTCACCAGTTTGCCTGTCAATGGCAACGCAACCAATGTGGTGCATACATTGAACACCGTATGGAACATAGCCAGTTGCAATTGCGGAGCGTGTGGGAAAAGCATCTCGAATATTCTTCCGAAGCCCCATATCCCATTGGAAAAAAGGTTCAGGAAAAGACTTATCAGCAAGAAAAGGACAACGCCCATAATATTGAAAAACAAATGGATAAGAGCTGTCCTTTTGGCATTTCTTCCGCTGGTGAGACCCGCAATAATGGCCACCACACAGGAACCGATGTTAGAGCCCATCGTCAGAAATATGCCTTGGTCGAGTGATAACAAGCCCGCCACCACCATGGTAATGGCGATACTGGTCACTACCGACGAGGACTGGATGATAGCCGTAAACAAAGCTCCCAAAAAGACAATCAACAACGGATTTCTCACACCGGACAGAAAGCCTTTCACCGAATCGTGAGCGGCAAATTCGGACATGGCCCCCGACATAATGCTCAAGCCCACAAACAAAATTCCGAAGCCTGTCAAAATACCACCGGCGTTTTTCCAGACATCTTTTTTCGAAAACATAAGTATAAAGGCCCCTACTCCTGCCATAGCGGAAAAGATAACCGTAGTGGAGATGCCATTGCCGCCGAACATACCCAATGCCACCAACTGGGCGGTAATTGTGGTGCCTATATTCGCTCCGTAAATGATGGTGGTGGCCTGTGTCAGCGACATAATGCCCACATTGACGAAACCGATGACCATCACCGTGACCGCTCCCGAACTCTGAATGGCCGCGGTACCCAAAGCACCGATACCCACACCCGTCCACTTGTTGTCGCCCACACGGGCAAACAAGCGCTTCAGCTTCTTACTGCCGGCACTTTCAAGGTAAGTGCTCATCATATTGCACGCCATCAGGAAAACTCCTATTCCCGCTATCAGGGTGAGAATGGCTGAGATTATACTTATCGCATTCATAACAAAATGATTTTATTGCTTACGGATTGATTTCTTTCGCACAAAAAAAGTGGCATGGGAAAACCCACACCACTCGAGCCGTTATCAAAGACAGTACAATAATGGCCGTATTTCATACATCCTCGGGGAAAATGCCGTCTGACCTGTCCCATCAGCAATGCCTTGGATTGGTTCCGCGCTGATGTTTTCAAGTCTGTGTAGGTGAATTCCTCCATAGGCATTACGCCTGGCTGGTCTGGACAAATATCCGGCAGATAATCACCCTCTTCATCGAAATCCACATCTTCCTCTGCTATGGACATACAAGCTACAGAATTGTTTTTATTGCCAAACTGCCGCATATCATCAAATTTATCAGCAAAAATACAGATAACGAAAACACTCATTATCAATACAATACAAATTTTCTGATATTTTCTATGACTGTCGAACATGATGTGCAAAGATACAAAAAATTTGTTCAAGAACACACTTTGTTTCGTTCTTATCATGCAATAATTTCCGAACAGAGACGTTACCATTATACTACATTAACCATCAAATTCTACATTTCATGAAAAAGAAAGCATTTATAATTACCGTAGCGTTGTTATGCCTGTTTATGACCGGTTGCAAACGCGAAGTGGTGAAACCCACCGAAGATGACCGGCATTTGTACAGTGTGGCTGAGGGACAGCAAGTTCTTTTCTCTCCTGGCAACCTGCAATTCAGCACCGCTGGCAGCCACTCCACCGCCGAAGGCACGGCCATTGGCACTTTCCGCTTTGCCGAGCACCAGTACGACTACCTCGGACAAGCCAACGCCCTGGTGTCCGACACCAACACCGGCTGGATTGACCTCCTTACCTGGGGTAGTAGCGGATGGCATGTGGCTCCCTACTCAGAAAAGGACGGTGACTACGACATTGAGAGCCTCTGCGGTAGCGAAGCGTACGCCGACTGGGGCATCTATAACGCCATCGGCAACGATGGCCCTGGCACATGGCGCACACTGACACGCGATGAGTGGGACTACCTCGTCAACCACCGGGCCGCCTCCACCATCGACAACACCGACAATGCCCGTTATGCCGAAGCCACCGTATGCGGCGTCAAAGGGCTCATTCTCTTTCCAGACCGCTTTGTGCGCCCCACCACGCTGGCACCGATTGCCAATATCAACTGCAACAACTTTGCCATAAATTTCAGCGACAACAGCTACAACGCTGACGAATGGGCGCTGATGGAGTACGCCGGAGCTGTATTCCTGCCCGCTGCCGGTTTCCGTGGCGGCACATGGCTCTCGACCATCGGCGAAGGAGGAAGCTACTGGGCATCTACCTGCAACGCCGACCGCCAGGCCTACGCACTGCTGTTTATCGACGGCTTGGTCAACGCCAGTGCCGAATGTACCTACGACAAAGACCGCGGCTACGGCCGCTCAGTACGCCTGGTCAAGGACGCTCACTAAACTCGCGTACTTGCAGAAGTGCGATAAACACCTTTGGTAAAAAAGACCGTATGCTACTGTAGGGTTATCGCACTTCTGCAAATTTTTTTCAAAAAAAATTATGTCGTGTGCGATATAAAAATTTTTTTTTGTATTTTTGCATCGTGAACGATATAAATAAGCAAGTTTATCAATAGAAAAAACAAACAACTGATAATCAATAAAAAAAACAACAATGTATCACCTGCATGGTCAACGGGATGCTTGAGCTTCTGGCAGGCCATGCGCAAAAAAACAAAAAATGGCAACAATTTATGATTTTAAAGCCCTGAACAACAAGGGTGCAGAAGTGGAGATGTCGCAATACAGCGGCAAAGTTCTGATGATTGTCAACACCGCCTCGAAGTGCGGTTTCACCCCGCAGTACGACGGATTGGAGGCGCTCTATCAAAAATACAAAGACCAAGGTTTGGTCATCCTCGGTTTCCCCTGCGACCAGTTCGCCAACCAAGAACCCGGTACCGATGCTGAGATCGCGGAATTCTGCCGTCTCAACCACGGTGTAACCTTCCCGCTGATGAAAAAAATCAATGTCAACGGCAAAGAAGCACACCCCATCTATGAATACCTGAAGTCGATGGCCCCGACCGAGGAGTACAAGGGCTTGAAAGCCAAGGCTTCGGCAGCTCTGTTCAAAACCATCAGCAAGAGCGTGGAGAAGGACAGCGACATCAAGTGGAATTTCACCAAATTCCTTGTTTCGAAGGATGGTGCCGCCATCAAACGCTTCCCGCCCACCACAACACCCGAAGAAATGGAAGCCGACATAGAGGCAATGTTGAAATAATTCGATTATGATACTTTATTTTTCAGGCACGGGCAACAGCTTGGCCATCAGTCGCCACATCGCGGAAAAACTCAACGAAACGGTGATGCCGCTCAGTCAGGCGGTACACCTGGATTTGTCGCAAGAGCGGCGCATCGGACTGGTCTATCCCAGCTACTGGTTCAATGCGCCGCGGGCGGTGACGGAGTTGCTGCCACGACTGCAGCTGCCAAAGGAGGCGTACGTCTTCATCGTTATCCCCTGCGGTGCTCAGGCCGGCAACTCCATCCATACAGTTCAGAAACTACTGGAAAACAAAGGTTTGCAGCTGGCATATAGTCAGAAAATCCGAGTACCGGACAACAGTGCCGTCGGCTTTGGCCGCAACCCCAACCAACAAGTGTGGAAGTTCGAAAAATACGACGAGCGGTTGGAACATATCACCGAGGAGATTGCCGCTGGCACACGGAGCCTGCACTATGCGTGGTGGGGACCCATAGGCGCCTTATGCGCCCTTCCGGATGTGCAACGCCGAACGTTGCCGATGCTCACGCCAGCCGTCAATACCGACCTGTGCGTAGGCTGCGGCATCTGCGCCGAGGTGTGCCCACAAGGAAACATTACCCTTACGGATGGCAAAGCCCAGTGCGGTGGCAATTGCACACAATGCCTTGCCTGCGTCCATTTCTGTCCGCAGCAAGCCGTGGAACTCAACCACAAGCCCACACCCAAAGCGCACCAGTACCACCATCCGAAGGTAACGCTGAAAGATATGAAAAAGAATACATCTTTACAATCTTGAGATATTGAGAATTTTAGGATTTAAAATTATTGAATTTTAGAATATGACATTAAAAGAAGCTATCGTTGTCCGCCACAGTGTGCGGCAATACATTGATAAGCCCATCGAGGCAGAGAAAATCGAAGAACTGAAAGCCCTCATTGAGGAGTGCAACCGCGAGGGCGGCACCCACCTGCAGCTGGTGACCAACGAACCCAAGGCCTTCGCTGGCGGCATGGCCAAGTACGGCAAGTTCAGTGGCATTAGCAACTACATCGCAGTCGTCGGCAAGAAGGGCGACGACACCCTGCTCGGCTACTACGGCGAGAAGGTGGTCATCCGCGCCCAGATGCTCGGACTGAACACCTGCTGGGTAGGCCTCATGTTCAGCAAGCAGCCCGACTCCTATCAGGTACTGGACGGGGAGAAGTTGTTCTGTGTCATCTCGCTCGGCTACGGTGCCAACCAAGGGGTGCAGCACAAAAACAAGCCCTTTGAGAATTTCGCAGAGGCAAGCGGCACCATGCCCGAATGGTTCCGTCAGGGCGTGGAAGCGGCTATCTTGGCCCCCACCGCTGTCAACCAGCAGAAATTCAAGTTCGTGCTCCGCGATGGCAACTGCGTGGAGGCCAAGGCAAAGTTCTCCCTCATCGGCTATGCCCAACTCGACCTCGGCATCGCCAAATACCACTTCGAGGTAGGTGCGGGGAAAGAGAACTTCGAGTGGGCATAATTTTGCACTCCAAATTTTGAAAAATAATATTATCAACTATGAAAAAATCACTATTCATTCTCGCAGTCTCGGCCCTGATGCTGACTGCCTGCAACAACCAAAACAATCAAGAAACTCAAGACACTCAAGAAGTTAAACAATCAAATGATCAGACTATGGAATTAAAAAACGTGGAAGAACGCACCAACATGGGTGCCAAATTGTATGTGACCCCGCAACCCGCACTGATGATCGCCACCTACGACGCTGACGGCACACCCGACGTGATGATGGCCGCTTGGGGCGGACAGTACGATAACAATCAGGTTTGCTTCAGCCTCTCGAAGCACAAAACCACCGACAACCTGCGCCTCAACAAGGCCTTCACCCTCAGCTACGCCGATGCCCGCACGGTGGTCGAGAGCGACTACTTCGGCATCGTGAGCGGCAACGACGTGAAGGACAAGGTGGCCAAGGCCGGCTTCACCGTCACTAAGAGCAAGAACGTCAACGCCCCCATCATCAACGAATACCCGCTCACGATGGAGTGCCGTGTGGTGGAGATGCGCGACGATGAGGACGGCGGCGCCTGGGTGGTGGGCGAAATCGTGAACGCCATTGCCGATCCCAGTATTCTCACCGACGGCAAAATCGACATCAAGAAGCTGAATCCTGTGGCTTGGGACGGCTCCAGCCTCAACTACATGACCCTTGGCGACAGCGTAGGCACCGCCTGGAACAGCGGCATGGTGCTGAAATAGCATTTGCTTTTTCGCAAATGAAGCGATATATCCGCCGGCCGTCGAACGGGCACGCCCTTGTATGGTAGCGGAAATGCATCCCTAAAATCCGTTCTGTCATCGGGTTGTGCTTGTCGTACTCGGCGATGCGCAGTCTGATCGTGGCCATCTACGAGCTCGGGGTGGAGGAGATCATGGTGGTGGCACACTCACACTGCGGGGCCTGCCACATGAGCTACGACCACTTTCACCACGAGATGATCGCCCGAGGCGTGACAGACGAAACACTCGCCACCATCCGCCAATGTGGCATCGACCTGAACCATTGGTTGGAAGGCTTTAAGGACACCCCTACTTCCGTCCGCAAGACCGTAGAAACCATCCGCACACACCCGCTCGTACCTAAAGACATCGTGGTGAGAGGGTTCATCATCGACTCGGAGACGGGGGCGCTGGAAGAGATTGGGTGAGGAAAACTCACCCCTTCGGCTGCAAACTCCGCCGGTAGTCGCTGGGCGACTGGCCGAGATGTTTGGTGCAGTAGCGGCTGAAGTAGCTTAGCGAGGTGAAGTTCATACGGTCGGCGATCTGCGTGAGCGAGAGCCGCTCGTTATCGAGATATTTCTTCAAAATCGGCACCGTATAGCGTTCGATGAAGCTGCTCACGCTGTGGCCGGTAACGCGCTTGACAGTAGCGGAGAGGTACTTCGGCGACACATGCAGTCTCTCGGCATAGTAGCTCACCTCGCGCTCGGTGCGGCTGATACCAGTGGCAAGCAGGTCGGTCAGCTGACGGACGATATAGGCAGTGCGGTCGCTGTGAGTGTCGGTGGCCTCGCGGCGGGCGTGAAGCTCGAAAATGTCGTATATCATTGTCAGGCAGAGGCTCCCCATCATCTCGCGGTAAAAGAGCAGATAGCGGTCATCGAGACGGTCGCGCAGGCGGTGGAAGTCCTCCAGCAGGATTTCCGCCTGACGGTCATCGACCTTGATGACGGGATTCTGGTTAAGACTGATGCTACCCCCGATGCTGTAGTTGTTCGACGGCAGCAGTCCGCCAAGGAACTTGTTGTCAGCGGCGAACCACTCCACCTGCATTCCCGGTGCGGCCGCAAGGTTCTTGGCACGAGTGGGATCAGGCATCACCACAAGGTCGTTCTTCACAATGTGGTAGCACTTCCCGTTGAACACAAAGCTCCCCTCCCCTGCCATACACAACAGGTGCATGCAGCAGTGGCTCAGCTCCGGCGCATTCATCGCCAGAAAATCAGCGGAATAGAGGAAATCGGTTTTCATGGGTGCAAAAATACAAAATTTGTTCTTTCGCAAAGAGAAAAAGGCACTTAAAACTATATTTGTTTCCATACATCTTTTCACCTTCTGAAAGAAAGATACTCCACGTAAAAAAACTATCGCTCATGATATAACTATTTTTTGTATTCATGCATTATGAATGATTTCATCTTCCTTCTCCACACGGTGGTGCGGCTCTCAATGGGCACATTCCACCCATATCACGCCCCATGATGATTTCCATGATTGACAAACACATTGAAGGACTGAAACGAACTAACAAACAAAATAAAAAAAATGAAAGATTCAACTAGATACACTCATCGTTATTCTATCACGGCAGCGGATATGGACACACGCTACCGCATGACACCGAGCGCTGTATTGCTCTATTTCCAGGACTGCTGGGCGCGGTATATGGCCTGTCTGAATCTGGCAGCCTTTGATGTGGTCAAGCAAAACCTTTTATGGGTCATCACGGAGTTTAGTGCCAGTTTTGAGCCGCAGACCGCACTATGGTCAGACGACATTGACGTGACCGTATGGAACAGTGAGATAAGTTCCTTGCGATTATATACGGATTTTCGCATACACAAGGCCGATGGCACAGAGGTGGCTCATGGTCATGCTTGCTGGACCCTGTTGGACACCGAAGCACACCGTCTTGCCCCCAACACGCCCTTGGCTTCGCAAATACCCGTTCTACCAGAAATGACATCCCTCTCACACAAGAAAATGCGATTTCCTGCCAACGGCACGCCTATACATCAGACAGAACACAGCGTCAACACAATGGACCTCGACTTCAACGGACACGTCAACAACCGCGCGTACTTAAGCATTGCCATGCAATCGGCCGATGAGGCTTTTATGGACACATACGCCATCCGCTGTCTCACCATCCATTGGCAAAAAGAGACCTTCCTTGGCGACACCCTGCTGTGCCAACTGCAACGGCTGCCTGACGAAACAGATGATACGCTTTTCAAGTATCTGCACACCATAAGCCGCAGCGACGGACAGACAGCAGCACAGGTCTATTCGGAGTGGGTGCCGCGCACCGTGCAGCTGGATGTGTCAAAACTTGCCCCTCGGTCATAACGCAACACAATAGCGCAGAAAAATAAAAACATAACATATTATTATTCAATTAATTAAACTAAAGAAAACAATGACAAAAGAAGAAGCTTTAAAAGAATTCGCCCAGATGGGTGCCGTATGGTTTGGAAACAGCAAACAACATTTTGCCTTCTCGGCATACTGCCGTTTGAATGGCTGGAACAAATTGGCTGACAAATGGAAAGAGGAAGCCGAAGAAGAATGGGACGAGGCAGAGGAAGTACTGAACCGCCTGGTAGAACTTGGCTGCAAGCCCGCCGAACTGCAGGAAGCCATGAAGACCATTGAATTTCCGTTCTATGACGACCCGAAACAGCAGATTGAATCCGACTATCAGCCCGATGCAATCAAGATCATGAGCGAGCTGGCCGCCGCCTTCGCCGACGACTACCCCACCCAGAAACTGATTCAGAAATGGATTGACGGAGAGAAAGACCACATGGCTTGGGAAGCCCAGTATCTCAACTACATCGACAAACTCGGCTATGAGAATTTCCTCATCGAGATGATGTAAGAGAATTAAGAATTAAAAATTAAGAATTCAGGGCGGTGGGGTGCAAAAATATATCAGTCTTGCCGCCCTTTGTTTTCATTACAATATCATTAAACAATCTTAATATCGTATCATTATGGAATCAATACAAAAAGTTTACGATTTCTTAGAGAAGGCCGGCACATTCTATCTGGCCACAGTAGAAGGCGACCAGCCCCGCGTACGTCCTTACGGCGCCATGCTGTTCTTCGAGGACAAGATTTACATTATGGCATTCGGCATGACCAACGCCACCCGTCAGATTGCCGCCAATCACAAGGCGGAAATTTGCGCTTTTAAGGGCCAGACACTCCGCATCGCTTGCGAACTGGTGGAGGACAACCGTCCCGAGGTAGGCAAGGCACTTGTCGACAAAATGCCCGTGCTGAAACCTGCCCTCGGCGAGAACGGTGAAAACGGCGTGATGTACTATTTGAAGAACGCCAAGGCCGACTTCTTCAAGATGATGGAATTAGAAGAAACAATCACATTTTAACAACAATTTGCGTTATGAAAGAGAAAGTTTTACAGGCCATGCGTGAGTTCGGTGCACCCGTCAACGCAGGCAAGATTGCCGAAATCACCGGCATTGACCGCAAGGAAGTCGATAAGGCTTTCGCCGAACTCAAAAAGGAAGGCGCTATTGTGTCGCCCATCCGTTGCAAGTGGGAGCCGGCAAAATGAATTAATAAGCGATAATTTTATGGGAATCGAAGCAGTTAAATTCCGTACCGCCGGTTTCTATTCCCAGCCTTTTGCCTTCGGCGATGAACAAATTCGACAAAAACATCCGCTACTGAGGCAGTCTGCAGAATTATCTCATCGATACCGGCAACGAAGTAATCTTGGTAGATACCATACCGGCCTTCCCGATGACTGACGTTGTCCGCGCTGCAAGCAAGGCAAAGAGAAGTTCAACAAGGTGTAAATCCAAGACAAGCTGACGTTGAAGCGATATTGAAATAAAAATATGGCGCAGTTCATCATACATGTCGATATGGACGCCTTCTTCGCCTCGGTGGAGATTCGCGACAATCCGGAGTTGCGTGGCAAACCGCTCATTATCGGAGCTTTGCCGAGCGAGCGCGGGGTCGTGGCCACCTGCAGCTACGAGGCCAGGAAGTATGGTGTCCATTCGGCGATGAACATCAAGGAGGCCTTCCGGCGATGTCCCGGCGGCACCTACATGCACCCCAACATCGGCAAATACAAGGCGGTTTCACTTCAGCTAAACGAAATCTGGAACACGTATGCCACCGTTTCGCAACGGATCTCGCTCGATGAGGCCTATCTCGACGTGGGAAAACAAGCCGGCGACTGGGAGGGGGCGCGTGCCATCGGGCACCTCATCAAACAACGCACCTTGGAGGAGGTGGGGCTCACCTGCTCTGTGGGCGTGGCCTACTCCAAAACCGCCGCCAAGATGGCCAGCGAGGAGGACAAGCCCGACGGTTACTACGAGATTCTCACCCCAGAGGATTTTGTCAACCTTATCATTGACCGAGATGTGAGCGTGCTCTACACTGTGGGGGAGCAGACCACCAAGAAGTTGCACACCGCGGGCATACGCACCGTGCGCGACATCCAACAGCGTCAGGAGGAGGTTGTCCGGATGCTTGGCAAACACGGCCAGTGGCTTACCCAGGTAGCCTTCGGCATCGACGACCGCAAGGTGGTTCCCTACCGCCCCCAAGACGCAAAGTCTATCGGGCGCGAGGTCACCTTCCAGAAAGATGTCAGCAACCACCTGCTGCTCAAGGATGTACTGCTGCTTCTGGCTTTCTGCGTGGAACACCGCGCCCAGCGATACGACCTGCGTGGCAAAGGGGTAACCTTGAAATTGACCTACTCAGACATGCGGAGCATCAGCCGTTCGCGTCCCATCATCATGACCAATTCGGCTGTCAGCATCTATCACGAAGCCGAACAGATGCTGGATTCCATCGGCGAGCGTCCTGTCAGACTGGTGGGAGTGGGCATTCAACGGCTCTCCGACCATGAGGAGGGACAGATGACCATCCGGGAATTCTTTGAGGAGACGGCCGAACAGGACGCCGAGCGCCAGCGACTGCTCGATGCCCTGCAAGTCCGTTACGGCCTCGACTTCGCCGGACACCTCACGGACATCTACCAGATGGACACCCTCCACAAGACGGTGGAATATATGCGCAAACATTTCCGCCCCTGAATAAAGGCCAATCCAAAATAACAGATTCCAAAGTGATTATCAACATCAAACAACAAACAGAAACAGGCAGCGCTCATGACGGATGCTGCCTGTTTTTACGTAAAGCGTTTGGCCAAAACTACTTCTTGATGGTGTCGGAGTTCTGATTGTAGGCCTTGGCAACGCATTTCCACTCGCCGTTCATCTTCATCAGCAGCAGATAGTCGGTAAAGTCGATGCGGCCGCCCCACTTCTCCTCCAGAACACGTACCACGGCCACCGTCTCCTCAATCGCAACAATATCGATGCGGGCTTTAAAATCATCGCCAGCACCAACTGTATCGACATTGCGGTAGAACTGGTCGATGGAACCATGCTCCAACGTGCCATCCAAGAAACCGAACAACACAGCGTCTTCGGTGAACAACTCGCGTGCATAACGGCTGTCGCCCTCAGCCACGCTCTTGACAAACTTCATGGCAGCTTCCTCCACTGCCTTGTACTCTGAAATAGGTGCTCTCATAATTTGTGATTTATAAAAAACATGCTGCAAAAATACGGTATATTACCAAAATAGCAAGTACTGAAAAATTATTCATATACCGATTTGTTTGTCCATATACCTGCCGTTTGCATATTTTTGTATCTTTGCATAAAAAAAAAAAATATGTACCAACGAAAAATCCCAATAGATCTAGACTGTCCTTTACGGCTGACCATCAGTTTGATAGACTCCAAGTGGAAGTCGTGCATCCTTGACGAGCTGCGGTACCGTAGTATGCGGCCGAGCGAGTTGCACAAGGCGCTCCCGGAGGCCACCCCATGCGTGCTTGACCTGCAACTCAAGGAGTTAGTGGACGATGGATTGGTCAACAAGACCATTTTCCCCGAACTGCCGCCACGCAGCGAATATTCCATCTCGGAATTGGGCATGTCGCTCATTCCCATCATTGACGACATGCTGCGATGGGGCGAAGAACACAAGGAACTGTTTGAGAAAAAGTACGGAAAACACGACAGCAAGTAAGTTAATTCTCTCGAGTAAACTATAACAAATGCTATAAATATTATAATCAGAAAGGAATTTTATTATGACAAAAGCATTATTCATTAACGGAAGTCCTCGAAAACAATGGAACACTGCGCAATTGCTGTAAAAAGCGAAGGAAGGTGCGAAAGATGCCGGCGCCGAAGTGGAAATGATCAACCTCTACGACCGTAACCTGAACTACAAAGGCTGCATGAGTTGCTTCGCCTGCAAAGTAAAAGGCGGACGGAAAGGTGTATGCCTCTTCAAAGACTATCTGCAATCCATTATGGAAAAGGCGTATGAGTTAGGGAAAAAACTGGTGACAGATTCCATGGTTGAAACCTTTTAGCAGCTTAACTTTAAGAAAAGTGGCAGTATGGATTTTCGCATAGAATATTGCCCTATGCAATTTTTCTGCAATTTGTGAAAACAATGGTGTTTTTTGTGAAAATTTTACAAAAGAAAACACCGTATTTTTGCATCGTCAAATTGGTTATGACAATAAATACAATATAAAACAAAGAAAACCAATACGTTATGCAAGAATTTATCGTTGACCCGAGATTAAGCACTCCAGAGGAATTAGCGGAAGGCATGCGCCAAGCGCAGACCCTTTTCAAACTGAACCACACCATGCCCTACACCGACGAGTACAACGCACTCGCCAAGGAACTCTTTGGCTGTGACGTGTTTGCGGACGGCGGCTTCGTGATGCCCGGACTGACAGGTGTCTGCTTCGACCGTGTGAAATTGGGCAAGGGCGTTATGATTATGAACAACTGCCTGATGATGTCCCGCGGCGGTATCACCATCGACGACCACGCGATGATTGCCGCCAACGCACAGCTCATCAGCAACAACCACGACCTCCACGACCGGATGCTACTTATCTGTAAGCCCATCCACATCGGCAAAAACGCATGGATCGGGGCAGGCGCCACCATCTTGCCCGGCGTGACCATTGGCGACAACGCCGTGGTGGCCGCTGGTGCCGTGGTGACCAAGGATGTGGCCCCGAATACCATCGTGGGAGGAAATCCAGCAAAATTGATTAAGAATATAGAATAGGAAGAGAACATTATATTAGGACTGAAACGAACAGAAACAAATGATGGCGCTATTGGATGCCGGAAATATGCAATGATTATTGAAAAAAGTTAAATATAAAGAACAAGAACTATGCAAAATTTTGATTACATGACCCCTACTCGCCTGGTGTTTGGCGAGAATGTTGTAGAAAAGCTGCCCGAGGTAATGGCGGCTATCGGCAAACGTGTGTTGCTGACCTACGGTGGCGGCAGCATCAAGAAAATCGGTCTCTACGACCGTGTGAAGGAATTGTTGAAAGACTTCGAGATAACAGAGCTCTCGGGCATTCAACCCAACCCGAAATACAACCCCAGTGTGCTCGATGGTGTACGTCTCTGTAAGGAGAACAACATCGACGTTATCCTGGCTGTAGGTGGCGGTTCCGTGCTCGACTGCTCGAAAGCCATCGCAGCAGGTGCCAAGTATGACGGCGACCCCTGGGACCTGATTTCCTATAAGGTGAAGGCCAAAGCAGCACTGCCTATCGTAGATATCCTGACGCTGGCAGCCACAGGCTCGGAATACGATTGTGGCGGCGTCATCTCGCGCACAGAGACCAATGACAAGGTCGGTTATCTGGACCCGCTCCTCTACCCTGTATGCTCGTTCCTTGATCCCCGTTACACGTTCACCGTGTCGAAGAAACAGACGGCGGCTGGCTGTGCCGATGCCATGAACCACATCACAGAACAATACTTCTGCGAGGACTCGACGCTACTGAACGATGGTTTCTGCGAGGCTGGTTTGAAAAGTCTGATGGTGAACGCCAAAGCTTGTCTGGAGAACCCTGAAGACTATCGTGCCCGCGCCGAAATGATGTTTGCCTGCACCCTCGGCTGCAACGGTATCTATGCCCTTGGCAACAGTCGATCGGGATGGCCCTGTCACGGTATTGAACACGCCCTGAGTGCCTACTACGACATCACCCACGGCGAGGGCTTGGCTATCATCACACCTCGCTGGATGCGCCATATTCTCAGTGAGCACACTCTTGACCGTTTCGTGAAATATGGTATCAACGTCTTCGGCATCGACGCTTCGTTGCCGAAACAGGAAATTGCAGAAAAAGCCATCGATGCCACCTACGCCTTCTTCGAGAGCATCAACATCCCGATGCACTTGCGCGAGGTGGGCATTGATGATAGCCGCCTTGACGAAATGGCTCATCACATTGCTGTGAATGAAGGACTGGAGAATGCTTACGCGCCGCTGACGGAGCAGGATATCAAAGAAATTCTTGTGGCATCACTATAACGAACTATACGGATAACAAGTAGCAGCCAAGCCATCCACCTTGGGGACCACACCTCCATGGCGGATGGCTCTTTATGTTGCATGATTAGTTTTCGACTGGCACAATATTTTCGAGGAGTTGACGTTAGATAAGCAAATCAGTTTTGGTTCAATCCAAATAATTGTCGTATCTTTGCAAATCGAAATTTAAAGCCAATGGGCAAACTGCTACTCATACTCCGATTCATCCTTTCCGTCTTTCCTGCTGACAGAGACGAAAATCGAAGGCATGTGCATGTTGTGAAGCGCGGCAGCAAGCAGTCGCACCGAGGCAACACGGTGGCCAAGATATGGATTGAAGAGTATGGAGCAAAAAAGATTGAGGTGGCATGGTCCGAGCTCCCCGCCTCGGAGGAGCAGATGATTGTCAAGATCATCGACGAGCATTGGGATGAAATCAACCGCCTTATCGACCAGGTTTTCGACGGCAAGAAAATACAAGTCAAACGAATAAAATAAACTGATATGTGCAAATATAAAGACACCAACCTTGGAATCAAGAAACTCGACTTTGGGCAAAAGCGCGGCATGATGGCCGTCTATCTCACCGATGGCCGCGTGGTGATGGTACCCGTGGGGATGTTCCCCGACATCAAGCGTCTTACCAGCAAGCAGCGCGATGAGTGGATGATACTAGACGACCAGTACTTCACCTTCGAACACGACAGCCGCATCTATTCCGTCAAAGACGTGCTACATGTATGACCACAATGTCCCATGAATCGCAACGTCCATAACTCGCTGATAGTCACCCCCCCACGAATTGCACAGGTAATCGTCGGGAGGCTTTCCTCTTTGTTTTTAATTCATTTGCCTCTCTCTGCCGCAACCTTGCGGCGGGGCGGTATGGTTTTGTAATCTAAAAATATTATTTTAATTGATAACAATATGAAAAAATTTGTATTACTTGGTTATGCTGCCCTTGTATTCGTGGGCTGCACCGTATCACCAGAGGAGAAAGCTGCCTCTATTGTTGAAAAGGCCGTCAAGGAATCTCTTTATCACCCCAATTCCTACGATCCAATTGGAACCATCGTGGATAGTGCCTTCGCACCAATGGACGATCCTAACTTTTTTGAGAAAACACTCAAACTCTATGAACTTGGTGTTGAAATGGATGATTGCGACCGCGAAATGAAACACGCAAAATCCTCAATGGCAATTTGGTGCGATTCCTACGATGCATTTTCAAGAAATGAGTACAACGAAGCAAAAGAGGAATATGAAAAATATGAAACAAAGATGGAAACCCTGCAAAAGAAAGGTGAGAAACTTGGTGAAGAGCTAAAAGGCATTGCCCAACAAGGTAGAAGTTTTATCGGCTGGAAAGTCACGCATAGTTATCGTGCGCAGAACAACGCAGGACTGACATTGATTGGCGAGACCGTGTTCATCCTTGACCCCGATATGACCCAAATTTTGGCAGGTTACGATACCGATGATAGAGACTATAAAAAAGTACAGATGATGTACGAAATGATGAAAGCGTCCACTGAAGAATAATCGAAGATGATAACCGTTGTCTCAATCCTGCTTTTTGGTGCGATGTTCTTCCTCGTCGTCCGTGCGTTCCGCATGGCCATTATGGGGAAAGGTGCATACGCTGAAGACAGGGTTGCACGACGACTGGCGCGGTTGCCGGAGGAGTACCACGTTTTCAACGACGTGTACATCCGCAGCAACAATAGATCTGTGCAGATTGACCACATTGTTATTTCGCGGTATGGCGTTTTCGTGATTGAGACGAAGAACTACAAGGGTTGGGTGTACGGTTCGGCAAATGCTGAACATTGGACGCAGAATATCTACGGACACAAATACCAACTTTACAACCCAACAAGACAAAACTCCTCGCACGTTGGTGCAATTTGCAACCTTTTTCGCATCACTAGAGACAAAACAATTCCGTTAATTGTTTTCGCTGGTAGCGCGACGGTGCATTGCTCGACAGATTGTTATGTGGTTTATTTGAGTCAACTCCGTCAAATTATTGACCAAAACAAAAACATTCAATTCACCGACGAGCAAGTAATGCAAATGGTAGAAAAACTATCGGCAGCACTCGTCACCGACAAGAATAGTAAGCGTGAACACGTCCGCAAAGTGCGGCAACAAGTAGCGGAAAAAGAGCAATTGGAGGCAAATGGCATATGTCCGCGTTGCCACGGACAACTGGTGATGCGCAAAGGACGATACGGACATTTCATCGGTTGCTCAAACTATCCGAATTGCAAATATACTGCGCAAACATGAACTAAAAAAATAACACTCGAAAAGACTCTCGCAAGGGCCAAATGAAAATAAAAATGGCTTAAAAGAATGTTTTCGGGGCCTTTCAAATTTGAAACACGGAAGAATGAATATAATGTGAGCGGCCCGCGACATTCCATCGCGGGCCTAGCTACTTTTTGAAAAAGTGGTAAATTGTGAAAGAATTGGCGTAAAATGTAAAAGTGCCGTATGGGAGAATGGTCGTAATTTTGCAGCATCAAACATTCTGAATAAGAATTGAGCAATAAACGATAAAACAGATAATTATGCAAGAAATTAAATTGTCAAACGGAGTTAAAATGCCCTTGCTGGGTTACGGCGTTTTTCAAGTGTCGCCCGCTGAGTGCGAGCGTTGTGTCAGCGATGCACTGAGCGTTGGCTACCGGCTGATAGACACAGCACAAGCGTATGCCAACGAAGACGGTGTGGGTAAGGCCTGGCGCAAAAGTGGCCTGAAACGCGAGGAGGTTTTCCTCGTGACAAAAGTGTGGATAGCAAACAACGGAGAGGAAAAGGCAGCCAAAAGCATCGACGAAAGCCTGCGTAAGTTGCAGACAGACTACATCGACCTGCTGCTCATCCATCAGGCCTACGGCGACGTGTTCGGCACGTGGAGGGCAATGGAGAAAGCCTATCGCGACGGCAAGGCGCGTGCCATCGGCGTGAGCAACTTCCAACAAGCCCGCTTCTTCGACTTCGCCCACTATGTGGATGTAAAGCCGATGGTGAACCAGCTGCAATGCAATGCGATGATCCAGCAACGCGGCATCGAGCCCACGCTCAACGAGTTCGGCACCAAGATGATGGCTTGGGGACCGCTCGGTGGACAAGGGGTCGATGGCATCGTGAAGAGTGAAGTACTTGCCGCCATCGGTGCCAAGTACGGCAAAAGTGCCGCTCAAGTGGCTCTCAGGTGGCTGATCCAGCGTGGTGTTGTGGCCATTCCCAAGTCCACCCACAAGGAACGCATGGCACAGAATTTCAACCTCTTCGACTTTGCCCTCACCGATGACGATATGGCTCAAATTGCTACGATGAACCAACACGACACCGGCACTGTCAACTTCGGCGACCCGCAGTTTGTGAAGTATTTGATTGAAACATACGGTTAAGCGAGGGCTGAATAATACTTGGATGATTTCTGCCGAGCGTGAGTATGTTCGACGAAGTAAAAATTACGGATAAAAACAATAACCCATACTATTTACAATGAAAAGAATCGCATTATTTGTCGCAGCAGCGCTGATGCTGCTCGGCTGCAATGCACAAAGCAAACAAGAGAACACTAACACAATAAAGCATTCAAACAATCAAGAAATGAACAAGATAGTCATTTTCTTCTCCCATGCGGGGGACAACTATTCCGTCGGCGTCATCGACACGGGCAACACCAAGATCGTGGCCGACTACATCAGTGAAATCACGGGCGCCGACCAGTTTGAGATTGTCACCCACAAATACGACGGCATGGCCTACACGCCGCTCATCGAGCTGGCCAAGGAAGAGGCCCGCAAAGGCGAACTGCCGCCTTACGAGGGCACAGCTCCTGACCTCAGCCAGTACGACACCGTCTTCATCGGAGGTCCCGTGTGGTGGGGCACCTACCCGCAGGTGATGTTCACGCTGTTCAAGGACATCAACCTCGACGGCAAGACTGTCATCCCCTTCACCACCCACGAAGGCAGCGGCCTGGCTTCCTGCGCCAGCGACGTGCGGAAAGCCTTCCCGAAGGCCAAGGTCACGGGCGAGTTCAGCATCTACGGTCACGAAGTGCGCAGCGGCAAGGCGAAGGTGGATCGGTGGCTGAAAGGACTGAAATAAGAATCGTTTTAGTGTTATAAAGAATCCGTAATTCAAGTAAAGTCTTGGTTTGCGGATTTTTTTTGTTCAAGCGAGGACACGGTTTCCACTGTTTTCCGTACTTTTGCACCCTTTTTTCGGCGAGCGTGCCGGTAGCCGGACCATAGGGTGAATTAGTAAGAACTATGCAAGTTGGGCTTTTGTTTTTTTTCTCCTATTCCTCAAACTTGTTTTTGCCCCTCATCGTATGGCGAAGGGCGCTGAGAAGCTCCTGCGACTCCTGAACAAGGTTGAGGAAGACCGTCATACTTTCAATGTTGAGCTGCTTTGTTTGGATGTCCCTGATAATCCGTTTCCGATAATCGGAAAGAGCGTTTTGGATTCTGGCGGCATCATCGCGAATATGGTGGGTGGTTTCATCGGAGATTGCCCGTCTGAAAATACGAACGATCTCATCACGAAGCGTGAGAAACTCGTTTACGTATTTGCCAGGAATAGGACGGAAATTATTGGCGACATATTCCAAGCAGGGTTCGCCCATACGTTTCAGACAGTAAACCATTTGGGATAGAGAGTTGATGGTGAGGAAGTACCACGTGCCTTTCTCCACACTTAATACCGGGTCTATACGGCGCAATGCGATAATCTGCTTCCGACGCTGACGCTTGATATCCTTCCGTTGACCGTCAAACTGGGCAACCGTATGCTTAAGCGTCCGGTAATCTTCGTGGAAGAAAGCCGTCGTCATGGCTTCATAGTTTAAGGTCACGAACCGTAGATTGTCCATTGTGGTAAGTTTGACATGGTTACAGAGTAACAACCAACATTCGGTTTTGTCATCACTATACAGAATTTTCGAGAACAACTTGTCGGCTTCGCTGTTCTTGTTGTTTTTGGTGTCGCGTAAATTGCTGTGAATAAGTATGGTGATGGCGACAATAATAGCGATAACCATAGCCACGAATGAGCCGAAAAACAATCCGTTGGTGATAAGGAAGCTGACAATGAACGCCGCACCCGCAGTGATAAACCAACCGCCAATGACACTCAACACCCCCGTAATGCGGAACACGGCGCTTTCGCGGTTCCAGGCACGGTCGGCAAGCGAGGTTCCCATAGCTACCATAAAGGTGACGTAGGTGGTGGAGAGCGGGAGCTTCATACTCGTGCCAAAAGCGACGAGAAGTCCGGCGAGAACGAGATTGACGGATGCACGAATTTGGTCGAATGCCGCCCCCTCGGGCAATACGGCAGCCTCGGAATTAAAACGAGAGTCTATCCATTTCTTTGCACGATCGGGTATCAATCCTCCGATAACGGTCGCGGTCTTTTGTGTATTCCGTACCAAAGCACGTGCCACACCGCTCGAACCGAACATTTCGTCGCCCTCATCTTGCCGCGAGAGGTCAACAGATGTCTTCACCACATTCTGCGCCTTCTTTGAGAACACTAATGAAAGTACCATGACTACACCTGCAATGAGCAGGTAGATAGTGGGCGTATGTGACGTGTCCATCAGCGACATCATCATATACAAGGATGCGTCACCGGAACCATTGGTCATATAGTCGTTATAGGCTTCAAGCCCCGTTAGTGGCACGCCTACGAAATTCACCAAATCGTTACCGGCAAAAGCCATAGCCAAAGCAAAGGTACCGAATAGCACGACAAACTTCAGCACCGGCAACTTAAATGCACTAAAAATCGTCATAATGACAGAAAAAATGGCGAAACCACCTCCCAATAT
>JAFXPL010000137.1 GCA_017527945.1 Bacteroidales bacterium | reverse complement strand
GAAAGAGGGATGTCCGGTGGCGCAGCCCAAGTTCACGAGGCGGCCTTCCGCCAGGATGAAGATGGAGTGTCCGTCGGGGAAAATGTACTCATCGACCTGCGGCTTGATGTTCCGTTTGGTGATGTTCGCCTGACTTTCGAATGCGCTGACCTGTATCTCGTTGTCGAAGTGGCCAATGTTGCAGACGATGGACTGGTCTTTCATCTTGTTGAGGTGATCCACGGTGATGACATCGCAGTTGCCGGTGCAGGTGACGTAGATGTTGCCCTCGTCGAGAGCGTCCTCCACAGTCTTGACTTCAAAACCTTCCATCGCAGCCTGCAGGGCGCAAATGGGATCGACCTCGGTGACGATAACGCGGGCACCGTACGAGCGCATGGCCTGCGCACAGCCTTTGCCCACATCGCCGTAACCGCACACGACCACCACCTTGCCGGCCACCATCACGTCGGTGGCGCGCTTGATACCGTCGGCCAAAGACTCGCGGCAACCGTATTTGTTGTCGAACTTGGACTTCGTCACGGAATCATTGACATTGATGGCGGGGAAGAGCAACTCGCCACGCTCCATCATCTGGTACAAACGATGCACGCCGGTGGTCGTCTCCTCGGAGACACCCTTGATCTCCTTCAACATGTTGTGCCAGTGGTGCGGATCCTCTTTCAGCACCTGTTTCAACGTGTTGAAAATCACGGCCTGCTCGTGGGATTCGGGTTCAGCGTCAAGAACGGTCGGGTCGTCTTCGGCCTTGCAGCCCAGATGGATGAGCAAGGTGGCGTCACCGCCATCATCCACAATGAGTTGCGGACCTTTGCCGCCGGGAAACGAGAGTGCGTTCACCGTGCACCACCAGTAGTCTTCGAGGCTTTCGCCCTTCCAAGCAAAGACGGATACACCGTTGTCGGCGATGGCGGCGGCGGCATGGTCCTGCGTGGAGAAGATGTTGCAGCTGCACCAGCGCACTTCCGCGCCGAGGTGCGTCAGTGTCTCGATGAGCACTGCCGTTTGGATGGTCATGTGCAGCGATCCCATGATGCGCACGCCCTTCAACGGCTTGCTGTCTCCGTATTTTTCACGGATAGCCAACAAACCCGGCATCTCCTTTTGGGAGACATCGATGTCCTTGTGTCCCCACTCCGCCAACGACATGTCAGCGATTTTGTATTTCAAATTACTGTCTATCATATTGTTATATATTTAATTTGTTCGAAATTCTGAGGGCGCAAAGATACTATTTTTAATGATGCATGACATGATGGACACTATGGATGACGAGTCAGGGCGCACCTCTACGTATGCAGCGCGAAACCCACGAAATGAACACAATGTGTTGATAAAATAACCATAGAATATGGTATACAGCCTTTGTTTTTTTGTACTTTTGCTCCAATTTGGAGTTTGTTATATGAGAAATAAATGAAGAGATATTGTAATAATCTCACAATCAATTTATTACTCATCCCTATAAGCGGTGGGGCGGGTTGTTGTCTCCACTCTTTTTCTGTTCTGTTTTCGACGTTTTTATGGCAATCTTTCGACAGGAATGCCGAAGTTCCTGTTTCGTCTTGTAATTAAAATCAAAAACCTATATGAAAAGACTTTCTACCATTGCATTACTTTTTGCCTGTATGGCGGCGGTTGCGACCCTGAACGCGCAGACCAAGACCGTGCAGGCGACCGTGGCCGGCGGCGCCGACAACGAGCACCTGTGCGTGTCCGTCGGGCAGCCCTTTTTCCAACAAAGGAACTTGGGCGACTACGAGTTTTCCATGGGAGTGGCTCAGGCGCAGTGGACGCGCGACACCGTGTATGATGTCATCACCTACAACACCCCCTACACGGAAAACGGGTTCGACCTCCCGGCGCAGACCACCACGCACAAGGACAGCGCCTACCTGGTGAACGGCGGCATCTACAACTACGACCTCCTGCGGACGCTCTACCTGATCGTCTGTCCGGAGAGGGTGACCGACGCCTTCAGCTCGGGCATCGAGTATGACGTGCTCGCGGTGACTGGCCACTGCTGGACCAAACAGAACCTCCGCTCGCCCATGAGCGACGCGATGTCCTACACCTGCGCGATGTATCCCACCGTGCCGGAAAACTACGGTTTGCTCTACACGTGGAACACCGCCATCAACGGCACTGTCGCCGACAATGACGGCTACGTGAAGGGTATCTGTCCGAACGACAAGTGGCACCTCCCGAACGCCGAAGAGGTCGACGCCCTGATTTCCAACCCGATAGTGGCCCTCCGCAGCGAAAACGACTGGTTCGGTCCGGAAGTCAACACCAACGCCACCGACTTCACGGCCTTCCCCGCAGGCTGCTACAACGCCTCCTCCAGCCGCTTCGAAGGTCTCTACACCCAGACCGACTGGTGGACGACGATCAACCCCGGCTCCGGCGGCGGGTCAACGCACAAGACCTCCCTGGAACTCCCATGCCACTGCTACACCACCCTGCTCGTCACCCGCGACCCCAACGACGCCATCAGCGTCCGCTGCGTGATGAAGAACGAATGGCCCGAATAGTTAGCAGTTAGCAGTTAGTAGTTAGCACGACATTCCAGAAGGGCCGGAGGCCTGAAGTATGCTAACCCAGGGTGAACGCAGTGAGCCCTGGGACATAGAAGAAGAATAATAATAAAACCCCAAAATATGAAAAAAACTCTACTCCTCATAGCCACGATGCTATGCTGCGCGATGTCAATCTTCGCGCAAAACGACAAAATCAGCTACCAAGCCGTGGTGCGCGACACCGAGAACAAGCTGGTGGCCAACAAATCCGTGCAAGTCACGGTGAACATCTACAACGGCGATGAGACCACAGCCGCCTACACCGAGACACAGACGACGCAGACCAACTACACCGGCCTCATCTCCCTGCTGATCGGCCCAGACGGGAACAACGCCGGCTGGAACAGCATCCAGTGGAACAAGGCCCGCATCGAGACCACGGTGACACTGAATGGCACCGTGCTCGGCACCTTGGAGATGCCGCTCACGGCGGTGCCGTACGCGATGTATG
>JAFXPL010000136.1 GCA_017527945.1 Bacteroidales bacterium | reverse complement strand
GCGCAGCAGCACACGGCGGTCGGGCGACCAGGCGATGCGCACAAAACCCTCCTGCGGGATCTCGTCGGGATGCAGGACGCGGCCCAACACCGGGTTCGAGGATTCGCCCGCGCGGTCGTGGTTGGCCAGGAAATCGTCCCAGTCGTGAAAACCCACGCAACGGGCGAGGACCGAGAGGGTGGAGTAGCGGGTGGTGTCGTAACCCTCCACATAGCCCCAGATGCGCTTGAGGGTGGTCACGCCGAGGGTCTCCTTGCAGCGCTCTTGGATGATGCCGGTGAGGAACTGGAAGTCGGCCGGGGTCTTCATCTTCCTTGAGACGGATTCCTCCACCATTTGGCGGAGTTGCAGAATATCGGGTTCGTTCGGGGACATAGGTTCAAATTTTCGTGAGGCAAAAGTACAAAAATTGCAGTATGGGCGGATGGTTCGTTTTGGTCCTAAATGCGGTGGCGTGTCAGGATGAAGAGGAGGGCGCATGGCTGGCTTCGAGGAAAAGGCACAGTCCAAAAAAAACTCTCTTCGCAAAAGGAAGAGAGCTTGGTCGTTGTCAAAAAGGCACCGTTAGGATTACCGCCGTTTGTCCTCGGCGTTGGCGAGTGTCCGGGTGAACTGTTTGGCGCTGTTTTGCATGTTGGCGAAATCGCTGCCCAACGAGGTCGTGCAGTCCAACACCAGGATGACCAGGGCGCTGTTCTTGTCCTCCGTAACCGTGGTCGAGCTTGCCGGGTTGAACTCCGTCTCTTTGTCCCACGCGCCCGTGCTGGTCCGTTTCCAGAGCTTGATGTTGTTCAAGTCCGTCTGGGAGATCGGGGTGCCGTCGAGGTAGGCGAGCCCTTCGAGCAGGAACTTGTAGTAGGCGCCCTGCAGGGAAGAGGAAGCGATTGTGACCGGGCCTTGGGCGATTCCGTAATAGATGATGTTGTCCAGCGTTCTGGTGCCGGAAGAGGTGCGGCGGTAGGTGGCCTCGACGAAGCGGGTTGACTGGGCCGCCGAATTCACGTTGTCGAAGGTGAAGCGGAGGATCTGTCCCTCGTCGTAGCCGCCGGGAACGTTCACGCCCAAGTTCACGGACGTGGAGATGGAGTAGAGGCTGGAGGCGATGTCCGAGAACCGGGCCATGGCTTCGTCCATGTTCGCCACTTGGAACACGTTGCTGTTGCTGCTGGCCAGCTTGCGGAGCGTCTCCATGAACTGCGCCTCGTCGGTGACGTCGCTGCCCTTCAGGCCGATGGAGTAGGCCGAGACGCGAACGCCGTGTATCGGCTCGTTCATGATCTTGTTGTGCAGGGCATCGCGGTAGGCGGTGGTGCTGCCGTAGGCTTCCGGGTCGTATTGGTTGTTGGCGGTCGAGATGTTGTCAAGACCGTCCGTAAACGTCACTAACGCCACGTTTTTCAGCTTTTTGGGCCGGGAATAGGCCCTCATTTTCTTCAGGGCCGTGTAGTCGGCATAATACAGTGCCGTGCCGTTGCCGGGGACGAGGGCGTCGATGAATTTCGTGAAATTCGGGTATGTCGAACTGTTCAAAAGGCTGATATCCTTGATGTACAGCTGGTCGTTGAAACCTATTATGCCAAGGTACATGCCTTCTGTGTTGGCCGGGTTTTCGGGTGACGGCGTCGGTTCGACGGGAGTGCGGTGGCAGGCGTTGCCAAACAGGGCCAACACTACTGCTGCACAAATGGATAATACGATTCTCTTTGCCATAATGATGCGATTTGATGTTCCGGCTGATAACGCAGCTCGGGACCGGTTTATTGTTTGAGGCTGCAAAAATACATTTTTTTGTAATTAACCGTTTCCCCGCTTTTGTATCCTCCAAAAACAGCATCGGCATCCCGGTCGCTCCCAGGATGCCGATGCCCGTCTTGGTTTACGATTTACGATTAACAGTTTACGGTTTACCGCTCACCGTTCACAAATCACAAATCACTGATATTTTAGTATCCGAAGATTTCCTCCAACGACAGGGTCGTCACCTTGCCGTATTTTTCGAGGCCCTTCAGGTTGACTTCATCCTTGTTGCCGAGGACGACCACCACGCGCTTCTGGCCCTTGATGTAGTTCTTGTTGAAGTTCACCACGTCGTTCAGGGTCATTTTCTGGATGGCGTTGAAATTGGTGCGGTCGAGCGGGGTCTTCAGTCCCATCTCCTCGCAGGTGAGGTAGTAGTTGATGATGCTCATCTTGCGGGTGCGGTCGGTGCGGTACTGCGAGATGAGGGAGGTCTTGGCGAGGTCGAAGTTCAGTTCGGAGACCGGCATGTTGTCCAACAGGTCGTTGAAGGCCTCCATGGCGTCGATCAGCTTGTCGTTCTGCGTGCCGATGTGGGTCATGTTGTAGTCGAGCTTGCCTTTTTCGTTCGGTTCTACGAAGTAGGCGGCGGCGGAGTAGGCTAAGGAGCGTTTTTCGCGGATTTCCTGGAAGACGATGGAGTTCATGCTGCCGCCGAAGTACTCGTTGTACATCTCGATTTGCGGGCTCATGGCCCAGTTGGCGGGCACGGAGGTGGTGAGCTGGCGGCACAGCGACTGCTTGGCATCGTAGTGCGCGAAATAGACCTTGTTCTCCTTCGTGGCCAAACGGTCGTAGTCAGAACCCATCTTCGCGGGTTTCTTGGCCGGGTGCACGCTGTGCTTCTCCGTGACGACCTTTTGCAAGTCGTTGAGGCTGAGGTCGCCGTAGTAGAGGATGCGCTGCGGCTGGGAGGTCATCGTCTTGATTTGGTTGACGACATCCTGAGCCTTGATGTTCTGCACCTCTTCGTTGCTCACGAAATACTTGCGGGTGTTGTCTTTGCCGTAGGAGACGTAGCGGAGCATGTTTTGGAAGATGGTCTGCTGGCGTGATTTTGCGTCGTTGCGTGATTTCAGCACGTCGCTGATGGAGTTCGTGACGGACGCTTCGGAGATTTTCGGATTGTTGAGGATGTCCTCCACGATGGCCATGGCCTTCTCCATGTTCTCGCTCAGGCCGGAGATGCGGACGGTGGCGTATTTGTCGCCGAAGCCGATGCTGTAGTCGCAGGCAAGGTCGTACATTTCGCGGTTGATCTGGCTGAGGGTACGGTTGTCGCTCTCCAGCTGGTCGAGGAAGGAGTTGGTGATACCGGCCTTCTTGTCATAGAACCGGCCGTAGTTATAGCGGTAGATCAGCTGGAAGCGGCCGTTGTCGGTGTTCTTCACGTAAAGAATCTCGTTGCCGTTGGCCTTGCCCTTCTGCATGTCCTTGCTGAAATCGATGAAGACGGGCTCGATGGGGTTCACCTTCATGTTCTTGACCTCCTTCAGGAAGTTGCTTTCCACGTCGCGGTTCATCACCACGGGGGTGATTTCGGGCTTATCGACCTTCTGCACGTTGCGTTGTTCGCCTTGGCGCTTATAGACCACCACGTAGTTGTTGTTCTTGAACATGCGCTTGGCGAAGTCGATGACATCCTCCTTGGTCACATAGCTCATGTTTTCGGTCTCGTTGACCACATCCTGCCAGCTCTGGTGGGCGAGGTAGGCCATGGCCATCTTCATGGCACGGTTGGAGTTGCTCTCCAAGGAGGTCATGTCGCTGAGTTTGCGGTTGTTGATGGCGGCGGTGAGCAGGTCGGCGTCCCAGTTGCCGGATTTCAGCACTTCGAGTTGTTGCAGCAGGAGGTCCTTGAGCTGTTCGAGGGTCTGTCCCTGTTTGGGCATACCGATGAGGCGGAAATAGGCGTAGTCGTTCATGTCGCCCACGCCGGAAGCGGCGTACTGGGCGAGCTGCTTCTGGTTGATGTTCTCGTCGATGATACCGCAGGATCCGTTCATCAGCACGGCATCCACCATCTCGGCGAGGAGCACGTCGCGGGAGCCAGTGCCGGCATCGATGCGGAAGGCAATCTGCACGTTCTCGGCCTCCAAACCATAAACGTCAACGGTCTTCACCGCGCGGATGGGCTTCTCCTTCACGTAGGTGAAGTCGGGGATGTAACGCGGCTGGATTTTTCCGAAATATTTGTCAATCAGTCTGATGGCTTGTTCCGGGTCGAAGTCACCCGACATGGCGATGCAGTAGTTGTTGGGCACGTAGTAGGTGTAGAAGTGCTTGTTGATGTTCGTCAGGGACGGGTTTTTCAGGTGCTCGATGGTGCCGATGGTGGTCTGCGTGCCGTAGGGGTGGTGCGGGAAGAGGGCCTCGTTGAGCTTCTCGTAGGCGGTGCGGCTGTCGTTGGCCATGTTCATGTTCTTCTCCTCATAGACGGCCTCCAACTCGGTGTGGAAGAGGCGGAAGACAGGGTCTGCGAAGCGCTCGCCCTCGATCTTGAGCCAGCGTTCGAGCTCGTTGCTCGGGATGTCCTCCTGATAGACGGTCATGTCGGTGGAGGTGAAGGCGTTGGTGCCCTGTGCGCCGATCATCGACATCATCTTGTCGTATTCGTTCGGGATGGCGTACTTGGAAGCCTCGTAGGAGACGGAGTCGATCTCGTGGTAGATGGCCTTGCGCTTGGCGGGGTCGGTGGTGTGGTTATAGACCTCGTACAAGGCTTCGATCTTCTTGAGCTGCTCCTGCTCCTTCGGCCAGTCGAGCGTGCCGAAGTGGGTGGTGCCCTTGAACATCAGGTGCTCCAGGTAGTGGGAGAGGCCCGTGGATTCGGCAGGGTCGTTCTTGCTGCCCACGCGCACCGCGATGTAGGTCTGGATGCGCGGCACGTCCTTGTTTACAGACATGAAGACCTGCAGGCCGTTGTCCAACGTGTAGTGGATGACGTTCATCGGGTCGTTCTGATAGGTCTCCTTGTGGTAATTCTGCGCGAATGAACTGAAGGCCAGGAGACAGAAGGCCGTCAGCAGCAGGCTTGCGATAACGTTACGTTTCATACTTATTGATTTATATTATCTTTTGATGAATTTTTCAGTATAACAGGCATCACCCGTGTGGATCTTCATGATATACATCCCTTGTTGAAGCGCGGAGACATTTATGCTCGATCCAGGATGCGCTTCGGAGAGAATCGTCTTTCCTAACAAGTCGAAAACCTCCACGCGGCTTACGTTGTCAATGGAGATGTTCAATTCATTGTTTGCAGGATTCGGGTAAATATGGCTGTTTTGCTTTTCGTATGCATGTATGCCAACGTTCAGGAAATGCACGTCAAAAGAGGCCTGGTCGCCGCTGTAGTGGATGTTGGTGATCTCAAAGCTGTTTTCCGGCGTTCCGTCGATGAGGTAGGGGCGCGGGTTGGTGGTGGGGCCGAATGAAGTCCGGTTCGCGTTTCCGAATGCCGCTAAGCTGATGCTCCCGTTGACGGTGTCGATGTTGCTGTTCGGACGGAAAACCCAATAGGTGTGCGGCTTTTCGTAAAAGTCGAACATACCGTTTCCGGCCTCGTACATGTTGTCGAGGTTGACGTTGTCGTACCATCGTCCGATGATCAGGCCGCTTCTCGGGGTGTTCTCCATGAAGTCGTCGCAGTTGCGGTACTCGAAGGTGAACCACTGGTCCGGGTCTTGTGCCGAGCGGATGAAATAGCAGTTGTTCTGGTCGGAGGAGGTGTTGCTGTTCAGTACGTAGTGCCCGTCCTCCGTGATTTCCACGGGCTCGTCAACGATGCCTAAGAACTTGTATTTGAAAATGGTAGAGATCTGTTGCAGGTTGTTCTGCGCCATCTGGTCCCAAAGTCCGACCGGCGCGATGCTGTTGTAATGGTAGTAATGGTAAAAGTCGGGGACGCCTAAGGAGTGCCCCATCTCGTGGGCGAACACATTGGCGGTGAAATAGGGGCCGGAGTTGGCGAACTCGAAGTTGTAGCAGTGCGGACGCTTTCCGTTTATGTAGAGATGGTAGACTTCCGGGCCGAAGAAGTTCATGTGGGGCCACAAAAGGTCGTTCCAGTCACCGACATTTCCTTTCAGGATGAAACTGATGTTGTCGATGAGCCCGTCGTTGTTGCCGTCTAAATTGATGCTGCTGTCCACAAGATGCAGCGAGTCGATATGCCGCAGCACTCTGCCTAACAGTTCCGTTTCCCGGGGATTAGTGATGCTCATGGTTTGCGGCGGGTATCCATCCGGATTGGTGTCGCTGTAGGGTTGGTAATAGGAGCGCGGTTTCGGGTCCTGATAGGAGACGATGACCGTGTCTTGGATGTTGTTGGTATAGACCGTGTGGTAGTTGATTTTCCCGTAAGTGGTCACTTTGTAGTAGTTGTGGACGGAGATGTTGTAGGGCGTGGTGTCGTTGAACATCTGGTTTATGTTCGTCAGCGACTCGGTGAATTCCGGGTCGTCGGCGAAACGGACGAAGACGACCAGGTTGGTGAGCGTCAGCCGTTCATTCCTTTCCAAGCGGATATGGGGCGCCAGTTCGTAGTTTTGCGGCGGACGTGGAGGCAGCAGCGGCGGTATGGTGTCTGTCGGTGCTGCGAAACCCGATGCGACAATTGCGGTGAACAACAGGATAAAAATTCTCTTCATACCTTTGTCAGGTTGATTTACAATTAAACTTGCAAAAATATATTTTTTGCGATTCCAACTTGTGGTTGTTGATAAGTATTGAAAAGAAATATGCCGAAGGGAGGCTGTTCGATGCGTGTATGCTGCAGGTCGGTGAGGGGCGCAAATTCTTAGGGACGGTCGGAACCCGGCCGACTGTTCTGCTGATAAAGTGTTATGTCTTTGATTGTCATGCATTTAGTCTGGTACAGGGTTGTGGACTGCGGTGGTGTGCGCAGCTTTGCTGTTTTCCTACAATATATTTATATGGATGCTGAATAATTCCACTGGGGCGTTTCCAGGGTGCGGGGGGTGAAGGGCTCGGAAGGGGGGGAGGGTGTTGCTGAAGGTGCGCTGGGGGGGGCGAGGGTTGAAGGTGGGGCGGGGTGGGGAGTGATAGGCTGGTTTGGCAGGGGGATTATTGCAGAAGAGTTTGTGCACCAGAGTTTTAGTGGACTTTTAAATTGGTTTTCCAGTATATGGAAGTTGACTGTTTACTCCTTTCCGGCTGTTTGGAACTGTTTAATTCACAGTTAAATAGTGACAATCTTTTTGCTGTTTCTGGCGGCCGGCACTTGCGCGGTGCCCCTGTCACGCTACCCCGTCACGGACTTACCAGATAGTACGGGATCACCTGTTCGACGCGTCCCATCGCCTGCTCGAACCGCTGCGTGTTGTTGCATCGGCATGTCCTCCTCCTGAACAGTGCTTCATAGACGTATCGGTGGAACATCGCGGCGGACACGAAATGGTAAATCCCCGCCACCATACGTTTCACTTGGAGCCACAGTCCGTTCGCAATTCCTTTAT
>JAFXPL010000135.1 GCA_017527945.1 Bacteroidales bacterium | reverse complement strand
TTGAACTTTGAACTTTGAACTTTGAACCCCTCCCTGCTATGAATATTTTTTTCAACTTCGACTACAAAGGCGGAAAAGCCTATTTGGGCTTGAAGGCCTGTCCGGAAATGATGGACACCCTCGTGACGGACATCAACGGGCTCATCGATTTTTTGGAACTTCGGCTCGGCCTGCACACACCGACGGTATCGGATGCCGATCGGCTGGTCTGTTACTACAAGTGCGTGCGTGAATACATGGCAGCGCACGCCACGGAAGCCGGAACGCTGTACGACAGCTACCTGGTATCGCCGCTTGCCACCAGCCGCGAAATGCTGAAATGGCGCGATGCCCTCTCCGTGTGCGGCTGGACGAAAAACACCCCGGCGGCAAGCAGCCGACTCCGTGTGCTGCAAGGCATCGAAGCACTTTTCGAAACAAAAAAGATGCCGGACGAGGGCCATCGCCTGAACGCCATCGCCGAACGGCTAAAACAGAAAAAAGGGATACTGAAGGATGTCGCCTTCGTGATGCCTTTCCAGCCGGATCTCCTGCACCCCGTGCTGAAGGAGATTTTCGCGCTGGCACAGGCGGACGGAGCATCCGTCGGACAGTTGCCAATCCCGGAATCCGACGGCAACGACAACCTCGCCCGTCTGAAACGGATGCTGACGCTCAACGACGCTTCTCCCCTGCTCTTCGACAGCGGGGACGAGTCCGTCTGCATCTGGAACTTCAAGGACGACCTGACAGCGGAAGAGTACATGGCGACCCTTGCCAACGACACTTTCGACGTGAGCATAAAACCCAGCACGAAACTGGTTGACAACTATTTGCATTTGATGGGAAAGCCCGCGACCGGCTCTATTGTGGCCAACAGCAGCCCACAGATCATACAACTCTTCTTCACCGGCGTGGCCATCCAAGAACGCCCGCTGAACATCCGTGCACTGCTACAGTGGCTTTACGCCCCCATGCACCCCCTGCCGGGCAGCCTCCGCTACCGCTTGGCGGAGCAACTGGCACACACCGGCGGATGGTATTCGGCGGAAAGCGACAACCGGGGAGAAAGCTGCCAACAAATCGTGGACGACTGGGTCAACGGCAAAGAAACGGCAAAGTCCAAAGAACAGATTAACAAACAAGAAGTTGCAGCGCGTAAGCGTCTGGTTTCCGTCTTTCTTCCCAGCTTCGACAAAGCGGACGAGGGAGCACTCACGGTAGAGCAGTTCCACCGGTTTCTCCATGAGTTGCGCGACTGGAGCCGACAGCATACGGCCGTCATAGCGCAAAAAGACAGCAACGACCTGCGCATCACCCAGTTAGGCCGTCTCTCTGAACTCTGCAACACGCTGGAAAACCTCACCGACGACCTGAACCCTTCCGCCCCTATCCCGTACAGCGAAATCGAGAAGCACATCGCCTGTCTGTACGAACCATCTGAGTTCCAGCAATATATTGCACAAACAGGCTCTCAACCCACCGTTGCCTCTCCAGGACAGGTCGCCGCAAAAGCAGACCGGCTACTATGGTCAGGGCTTTACGATTTCAAGCCCCTGCTGCCGGCCACCGACTTCCTCACCCCCACCGAACAGAACGACCTGCAACCGCACATCAAGCTTTGGAGCCCGGACGATACCCGAAAACTGCAGCAGGAGGTTCTTCTGCTACCCATCCTCTTCTGCCAGAAACAGCTGACCCTGGCCATCGTGGAGGTCGCCGACGGGAAAATCGTGGACAAGCACCCCCTCGTCGTGCGGATCGAGCAGCAGGTGAAGAACCACCGGGAGGTGACCCGCACCCCGGAAATCCCGGAAGAGCTCTATATTCCCACCAGGCCCCTCAGCGACAATGCCCTCAGCGAGTGCGATGGCTATTACACGCAAATCCACCGCACCGACCTGATCACATGGAAAAAGACCGAGAGTCCCACCTCCATCGAGACGCTGATACAGTACCCCCTCGACTACACGCTGGAGAGCATCGCAGGCATCCGCGACAACGGGCAGAGAGACCTGAGCAATGTCAGACGTACGAAGGGCAACGTGGCCCATGCCGTCATACAGCACCTTTTCCTCATTCCGGACGACCCCGCCAGCGGCTACGCGCCGGCCATCCGCGACCGCGTGAACAAGGACTACGAACGAGTTTTCAACGAAACAGTGGAAGCCAAGGGTGCCATCCTGCTGCTCCAAGAGAACGTCATCGAACGACGCGAGCTGTATGACCAGCTGCAAGAATGCATCAACCATCTGCTCGACATCATCGAGTGCAACTGCCTGCACGTGGTGGCCTGCGAAAAGCCGCTTAAAGACGGTACTCCCGACCCAGAGCCCCCGGCAATGAAGGGATTCGCCGACATGGAATTGGCCCGCGAAGACGGCAGCCCTGTCATTTTCGACTTCAAATGGACCTCTTCGAGGAGCTACTACCAAGGGTTGCTGAAGACGAATCGCGCGGCGCAGTTAGCCATTTACGCTGATCTGCTCGGCAAGGAGAAACGCGCCGTGTCTGTGCCGACCGCCTACTTCCTGATGCCCGTCGGCCGGCTTTACAGCACCGAAAAATTCAATGGGACACACACCGAAACCATCAAGATGGACGACAGTTGCCACGGCGACATCCTCGGCAGAATCCGCGCTTCCTACCACTATCGGCGCGACGAAATCATGTCAGGGAAAATCGAAATGGGCGAAGGACTTCCCCTGGACCAGCTGCAATACTTCAACGACACAGAGACGCGAAACCTGTTCCCCCTCAAGCCTGACTACAACGACGCGAAAGTCAAAGACACCAACGGTTTCAGCAATTATTCGAACCTCAAAAACTAATCGCCCATGAAAAATGTAACCTATATCAGCGCGGGTGCCGGAAGCGGCAAGACCTACACCCTGACCACCAAACTGGCAAGCCTCATCGCCAAAGACAAGAACGACCCCGAGCACGTGGAGCCGGAGCAAGTCATCCTGACCACCTTCACGGTGAAAGCTGCCGCCGAGTTCAAGGAGAAAGCGAAGGCGGAACTTTACAAGATGGGCAAGTTCGATGAAGCCGCCCGACTCGACCACGCTCTGATGGGCACTATCGACAGCGTGGCCACCTCGCTAATCCAGAAATACTGGTACGCCATCGGAATGTCGCCTAAACAGGGAGTCCTGGACGACAGTGCCAAGGAGACGTACATCAACCAAAGCATCGCCAACGTCCCGACCAACGAGGAGATGGCCTTCTTCGCGATGTTCCGCAAAACGTTCAACATCGTGGACGACATGAGCCACCCCGACACCCTTTTCTGGAAAAAGCACCTCAAGAAAATCGTGGAGAAGAGCATCAGCTTCGATATCACCGATTATACCGAAAGCGTGCAAGAATCCCTGGCCATCCCGAAGGCGTTGTACAACGGAACGAGCATCCACTTGGACGACGCCCAACGCTCCGACGCGCTCAACGCCCTGCGCTGCGAAGTGGAAAAGTGCAAGGATTCGAACACGAAAAAGAGCACCTTGGAGGCCATCGACAAGTTTCTGCAAAACGGCCAACAATCCAACGACATCGAATGGTGCAACCAGTTCGCCGACATCCTCGGCAAAGCCCCTGCCGGAGCCCAGAAAACCAGCTCCGACAAGACCCTGGAGGACACCAAGCTCAAAGTGGAGGACATTTGGGGCAGTAAGGAAGTGTTTGACCTGATCGAACAGTACGTCGGCACCATTTTCCGGATTGCCAAAAAATGGAACACCCAGTACGCCAACTACAAGCTGAACAAACGGGTGGTTGACTTCAGCGACATCGAGCATTACATGCACAAGCTCCTGCAGAACAAGGAGGTGGCGGCGGAAATCGGCCGCACCTACACCCATCTCTTCGTGGACGAGTTCCAGGATTGCTCGCCCATACAGGTGAAAATCTTCGCAACCTTGGCCGACTTAGTGAAACAGAGCTATTGGGTGGGCGACACCAAGCAGGCCATCTACGGCTTCCGAGGCAGCGACACGGAGCTCACCAAAGCCGTGGCGGACGCCATCGCCCTGAAGAAAGGAGCCGACGGCTGCCGCTCGGAGACCTTGGAGAAAAGCTGGCGAAGCGTGCCCGCACTGGTCAACGCCAGCAACAAGGCTTTCACCAAAATCTTCCAACCGCTGTTCGGCGACAGGACGGACGAGCTGGTTCCGCTGAAACCGGCCATGGAGCTGCATCCCGAACTCTTCCCGACCACATTGGCGGAGCGCGCGCCGAAACCGCTGCGCTACCTCGAAATCGTGGAAAAGAGAACTCGACAATCCTCAAAACTGAGGATGGAAGACACGGCCCAATACATCAAAAACGTAATTGAAACGGAGAATGCCAATCCCTCCGACATCGCCGTCCTCGGCCGCAAAAATGACGACCTGAATGAGATGGCTGAACTGCTTGGAAAACTCCACATCCCCTGCGACACAGAGACCACACTCGACACGAACAGCAAGGCCTGCCGCCTGATGATGGCCCTGACGACCCTCACTGTAAACCCGCATGACGACCTGGCGAAGGCGGAAATCGCCTACCTGACGGAGGACGACATGGGCATCGGTGCCCTCATCGACTCCAAGCTGGAATTCGACAATCTGCCTGACGACAACCGCAAGAAGTGGCTCGAAGACATCGAGATGGTTCGCCGCGTGAATGCCATCCGTCCCCGCGTGATGTACCAAGGCATCGGGGCGCTTATCGAGACCCTTGCCGTGGAACTCGACGTGAAGAACGTCATGGAACGCTGGTCCACCGCCATCGAGAAGTCCATGACCGATGTGCGCGCCCTCATCGCGGCAGCCAAGCAGTATGAGGAACGCAGCAGCGAGCTGTCGCTGCCGGCCACTCCCTCGGGATTCGCCGCCTTCATGGAGGAGAACACGGTGGAAATGCCCGCCTCCGGAGACGGCGTCAAATTGCTGACTGTCCACAAAGCCAAGGGGCTGGAATGGAAATATGTCTTCCTGCTCCTCGACGAGACGATGGACGCGCAACAAATCCTCAGACGCGAGATTTACGGCATCAACCACTACCACCCCACCCCGCCGTCCGCCGAGAACCCCTACCCCGCCATGAGCATCCGGCTGATGCCCTGGATCTTCGGAAGCAAGAGAAACGTGCCGACAAGCGTGGCAAGCAAGCTGTTCGCGTCTCCTTCATACGCGCAAGCCGAAAAGCGCGCGAGAGAAGAGAGCGCTCGCCTGCTCTACGTGGGCGTGACTCGCGCGTCAGAAGTGCTCGTACTCGTCCCCTGGTTCGCGAAAGAGCCTTTCAGCTGGTTCCAGAACTCCGGTCTGACCAATGCCGGCACGACATCCGACGGCGACGTGCTGGGCATCGGCGTCCCCTTCGACATCGTTTGCGCCGCCTACAACCCCGACGAGGCCGACGGCAGCACCCCAGAGGCAAGGGAATTCCGGAAGCTGGACTACTACTCCCCGGAGCCGTCGCACGCCGGACCACTCACCGTCTCCCCGAGCGGCTTGAGCGGGAAATCCGAAAGGGTGAGCGTTGTCTTCCGCAGCGGGCAACGCATCAAGATACGGTCATCGGCACTGGGCGACCGGCCCTATTCGGAAGTCGGTGACTGCATCCACAATGTATTTGCCGCCGTGGAACACTTGGACAAGGCAGAGGTGTCGGCACTCGTCGAGGCGCACGGGATGACCGAGGTGCTGCCCGAGGCTTGGGAAATCATACAGGCTTGGGAGCACCTGCAGAAATTCCTCCGGCAGCAATACGGGCCGGCCGTGAAAGAGTACCACGAGCGCCCCTTCCGGCGGATGCGGAAGGACGGCTCCGTGGTGGTGGGCAGCATCGACTACGTCTATCAGACGCCGAAAGGCAGTATCCTGATCGATTTCAAGACTTTCCCGCAGGCGGAATCGGTGACCGCACCCACCTCGCCGCACTATGCCGGACACTACGCCGGCCAGCTCAACGCCTACGCCGAAGCACTGGAAGCCGCCGGCGAAAACGTCACCGCTAAACTGATCTACTACCCCGTAAGCGGCATGGTGGTGAAGATCTGAGGCGGGGAAATTGGAGGCTATTTTTCCGAATACGCAGGATGCGCCTACCGCTACAAGCCCAACAAAAACATCTTCTTCGGTCCTGGCATCAGCTTTGAAGGCATCGGAGGAGACGCTTACATCTTCGGATTCCTCAAGTTCGAAATCCAGCTTTGATCGCCTGTCTCCCAGAAAGGTGATTATCAAGGACTTATCACAACAATACAAAGGCGATGCAACCATTGAATCTCTGACCGATACTATCACACATTTTCTCAAGAACCAGCAAAAGCAGGTATGATGGAAATCACCAAAGGGGATACAACGAACCACAACCCCAAACCTCCAAACCGAATCAAACGAATCGGAGAATAACTGTTCACTATCTGATACTTTTTCGGGACGGCAATGACCATCCTTTTTCATAAAAAATGACCCGCAAGCAGTTCTTATGGTATGCTAACGGGTACTGTTATGGATGGAACGGTGTTCGAATCACAAATCCAACATCCCGAATTTTTGGGTGTAAGGAATATGTAAGTGTTATGTCGTAATTGTCGGGAGTGAGCGGCTCTGCACCATACTTGCCGTCTATGTGTATAATAACCTGCCCTTGGTTTTGCATTCTATTTGCTTTTTAGAATGCAAAATACAACTTTTCCAAATATATGAATAGTCCACAATGAATTTTTATTCTACAAACATTTGTATCATTGTATTGGCTATTGGGTTTTACTTCCCATTCCTGAACCTCAAGTACATCGCCTCCGCCATCTCTTTCATCACACGCTCATAAAATTGAGGGTCTTCAAACAACTTGGCGAATGCATCCATCTGCTCCATATAGCACTTTTGGGCGATTTCCTGAAACGCCTTGGGGAAAATAGCCGTGGCGAACATAGCGGCATCGGTGTTCATCGCCTGCTTCCTCAGGGCGGCACTGCCCTTGCTCATCTTGTCGAAGATGGTCTCTACTATCACACGGTCGGCCTCGGTAAACTTGCCCGCATACATCAAGTTGATTTTGTCGATGATGTTCGCCAGCAGGTCACGTTTTTCCTCCTTGAACGCCCCATCGCCGCCTTTCTCCGCCTTGACCTTGTTCTGCCCGTGTTCCAACTGTATGCTGCCGCTGAAGGTCTCGGTCAGTTTATTGTTGATTAAGGCAATCTTGTTGGTCAAATCCACCTTCTCGTGCGGGTTCTTGGGCAACAGTTTGTAGAGCAGTTCGGTATAGACGTATGTCTTGTATAGTTCCTTGTCAAATGTACGGACAATCTGCGCCATATACGCATAGAAGCGGTTGAAGTTGCGAACCAAGAAGCGCACTTTGAATTTGTCCTCGATAGGCAAAGACTCGTATGCCGCCATCGTCGATTTGAAGGCACTCGCCAATTTGCCCATATCGGTGCTGCTCTGCTTGGAGGTGGAATATATCTTATAGACTTTTTCCTCGTCGTCGCTGTTCCAAAGGTGGTACTGCTGGATGTCGTTCAGATAGCGGTACACCATATTGATGTCCACGCCTTCCTCCAACACGGTGTCCTCGAAGAAGGGTTGGAACGACTGCTTGATACTGTCCGCGTCGTTCACAAAATCCAATACGTATGTATCAACCTTGCCTTCGTGACTTCGGTTCAACCGTGATAGGGTCTGTACTGCTTTCACGCCTTGCAATTTCTTGTTCACGAACATCGTGTGAAGCAGCGGTTCGTCAAAGCCTGTCTGGTACTTGTCGGCCACGATGAGCATATTATACATTTCGGAGGCGAAGAACAGCGGCAGTTTGGCTTCGGTTATCTTCTGTCCATCCGCCGAATTTATTTGGCTCTCGGTGTACTCGACTTCGTTGTACTTCACCGTTCCGCTGAACGCCACCAACGGCTTCACTTCGTCATATCCTTTCTTTTTGCAGTATTCCTTCATCGCGAAGTAGAATCGGACGGCGTGCGCCCGTGACGGAGAGACCACCATCGCCTTCGCCTGCCCGTTAATTTTGTGCAGGGTTATCTCACGGAATTTCTCCACCATCACCTCCACAATCTGATTGATGACGAACTCGTGGCTGTCGTGGAACGCCTTGACCGCTCTCGTGGCGGGCGGCTCTTCGTATTCGGGGTTGTCCTCGATGGACTTGGCAATCTCATAACTCGTCTCTATAGTGGTGTAAAATTGCAGCACACCCAATATGAAACCCTCGTCTATAGCCTGCCGCATACTGTAGTGGTGGAAAGCATCGTAACCCTTAGCGGTCTTAACACCGAAGGTCTCCAAGGTCTTGGGTTTCGGCGTGGCGGTGAAGGCGTAAAAGTAGAGATTCTTGTGCTGACCTTGCGTGAGCAGCGTTTCCATCATCACATCCATTTCGTCCTTCAGTTCCGCTTCGGTCTTCTCCTCAATCTCCGCCATCTCCCGCAACGCTTCGTCGGTGTCCGCCAAGGCCGCTTCCTCTGTCCTTGATTCCGTTGCGCAGCACGTGAACCAATCCGTAGTGGGCGACATCCGCTTGGAACACCTTGTAAAGTTGGTCAGCCGACTTGTCGCCGTAAAGGTTCAGATAGCGTTGCCACACCTTCGGCTGCGTGGTCTGAATGAATTGCAGCAGCACAGGCATATCAATCGCCCGCTTCTTGTCGTAGGTGCTTTGGTCGCCTTTGATATAGCCGCCTTCGTTGAGCAGGTAATGCTCAATGTCGGCCTCGAAGTTTTTTTCTTTGAAGCGGTTGCCGCTGCCGATTTTGATGCTGTGATAGGTTATCGTTGTTGCCATAAACTTTCACTTTTATACATTCCACTCCCAGAACGGTAGCACTTCGATATTGCCCGATTCTGTCTGGAAGCGATCGCTTTGATTTTGCGTAATGATTTTGCCATTCGGAATGGACAGCGTACGCATGGCCTCTTCCAAACCATCAATTTCACGTTGCATATTGTCAGGATTCAGTTCCGAGCACACTTGAAACAGCTGCGCAGGAACGCCGTGTTCCATTACTACGAAGTCGCATTCTCCAGTCCCCTCATAATAATTTATTTGCGGGTGATGACGCCTTAAGGCGATGTAAACGAGGTTTTCGAGCAGATGGCCTTCATCGGTCATCGAATGGGTGGACAGGGAGAAAGCGAGCCCTGTGTCAGCCGCATAGACCTTTTTGGGTGATATCATTTGGGAACGGACAGAATAGCTGTACTTTTCGATAAAAGAAAACAAATAGCTGTTTTCCAAATAATTACACCAATTTAGAATGGTACTGGTGGCGTTCACTGATATTGCCTGCTTGATTTTGGTGGCAGAAAACTTGTTTCCGACATTCTGCAGAAGGAAATTGGCCATCCGTAGCAATGAGGCCACTTCCTTGATGCCGTAGCGCACGATAATGTCACGGTAGAGTATGTCTTGAAACAAAGTGGCAAGCTGACGCGTGTCGCCAGTTTTCAGAAACTCAGGGAAGCCGCCGGAGAACAGGTATTCGCGGAGTGAATCGTAGGAAGCCTCAAGCGATTTCATCTTGAGGAACTCATGGTATGAGAACGGGAACAGCTCCATGGGGATATGTCTGCCTGTGAGATGGGTACCTAACTCACGGCTCAGCAAGGAAGCGTTGGAACCTGTCAAGACAATCTTGTAGCGTTGGTCAAGTTTCTGCCGCACATAAACTTCCCATTGGGGCAGCATCTGCACCTCATCGAGCAGGAGCCACTTGACCCTTTGCTGTTCGATGATTTGGTCTAATCGCATGTAATCCGCAGTGGAAAAATCCATCAGGAGGGGGTGTTCAAAATTGATGAACAAGGCCGGTTCCGCAAGTTGGCGGTATAATTGTGCAAGCAGCGTGCTTTTTCCGCAGCGGCGTATGCCGCTGATGACCACAGCGTGGGATGAAATGCTTGTCAGCGGAATTTCACTTTCACGCATGATTCCCGCATCATCTGTTGCTACTCGTGATTGCCATTCGGCGATTACCTGTTCAATTGTTTGCCTTAAAATCATAGCTGTCAACCGTTTTTATATTGTTCGATGCCATCAAACAATATTGTTCGCTGCAAAAATACAATTTTTCAAGATTATCGCAATGGTAAATTTCATATCTTTTCAAGATTATTTACATACTCCGCCTCCTTTTTCCCGTCACATACCCGAATATGACGGATTTCTTGTATTCTTTCAACGCCTCAATCTTCTGCTGCTTGATGGCTATCAGTTCGTCAATCTCGGCGCACTTGCGGTCAAGGTAGTCGGCAATGGCACGCTGCTCGGTGAGAGGGGGAAATGCTATAAGTACGCTGCCAATGTCATAAGCGGAAATATGTACAACTTTGAGTTTCGCTTTGCTACAACTTTTTTGTGCTTGTGCGTACCTTGAGTTTAACGCAAAATTCAAGAAGAGCGGATTCTGATTATGACTTAACACTATTATATCTCATCCTGCCAAACACTGATTCTCACCTAAATAGACAATACTTTTTCCAATCTCTTCAACCAGTTCACCTGTGCCAGCACACAAAATATCGCCTTTCCCAAAATAATGTAGAGTTGATAGGGCTTCCTTTTTTGTTTTTGAAACGCACGTCACAAATGAGTTATCGTATTTGGAATATATCTCGCCATATCTTACACAGGGAGTATCACCGTCGGGAAAAATTTCTTCTTTTGTGATTCCATTCCCCTTTGTGATGGCAATCGTGATATTTTTCACTTCCCACCCTTCGATTCATTCCACGCCGCTGTCCTTCATCGGGACGTTGGGGTCAAGACCTTTGGTTACGGCCTCGGTGATGACGGATTGCTTGTAGCGTTTGAGTTCGGCAATCATCGTCTCCTGCAAGGCGGCGAGTTCGTCAATCTCGGCACACTTGCGGTCGAGGAAGTCGGCGATGCGCTGCTGGGTGGGGAGAGGGGGGAATATTGTGGGAAATGTATAAAACTGGTCAGGGTATAAACGCAATCTGCTATCAATAATTCCTCTTGACATTGTTTTGAATGCACTCGGATAACCAGATGTTCTTAACAAGTAATGGAAGTATCTTTTTGTACAGTCAATCTTAAAATTGAAGACACAATAAGCAGGACTTATCAAACCATCATAGTCTGATAAAGCATAACTGCCATTCCAGGCCAACATTATATTCATCACAAGTTGTCCTTTATGAACAACATTATACCCTTCATTGGATTCCGCTTCGTGAGTCCCTGCAAAATCAGTCTCTCTTCTCAATTTAATACCAGTATATTGGGAAAGGCTCAATAAATCTCCTATTCCATCAAGGGATTTTTCTTTGGATTCAGAAAAAACCTCTTTCAACCTTTTACCTCCCAATCACTTGGAATCATTCCAATCCACGGGATACCGCTGTCTTTCATTTTCCGTTCCATCATTCTTCTGGGTTAGCCTCGTTATATTCGTCAATCCATTCCTTTACCTTCGCCTGAAGCAGAGCCTTGTCGGGCAGATAGAGTTGGTATTGTGCGGCATAGATATTGGCATCTTTGGGCAGGGTGAGTTCCACGAGAGAGTCCTTTTTGCTCTCGCAAAGCAGAATGCCTATGGTAGGCTTCTCGAACTCCTGCCGCACATAACGGTCGTAGTAGTTGACATACATCTGCATCTGTCCAAGGTCCTGGTGGCTCAACTTGTCGGTCTTGAGGTCAATCAGCACATAGCATTGCAGCAGGCGGTTGTAGAAGACAAGGTCAACATAATAATTCTCCTCATCGAAGGTGAATCGTTTCTGCCGTTTCTCGAAAAGGAATCCCTTGCCCAACTCCAACAGAAATTGTTGTAACTTGCTGATAATGGCATTCTCCAACTTTGTTTCCGTTTATGTCTCGTCAGGTTTCAGCCCCAAAAACTCCAATGTGATAGGGTTCTTGATAACATCCGACGGTTTATCCACGGTTTGCCCTTCAAGTGCTAACCGCATCACTTCATCCTTGTTGCGGCTCAACACCAAACGCTCGTAGAGACTGCTGCCCACCTGACGAGAGAGTTGTTTTACCGACCACTGCTGCTGTGCCGCCTCAATCTCATAGAAACTGCGGGCTTCTATGTTCTCGATGCGCATCAGCACCAGATAGTGCGACCAAGAGAGGGTGAAACGGGGCAGTTGAATTGTGGCAACGGTGTTGCCCAAATTTGTATCTTGCTTGTTTTCAGCAGGATGGTTGTAATCATCCAATTGGGGCAATGGCGTTGCCCCAATTTTCGCATTAACTATTTCTTTTTCAGTCATATTGTTTTCTTCTTTTTTAAGAAGCAAAGATACTGCTTTTCCCTAATTCTTAACTGCTAACTCCCCAATATCTTGTTCATCAATTCGGTCTCCTTCGCCTCCAACTCCTTGAGATGGGCAAAGATTTTGTCGCTCGGTTCTAACGGCACATACTTGTAGAACTCCCTCGTGAACGGGATTTCATACCCAATCTTGGTCTGCTTCTCCACTATCTTCGCCTTGGGTTGGAACGGCAGCACGTTCTTCTCCATATACGCCTGCACGTCCTCCGTCCACGGGATAATCTCGGTGTCCTTTTCAGGTCTTGCCTTCTTGTCGGTCTGCTTGTCGGAGGGGAACTCCACCGTCACCTTGCGGTATTTGAAATCCTCGTTGTCCTTCACCTTGCTTTCCACCACCAGATCGCCATCGGTGTATTTTTCCCAATACACTGATTATCTGTTCGTTATCTTTATTAGCGTTCACTTGAGAGTCATTTAGTGTTCGATACAAATATGGTACAAAAAACCGCCGTTGGTTCTGCACGAATCCCGACTTTCCGAAAAGGGGGAGTTTCGCCGCCGACTATCCGCAACGTGCCGCGTTCCACCTTGGTTTTCTGTTGGTTCCGTGCGGCGACGGGCAACAAAAAAAGGTGCTGATTCTTGGTCAGCACCTTTCGGTTTTTATAGGGAAGAGGGTGTCTTATTTCACCTCCTCGAAGTCCACATCCTGGACCTCGGAGTCGTTGCCGCCGTTGCCGCCCTGCGGGCCTTGCGGGCCGGCCTGCTGGTTGAAGCCGCCGTTGAAGTCGGCACCGGGCTGCTGCTGGGCACCGCCCTGCGCGTACATCTTCTGCGAAGCCGCGTTCCAGGCACTCTGCAGCTCGGCTGTCGCGCTGTCGATGCCGCTGAAGTCCTTGTTGTCGTGCGCGGTCTTCAGTCTCGCGGCCGCCGCCTCGATCTTGGCCTTGTCGTCGGCAGGGATCTTGTCGCCGAACTCCTTGAGCTGTTTCTCAGTGTTGAAGACCAGCGAGTCGGCGTTGTTCAGCTTGTCGATTTCCTCCTTGGCCTTCTTGTCGGCGTCGGCGTTGGCCTCGGCCTCGGCCTTCATGCGCTTGATTTCATCATCGCTCAAGCCGGAGGAAGCCTCGATACGGATCTTCTGCTCCTTGCCGGAAGCCTTATCGTGCGCCGTCACATTCAGGATGCCGTTGGAGTCGATATCGAAGGTCACCTCGATTTGAGGTACGCCGCGCATGGCCGCGGGGATGCCGTCCAAGTGGAAACGGCCGATACTCTTGTTCTGGGCCGCCATCGGGCGCTCGCCCTGCAGCACGTGGATTTCCACGGAGGTCTGGTTGTCGGCTGCGGTGGTGAACACCTGCGACTTCTTGG
>JAFXPL010000134.1 GCA_017527945.1 Bacteroidales bacterium | reverse complement strand
TTGAAAATGTCAAGATGCACGACATCAAACTTTGGAAAAGGACGAATCTGCCAGAGAATCTTGTCTCCAAACGAATCAACACCCTATCACCAGCTGCTGGTTTTTAAAACCATATTTTGAGCAGCCTACCCGTTAGGGGATTCATACTCAACGATTAGCAAACACGTTGACGGATTTGTTGTGCAACCTCTCACGAGGGTGTGTGGCGTGGTCGGACGCATTGTTGTTGTGCAAAACGCAGAATATGGGTGTTCTCTCATCGTGTTTCTATTGTGAGGCATTCACAATGTGATGGTTCCGCAGTCGGTTCTGCGACACCCTTCGGAAGCGTCCGGTCGTTGTTTTGGCCCGTTTCTGCATTGTTCGTGGATGGTTTACGGGGTATCAAAGCCGACTTGCCGCCGATTTGTTTATTGAGAGGTGCCGTTTGCGCTGGTTTTCAGTACTTGTTATTTTTAACAGTTAATTGTTAAATAACGCACGGAAAAAATATTTTAATTTTATGTCGGGGTGTGCTGTAAAAATTGTATTTTTGCGGCGGAAAATTTTTTATTATTCATCAAATTTGATAAACCATGGAGGATACTCAAAACACGGATTCCATTGCAGAGGCCCGGAGGTATGTGGCCAATGCGGAAGAAATCATTCAGAGATCGAAGTATGATCCCGAGACGAAATCATACAAGGACAAGAAGTATGTCCGGATTGCGGGCGACACGCTGTGGAAGGGCTGCCTCATCGCCCTTGACGGTGTGTTTAATGTTCGCAAGGGCAAAGGCCGCCCCTCGATCAAAAAGTATCAGGAAGCTGTTGCTAAACGCGACGGAAAGTTATTGAAGTTTCTGAATCTCGGCTACGAAACCATGCACCTTGTGATGGGTTACGACGGCAACAGGGGCAAAAAAGTCTGTGACGCTGGATTTGAATATGCTAACGCTATCATTGACAGCTGCGCGTCGTTGATGCCGAAGGTTGCGTGCGCGTGATGATCGAGATTTTCGCCGCTGTTGCCGGTTCCAGGCCTTCGGCGAGCATGTTGCGGGCGAGCTGGCGTTTGGTGTTGATTTTAGGAATAGCCAGCAATAGCCATTGTATTCCGCATCCAACCATCCCCGTTAGGGGATCCGTATCTGTAGCAAACGGATGCCGCGCGGGTTTCCAAATCCCCGTTAGGGGATTCATACTCAACGATTAGCAAACACGTTGACGGATTTGTTGTGCAACCTCTCACGGGGGTGTGTGGCGTGGTCGGACGAATTGTTGTAATGCAAAACGTAATCTCGAACCCTCAAGGGGGGGGGCTGCGCTTGCGGGTGTGCCCGCAGGCCTGACGACCTGCGATTTACGAAGCTTGAAGCGTTGTCTCCTACCGAGCCTTTCGGCCTTGCAGGCTGGTGCGCGTCAGGGAAGGCTGTCGTTAGCCATGGCGGAGTGGGAGAGCGATACGGCACCGAAGAGCATTCGTGTAGGCTTGCGTCATCCGCACCGAAATCCTCTGCTGCGGGAAGCTGCTGGAAGGCAGTCCGTTAGAACTGTGGGGCTCGGTAGCGAATGCGGTACGGCGGCCGATACGCACGCCGTCAGGTGTGCGGGCTACCGGAAAGAATAATGCAGAATATGGGTGTTCTCTCATCGTGTTTCTATTGTGAGGCATTCATAGTGTGATGGTTTCGCAGTCGGTTCTGCGACGCCCTTCGGAAGCGTCCGGTCGTTGTTTTGGTCCGTTTCTGCATTGTTCGTGGATGGTTTTCGGGGTGTCAAAGCCGACTTGCCGCCGATTTGTATATTGAGAGGTGCCGTTTGCGCTGGTTTTCGGTACTTGTTATTTTTAATAGTTAACTGTTAGATAATGAACGGAAAAAAATATTTTAATTTTATACTGGAATATGATGAAAAAAGTGTAATTTTGCGGCGTGAATTATGATATGGTAGAGACGCAAAATTTTGCGTCTTTATGCCGAACAATAAAAAGAACCCCCTTAAACGTTAAACAATAAATCTCAAACTATGGAAAAAGAAACCACTGTGATGGAGCCTGAATTGCCGCAGCTGAGGCAGATGGTGTTGGAGAATACCAAGAGAATCAGCAGATGCTCTACGTCCCCGTGGAAGTTAAGGCGGATTTCACCAAGAAGAAAGTGGAACGTTTCATTCGCAGAATGGAAAAGTTCAGAGATTTCTTTCCCGAATATGCCAACAAAGAGATTGTGGCTGCTGTGGCCGCCATCAACTATGAGGACGGTGCGGACCAACTCGCCCACGAAGAAGGTCTGCTGGTCATCCGTGTCAGCAGCGATGATGTTTTCTCCCTTGATCCTTTCGACGTGAATACGTTGCGGAGATTTTAACAGGACTGTCATACAATGGCAGAGCTACTCATACAACCTGTATGTCGGATCTGCAACGAAAAAGGCCGTCAACGTTTTTCGTTGGCGGCCTTTGGCATGGGGACAGGTCAAGCCTGTTTCTTCTTTTTGCGGCGCCGGACAATCCAGCTCACGAGCTCTGAGCCAATGGAAAGGGCGGTGAGCCAGCCGGACTTGCTGCCGGCACTCTTGGCCGCCTTGCCGATGGGGAGCGCGTGGACGGTCTTCAGCACCTGCCCGATTTTCGAAGTGCTCAGGTTGTTGCCGAAGTTGCGCACGCTCTTCAATCCGTTCCAGGACTTTTTGAGCGTCTCAATGTCGTCCTGGTAGGCGTCGAGGTCGTTGCTGAGCTTGCGCTCCTGCACCTCGATTTTCGCGCGCAGCTCCTGCTTGCGCTTGGCAATCTCGTTCAAGTCGTTGATGGGGGCCTTACTGCTCATGTGCACCTCCTTCCTCGGTCTCGTGTTCCGGTTCGTCAACGACATCCGCGTCTTTCACCACGTTCTCAGTCTCCAGCTCCTCCACTTCGTCGGGGTACATGATACGACTGAACTTCCGGATGAGTGGCTTCACGAAAAGCATGTCCTTCTTGGCCAGCACGAACACGATGATGACGACGAATAAGGCGCAGAGGATGGTGTAGGCCCAGCCCGCGCCGAGCGCCAAAGTGAGCCAGTGGATAAGTGCTGATGACAAATAGATCAGTACCACCAAGCCGCACACGATGACAATCAGCATCGAGAAGATGACCGACAGCAGCTGAGTCGATTTTTCTAGGAACTCGAGCTTAAGCAGGTCGTAGCGCTGCGAGAAGTACGTTTTCGTGTCTTTCCACGTCTTCGAGCTACGCTTCGACTTTCGGGTGAATCTACCTAAGATGTCCATTACACCTCTTAGTCTTGGGTGGTGTCTTCAAAATCGTCATCCTCGATGTCGATGTTGAAGTCGTCTTCGCTCGGGGCGGTCGCGCGTTTCTCTTTGAGCTTGGCGATGATGCGGTCGATCTCCTCGCGCGTCATTTTTTCACTCACCTTGGTGCGGATTTCTTTGCCCTTCTCGGTGGTGCACAGAAGGGTGATGCCTGCGGCTGCGGCGGCTCCCGCCACGAATGCTAAAATTTCTGAAGCTTTCATTTTTTGTGATTTTAAGGGGTTAAATGATACTTTGGTTACTTTTATTGTTTGTTCCCACACTGTGGCTG
>JAFXPL010000133.1 GCA_017527945.1 Bacteroidales bacterium | reverse complement strand
TGTCTTGAACGGAATTTACTTGACACTTTTTTGCGCAAAAAAGCAAAAAAGAAATGGAAGACGAAAAACAAAAAAGGACGAGAAGGAATCTCACCCCAGAGTTCAAGCTGGAAGTTTTGAGCTACTATTACGCTCATGGAGAGCACCGACGTAAGACTTTCGAAAAGTTTGGCATCCAAGAAAGCCAGCTTCGCAAGTGGATTCAAATTTACAAGATTGAAAAGGAAAGCGTATCTTTGCAGTCGGAATTGGAGAAGTCATTCCAGATGAATTATCAGCAAGATACAGACAGCCAAGAGGCTATGAGACAGAGGATAGAGGCCTTGGAGAAGGCGCTTGAATATGAGCGCATGCGCTGCCGCGGGTACGAGAAGCTCATCGAAATAGCCGAGAAGGAGGAAGGAATCAGCATATTAAAAAAAGATGGTGCCAAGCAGTAACGGCGCTGCGCAAGGAGTACCCGCACACCAGTGTGGAGACCCTCTGCAGTCTGTTTGGCAAACGTCGCCAATGGTATTACAAAAAGAGCACCTTCGTGGTGTCAGAGAACCAGCGCGCGAAGCTGATGATAGATATGATCGAATACTATCGAGGGCTGTGCCCGAGAATCGGTGGGGCGAAGTTGTACGTGTTGCTTTCCAACGATTTGGGAAAGGAGATAACGCGCGGCCGCGACTCGTTCCTGAGATTCTATTCCGAGAAAAACTTTCGCCTGCCCCGCAGCAAACCGATACACACAACCAATTCGAACCACGTCTACCGCAAGTACCCCAACCTTGTCAAAGGACTGGACGTGAGGCATGTGAACCATGTCTGGGTGGCCGACATCACCTACGTCTGGATAGAGGGCGACGTGCTCTACCTGCATTTGGTGACAGATGCCTTCTCGCACGCTGTGATAGGCTGGTGCCTGACGGAAACGCTTGAAGCAGAAGGCACTGTCAGGGCTTTGGAAATGGCCGTTGCCGAAGCCGGCGGCGGCAACCTGTGCGCCACCATACACCACTCTGACCGCGGGACCCAATACGCCTGCCATCGCTATGTGGACACCCTCATCGAGCATCACATACGGATCAGTATGACAGAGTGCTACAAACCCACGGACAACGCCATCGCCGAGCGCATGAACGGCATCCTCAAGGTCGAGTGGATCTATCATCAAGAACTCTTCGCCAACTACCAGGAAGCCGAACAAGGCATCGCCGGTATGATACACTTCTACAACTACATACGGCCGCACATGAGCATCGGTATGAAGACCCCGATGGAGGTGTATCTGGGCGCCGAACCAGGCAAAAACCTGTGGAAAAAACAGCAAAAAGGATGATAATCGAGAAAAATGTGTACTTTTGCACTGCCAAACAATCAAGGTGGCGACAGCTTTAGGCCATCGTCATCCTAAAGTCTGAAGGGGCATCGAGCCCCTCCAGACTTTGCCAAACAATCAAGGATGGCTCTGCATTATCCATTGTCATCCGGGTTGTCAAGCGATTCAGTGCGGCATGACAAGCCAGTCAGTATGGTACGAACAAATTTGACAAGCAATTCAGTTTAACCTGCAAAAAACTGTCAAGCGATTTCAGGAAAACACATATAGGCATCCACCAACACGTATATACGCATAAGCCAACTTCTATATACGCTTGAGTCGATGCCTATATACGCTCGGCCGATGATAACGTTTTCGTTTACGAATACAAAAAAGCTCGTATCGTGATTCGATTACGAAAGCGGCACAGGGGGATTTTCCTGTGCCGTAATGGAACAGGAAAAAACAAGAGTGCCACACAAAATTGTGATTACCGAAGTGACTGACCTCAACGGTGATGCAAGATGCACATTTGTTGGACAGCCCTATTTACGGGAAAAACAAGGCCACTCCATTATTTTATAATGTTGATGGCTTTGACGAAAACCACCTCCCTCCAGCTCATAAAGTGAAGTTATGAGATGATTAGCTATTGACCAATACTACTGATGCGATATTTTTTGAAAATCTCGTGCAATATATAGATTTTCAAATAGTTATAAGTGTTTTTTGACTTTTTGATTTGAAATTGAAGTCTGTTTCCACAAGCGGTTACAGTTCCTTGTTCGTTTCCTTTAACAGAATAGGAGAAAAACCTGCGTACGCAGTAGTTTTCATCTCCGGCACGGTGTTTCAGAGATGAAAAGACACTCATACGAAGCTTTTACTCAGCTCAAATAAATATCCCTGAAACCATCACCCTTCCACCAACTGCGTCGCCGCCATGTACGGCGAGATTTGCTTCGACTGGATGAGCGGAAGCAGGCGGTCGATTTCCGATTGGGTGTGTTCGCTGTTGTAAAAGCGGTTTTGTAAGGTGAAGTCGATCCAATGGTAGAAGATGTTGACTAATTGGGCGTTACGAGTTCTTTCAAAGCTACCGTTCCCTTTGGTCAGCGCGACGAAATCCTGGATGATCTGCCACACTTTGTCCAACGCGAAACATTCCCGGGCGGAGCAGACTTCCACGGGCACATCCCAGCCGTTGTCGTTCTTGGGGAAGAGTTTCAACGCGGCACGATATTGGGACGCGGCTCCCTTGGCCTTGGGCAGATTGTCGCCGTCGGCTTTGTTAATAACCAGTGCGTCAGCCATTTCCATGATGCCGCGCTTGATGCCCTGCAACTCGTCGCCGGCTCCGGCTAACATCAGCAGCAGGAAGAAATCGACCATAGACTTGACCGCCGTTTCGGACTGTCCCACCCCAACGGTCTCGACAATGATGACATCAAAGCCGGCGGCCTCGCACAGGATGATGGACTCGCGGGTCTTGCGTGCCACGCCGCCCAGCGCAGAGCCGGAGGGCGAAGGCCGGATGAAGGCGTTCGGATCGACAGAGAGCGTCTCCATACGGGTCTTGTCACCCAAGATACTGCCCTTGGTGCGCTCGCTTGACGGGTCGATGGCCAGCACCGCCAACTTGTGTCCTTGCGCGGTCAGCATCCCGCCGAACGACTCGATGAAGGTGCTCTTGCCCACGCCCGGCACGCCCGTGATACCGATGCGCAACGAGTTGCCGGAATGCGGCAGGCAACGCTCGATAATGGTCTGGGCCATTGCGATATGCGTGGGATTCTCGCTCTCAATCATCGTGATGGCACGGCTGAGGATGGTGCGATTGCCCTCCAAGATTCCCTTCACGTAGTCATCCACCGTGAGCTCCGACTTCTTGTGCCGCTTGAAGTTGGGGTTCACCTGCATGGGCTGTTCCACGCCCGCGCGCTCCGTCAGTGCCGATTCATAATAGGGATTCGCCATCTATTTCCAATTAAAATTGAACTTAACGGCCTCCTGCATCGTCTCGAAATAGTGAAACTTCATGCCGTCGATGAAGTTCTCCTTGATGTCGTCGATGTCTTTTTTGTTCTCCTTGGACATCACAATGTCAAAGATGCCGCTACGTTTGGCGGCGAGAATCTTCTCTTTGATGCCGCCCACGGGAAGCAGCTTGCCACGCAGCGTAATTTCACCGGTCATGGCAATCTTCTCGCGCACAGGCTCTTGCGTGAACGCAGAGACGAGTGCGGTGAGGATAGTGATGCCTGCTGAGGGACCGTCTTTCGGCGTGGCGCCTTCGGGCACGTGCACATGCACTTTCTTATTCTTGAAATCCTCCGGATCAACATGATATTCGGTAGCGTGGGCCTTGAGATACTCGTAAGCGATGGTGGCCGATTCCTTCATCACGTCGCCGAGGTTGCCGGTCATTGTGAGCTCGCCCTTGCCTTCGCTGGTGAGGGCCTCCACGAAAAGGATTTCGCCGCCTACAGACGTCCACGCCAATCCGGTAGCCACCCCCGGGACGCCACTGTCGAGGGCTTTCTCTATCTGGAATATGGGGGAACCGAGAATCTCTTTCAAATCCTTGGGTTTCACCGTCTTGGCCATCTTGCCGTCCTGCACCAGCTGTTCTGCGCGCTTGCGGATGATCTTCGCAAGAGTGCGTTCCAACGTGCGCACGCCCGCCTCACGGGTGTATTCACTGATCACCGCCTTCACCGTCTCTTCGGGAATGGTCAACTGTTTTGGAGTCAACCCATTGTCTTTCAACTGCTTCGGGATAAGATGCTGCATCGCGATAGCCAGCTTCTCCTCGGCCAGATAGCCCGGGATGTCGATGATTTCCATACGGTCCAGCAATGCCGGATGGATGCTGTTGAGGTTGTTGGCGGTGGCGATGAAGAGCACTTTGGAGAGGTCGAACGGGGTCTCGAGGTAGTTGTCGTTGAAGGTGCTGTTCTGCTCGGGGTCCATGA
>JAFXPL010000132.1 GCA_017527945.1 Bacteroidales bacterium | reverse complement strand
CCGGAGCGATACCCAGGTCCGTATGCCACTGAAGACGGGTCTGTTTCCAATAGTCGAACCATTTGAGTTCCTCACCGGGTTTCACGAAGAACTGCATCTCCATCTGTTCGAACTCGCGCATGCTGAAGATGAACTGGCGAGCCACGATCTCATTGCGGAAGGCCTTGCCGATCTGCGCAATGCCGAACGGCAGTTTCATGCGGCCGGTCTTGTAGATGTTGAGGAAGTTCACGAAGATGCCCTGGGCCGTCTCGGGGCGGAGGTAGATGGTGTCGGCGCCGTCGGCCACGGAACCCAGTTTGGTGGCGAACATCAGGTTGAACTGACGCACGTCGGTCCAGTTGCGCGTGCCGGAAATCGGACAGGCGATGCCCAGCTCCTCAATCAGCGCCTTCAGCCCGACCAAGTCGTTGTTGTTCATCAGCTCGGCGAAACGGGAGCGGATGTCATCGACCTGAGCCTGGTATTGCACCACGCGGGTGTTGGTCTGGCGGTAGAGCACCTCGTCGAAGTTGTTGAAGCGCTTTTTCGCCTTCTCTATTTCCTTATCTATCTTATCCTCAATCTTTTGGATGTGATCCTCAATCAGCACGTCGGCGCGGTAGCGCTTCTTGGAGTCCTTGTTGTCGATGAGCGGGTCATTGAACGCATCGACATGGCCGGAGGCCTTCCAGATGGTGGGGTGCATGAAGATGGCGCTGTCCAAGCCCACGATGTTCTCGTGGTACTGCACCATTGCCTTCCACCAGTACTGCTTGATGTTGTTCTTCAGCTCCACGCCGTTCTGGCCGTAGTCATACACCGCGCTGAGACCGTCGTAAATCTCACTCGACGGGAAAATGAAACCATACTCCTTGGCATGGGCTATGATTTGTTTGAAAAGGTCGTCGTTCATTATTATTGGGTTATTGGGTTAAGGGTTATTGGGTTAAGGGTTATTGGGTTAAGGGTTATTGGGTTAAGGGTTCTAAGTCTAAGTTTAAGTTCTATGTCTAAGTTCTAAGTTCTACTCAAAGATAAAGGAGATTTGCAGGTTTTTGGCTTTGAGGGAGGTGACGCTGGTGGCGTACATGTTGTCTTCGGGGACGAGCATGTTGAGGAAGCCGAACGACATCTTGAGCTCGGTGGTGAACTTGAAGTAGGTGCAGTAGAAGTCGAAGCCGACGCCGACCTGCGCCTGCACGTCGTGAGGGTTGAGTTTGAGCACGACTTCACCGTTCTCGGGAGCCTTTTTCTTCTTGGCGGAGATCATGTCGAAGGTATATTGCCCGCCGGCGAGCACGTAAGCCCTGATGTTGTTAAGCATCCGGGACGACTTGTACTTGAACAGGATAGGCATTTCGAGATAGACGGACTCCACGTTCTTGGCGGTGACAAGCTCCGAGCCGTCGCCGTAGCGGATGGTATAGTTGATGTACCGGTCGCCGAAGGAGAGGCCGGGGATGAAACGGAGGTCGAAGTACTTGCCGAGGCGCAGGTTGGTGACGATGCCGAGGCTGAATCCGCTCATGGCATGGGTGTTGATGACCATCAGCGAGTCATACTCCGCCAAATCCGGCTTTGAGGAGATGCGGTAGTCGAAGAGGTTATAGCCCAAGGTGAATCCGAAATGAAAGGGCTTCTTGTCGTATTTCAACAGGTTGGGCACGCCGAACTGGTACTGCGCATGGGCCTGCGCGGCCATCGCCACAACAAAGAGTACTATCGCAATCGTTCTTTTCAATCTCATAATTCCGAATCAAAAGTGCAGTAACGAGATCACGAGAGTTTTAGTGTATGTGACACGATTTTTTTTAGTGATTGGGTGCGTTTTTCACCATTTCGTCCTTCAGCTGGGCGCCGTTGATGGGCACCACGCCCACGTATTCGCACACGAGGCCGCCGGCCAGGTTGGAGGCGAGGCAGGTCTCCTCCACGGAATGGCCTTTCAGCAGGAAGAGCGTGGCCACGGAGATGACCGTGTCGCCGGCGCCGGAAACGTCGCTCACGCGGCGGTGGAAGGCGGGCTGGTGGAAGAATTTGTCGTGCTCGCGGTCATAGAAGGCGATGCCGCGCGCCGACATGGTGACCATCACCTTGTCGATGTGCTGGCGCTCGGCGAACTCCTTGGCCAGGTCGTGGATCTCCTCCAAGGTGAGTTCCGTATTCTCCTCCACGTGAAGGCCTTTCGAGAGTTCCTTCATGTTGGGCTTGAAGAGATTGACGTTCATATAATTATTGAAGTTTTTCTCCTTGGGGTCAACGGCCACATAGATGTTCTTCTTATGGGCGAAATTGATGATTTCAGATATTAACTCCTTGGAAAACAAACCTTTGTCATAATCTTCGAAAATCACGGCATCGATGTCGTTATGGTCGATGATCTGCTCCACGGTGGTGAGGAACTGGCGTTTCTCACGTTCCTTGAGCTGCTGCACGCGCTCGTCATCGACCCGCACGATGTGGCAATTGTTGCCGATGATGCGGTACTTGATGGTGGTGCGGCGGCCATACATGGGCACGATGGCATCGGAAGTGAGGTCGCAGTCCTCCATCAAGTTGTAGAAGACCTTGGCCTTGGAGTCGCTGCCGATGACGGAGCAGAGAATCGGGTCGGCACCCAACGACTTGAGATTGAGCGCAACGTTGGCGGCGCCGCCGAGGCGGTAGCTGCGGTTTTGCACGTTCACAATCGGCACCGGTGCCTCCGGGCTGATGCGCGTGACCTTGCCAGTGAGGTAGCAGTCGATCATCACATCCCCGATTACCAGTATCTTAGCATTCTTGAATTCCTCAAAAATCTGATCTACGTTTTCCTTTTTCATGTTCAAAAAATTAGTCGGCAAAGATACATTTTTTTTGTACCCGAAAAAATCCTATCTTCGCAGCTTGAAAAATGTAGGTAACAAAATTATGAGCAACATCATCGACCATATCGGGGATTTCCTTCCCGAATCCTTCAGCGAAGAGCAGAAAGCCAAGGCTAAAACATTGTTTTTCAAGAAATTGTCGCTTTGTGCGCATGAATACTACGGCGGCAAGATCCAGACGCTGCCGAAGGTGCCGATCGAGAGTCTGGGCTGGTTCAACGCCTGGTACACGCCCGGCGTGTCGGCCGTCTCCACGACCATCCGCGACGACAACGACCGCTCGTTCCGGCTCAGCAACCGCGCGAACCTGGTGGCGGTGGTCAGCGACAGCACGCGCGTTTTGGGCGACGGCGACTGCACCCCTCCCGGCGGTCTCGGCGTGATGGAGGGCAAAGCCCTGCTGATGAAGTACTTGGGCGGCATCGATGCCACCGCGCTTTGCATCGACAGCCGCGACGAGAACGGGGTGCACCAGGCCGACAAGATCATCGACTTCGTGAAGATGGTGCAACCCAGCTTCGGGGCGGTGAACCTGGAGGACATCTCGCAGCCCAACTGCTACCGCGTGCTGGACGAGCTGCGCGAGGCGTGCGACATCCCGGTGTGGCACGACGACGCGCAGGGCACCGCCTGCGTGACCCTCGCCGGTGTGCTCAACGCGCTGAAAATCGCGGGCAAAAAGTTACAGAACGCGAAAATCGTGCTCTACGGCGCGGGAGCGGCCAACAGCAGCATCGCCCGACTGATGATCCAGGACGGCGCCGACCCCAGGCACATCATCCTGTTCGACAAGGACGGCACGCTGCACCGCAACCGTTCAGACTACGAGAACGACACGCGGTTCTACCCGCAGTGGCGGCTCTGCCAGATCACCAACCCGCAGTGCGTCACCACGCCTGAGGAGGCCTTCGCCGGGGCTGATGTTTTGGTGGCCCTCTCCCACCCCGGCCCCGACACCATCAAGCCGGAGTGGATCTCCAGGATGGCGGAGAAGGCCGTCGTGTTCGCCTGCGCCAACCCCGTGCCCGAAATCTACCCGCACGCCGCCAAGGCCGCCGGCGCCTTCATCGTGGCCACCGGCCGCGGCGACTTCCCCAACCAGGTCAACAACTCCGTCTGCTTCCCCTCCATCCTCAAGGGCACCCTTCTCGTGTCCGCCCGCAAAATCACCGACGAGATGGCCGTCTGCGCCGCGCACGCCATCGCCGACTTCGCCGAGCGGCAGGGCATCCATGCCGACCGCATCATGCCCACGATGATGGACAGCGACCTCTTCCCCACCGTGGCCGCCGCCGTGGGCGAGTGCGCCGTCAACAGCGGCATCGCCCGCCATCCGCTCAGCCGCGCCGAAATCTACTCCTTAGCCAAGCACGACATCGACGAGACGCACCGCGCCATGGACCTCTTCATGCGCGAGGGCATCCTGAAGGCCTTTCCCGAGGAGGAGATGAAGCGGATTCTGAAAAATGTGGTGGACACCATCCACGATTAGAAATCTCTGAACCAACCCCTTAACCCCTTAACCCATTACCCCACTAACCCATTAACCCATCACCCCATTAACCCAATGTTCACCACCAACATACAAGCATTCAAACAATTAGGAGAACTATTACGCAACCCGCAAAGGCTGGAAGACACCTTCGGGGCGGCCATCGAGCGGCAGTATCGCGAGAACAGCTGGTTCACGCCGGATTTCTGCCGCCATGCGCTTCGCGCCATCGGACAGATGCTCGCGCCCGAGGCTTTGGATGCGTACCTCGCCCGCTATCAGCACGTTGCACCGGCCGAGGCCCCGCGCCGGCGCATCGCCGTCATCTCCGCCGGCAACATCCCCGTCGCCGCCTTCCACGACTTCTTCTGCATCCTCGCGGGCGGCAACGACTACCAGGGGAAACTCTCCTCGCAAGACAAAATCCTCCTGCCCGTGCTCGCTCAGGAACTCGTGCACATCGAACCCGGCTTCGGAGAACGCATCCAGTTTGTGGAGAAGGTGACCGACTTCGACGCCGTCATCGCCACCGGCAGCAACAATTCCGCCCGCTATTTCGACTACTACTTCAGCAAATATCCGCACATCCTGCGCAAAAACCGCAACAGCGTGGCCGTGATCGACGGTACCGAAACCGAGGCGGAACTTCGCGCCCTCGCCAACGACATCTACCTTTACTTTGGCTTAGGCTGCCGCTCCGTCTCCAAACTGTTTGTGCCGGAAGATTACGATTTCGTGCCGTTTTTGCAAATTTTAACACAAGAGAGCCGCCCCATCGCGCAGCACCACCAGTTCAACAACAACCTGGAGTACCAGAAGGCCGTCCACCTGATGAACCAGATCTTCTACATGGACGCGGGCACCTTCCTGCTGGTCGAGCGGCCGGAATACGCCTCCCCCATCGGGATGCTGCACTTTGAACACTACCAGGACCTTCAGGCGGTGAACCAACGGCTGACCGATGATCGCGAGCAGCTGCAGTGCATCGTGAGCCACAACCCGGCCATCGACCGCGCCGAGCCTTTTGGCAGCGCACAGTCACCTACCCTGACCGACTACCCGGACGGCATCGACACGCTGCGGTTCACCTGGGAACTGTGAAGGAAACAGAATTCAACCTATGACTCTACCTTTCTTTCCGACTCACTGCGACCAATGCCCCAAACACCAGTAACCCGTTGACAATCAGCAGCTCATAGCCGAACTTGTAGCCGAAGAGCCACTGTTGGGAATGCGTCGCCAAGACGTAGCAGAAGGCCGGGATTGCAAGAGAGAGAACCGGCACCAGCCAGCGGCGCGACTGCGGAATTTCCCGTTTGGTGAACATGCCGAACGCGAACAAGCCGAGAATCGGTCCGTAGGTGTAGGAGGCCACCATGAAGATGATGCGGATGAGCGCGTCGTTGTGGTGATTGGCCACAATCAGGATGACCATCAAAAAGAGCGTGGAGATGACCAAATGCACGATGCGGCGAACCCGAATCTGCTGCTGCTCCGTCGGGAAACGCTTCTCGATGTCGAGCAGGTCGTAGCAGACCGTGGTCGTGAGCGCCGTGAAAGTGCCGTCCGCGCTGGAAAAACCGGCGGAGATAAGGCCGAAGACAAAGACCAACGCCCCCACCTTGCCTAAATAGTTGAACGCAATCTCCGGATAGATGCGGTCGGTCGGGAACTGACTGACATCCACCCCGTTATGCTGCGCAAACACCAGCAACATGCCGCCCAACAGCAGAAACAGCAGGTTGACCACCACCAGAATGCAGGTAAACGAGAACATGTTTCGCTGCGACTCTCGCAACGTCCTGCAAGAGAGGTTCTTCTGCATCATGTCCTGGTCCAGGCCCGTCAGGGCGATGGTGATGAACATGCCGCCGAACACCTGCTTCAGGAAATAACTGTTGTTGCGCCAGTCGGTGTTGAGGATTGTGCGGCAGTCGGTGCCGTCCTTGCCCACCGTGGCCATCTGCGCCCAGATGTCGCTGAACGAGCCGCCCATGTTGCGCATAATCACCACAATCGTAATAATCAGTGCGCCAATGAGAAAGGTGGTCTGCAGCATGTCCGTCCACACCACGGTCTTGATGCCGCCGCGGAACGTGTAGAGCAGGATGATGGCAATCATCACGATGGCCGTTGCCCAGATCGGGATGTTCCATCCATCGAAGACGAAAATCTGCAAGACAAAGATAACCAGATACATACGCAGTGCCGAGCCGAGCAACCGCGACAGAAAGAAAAACAGCGCACCCGTCTTGTGCGCCTCCGGTCCGATCCGCTTGCCGAGATACTCGTAGATGGAGGTCACGTTGAGCCGGTAGTAGAGCGGCAGCAGCAGCAGCCCGATGACGATGTAGCCGAGAATGTAGCCGAACACGACCCCCAAGTAGGTGAACTGGGTAGTATAGACATCGCCAGGCACCGACATGAAGGTCACGCCCGACAGCGAACTGCCGATCATGCCGTAAGCCACCACAAACCAGGGTGACTTACGGTTGCCGGTAAAATAACTCATTTTGTCCGTCTTGCGGGAGGTAATCCCCGTGATCACGAACAGCATCACCACATAGAGGGCGAAAAAAGTGAATATGAAGGTCTGCACCTGTTTGTTGTTTCGTTCTTACTTTTGATACTTCAAACTATTTTTTTCATACGAAAAGGCTGTTAGCTGTTAGCTGTTAGCTGTTGGCTGTTAGCTGTTAGCTGTTAGCTGTTAGCTGTTAGCTGTTGGCTGTTAGCTGTTGGCTGTTAGCTGTTGGCTGTTAGCTGTTGGCTGTTAGCTGTTAGCTGTTGGCTATTGGCTGTTAGCTGTTGGCTGTTAGCTGTTGGCTAAAGGCTAATAGCCAATAGCCAAAGGTCAATTACACGCCGGGTTTTCCGAGCAGGCGGAACATATTTTTCTTATACGCTTCCACGCCGGGTTGGTCGAACGGGTTCACGCCGAGCATGTAACCGCTTACCGCACAGCTCATTTCGAAGAAGTAAATCAGTTCGCCGAGGTGGTATTCGTTGATTTCGGGGATGGAGACGCAGAGGTTCGGGACCTGGCCATCGACATGGGCGAGCAGCGTGCCTTTGCGAGCTATCTGGTTGATTTCGTGGATCGTGCGGTGCTGCAGGTAGTTGAGGTTATCGAGGTTTTCGGCATCCTCGGGGATGTTCACGTGATGGTGGGACTTCTCCACGGCGAGCATAGTCTCGAACATCTGGCGTGTGCCCTCCTGGATGTACTGGCCGAGGGAGTGCAGGTCGGTGGAGAAGATGGCGCCGGCGGGGAAGATGCCTTTGTGTTCCTTGCCTTCGCTCTCGCCGAAAAGTTGCTTGAACCATTCGATGAAGTAGAAGAGTTGCGGCTCGAAAGAGGCCACCAGCTCGACTTTCAACCCATTTTCATACAGCAAGTTGCGAATCAACGCGTATTGCAGGACGGGGTTCTCGTCGTAGGTCGGGTGCTCGGCCACGAATGCCTGCATGTCCTTCGCGCCTTGCAGCAGCTGGCGGATGTTGAAGCCGGCCATGGCGATGGGTAGCAGCCCCACGGGAGTGAGCACGGAGTAGCGGCCGCCCACGTCATCGGGAATCACGAAGGTGGGATAGCCTTCCTTGTCGGCGAGGGTCTTCAGGGCGCCGCGGGCCTTGTCGGTGACGGCCACGATGCGCTGGCGGGCGTCCTCGATCCCGTACTTTTTCTCGCAGTGCTCCTTGAGGATGCGGAAAGCGAGAGCCGGCTCGGTGGTCGTGCCAGACTTGGAAATCACCACCACGGAGTAGTCCTTGCGGTCGAGGACATCCAGCAGGTCGTGGAGATAGTCTTCGCTGATGTTGTTGCCGGCGTAGAGGATGTGCGGGTGCTTTGTGTCCACGTAGGGGGCGAAGGAGTGCTGCAGGGCCTCGATGACGGCGCGGGCGCCGAGGTAGGAGCCGCCGATGCCGACCACCACCGCGACCTCCGACTTGGCCGCCAGGCGGGCGGCGCATTCCTCGATGCGGGCGATGTCGGCTTCCGTCACGTCGTTGGGAAGCGTGACCCAGCCGAGGAAATCACTGCCTCGGCCGGTGCGGTTCAACGTGGTCTGGAGCGCGGCCTGTGCGTCGGCCTTGCGGGGATTGGCAATTTGTTTTTCTACAAAAAACAATGCGTCTTGATTGGAAAACCGGATATTCATAATGATTGATTTTATGTTTTTTCTGACTCTGTTTTGAGACGGCAAAGATACAATTTTTATTGGGTTAGTAGGTCGCGTGGTTATAGGATTCCCAGACTACAGATTGCCAGGAGAGAAAGTCGTTGGATGATTCTTTTTTTGGCGACATCCGCGGATTTGCACCTCGTCAAGCCATTTCATACAGTACCCCCCGCATCTCGTACATTTCCCCTGTTGGACCATAACTCGGTGTTTTGGCAATATATATTTTTGCCGCCGCTTTCATTGGGAAAGAGCCTTTTTTTTCAAAACAAACAGTTCAAATCATTACCACTATGGAAAAGACAGAGGAAATCAAAAAACAAATCAATGAGACCAACGCAGCGGAACCGCAACGGCAGGAAACTCAAAAGGACGGCGTGTCGGCAACGAATGCCGAACAACAGCCGCAGAAGAAAAACCATCTGGGACGGGTCATCATCTTTTTGATGGTCGCCGCAGTGGTGGGCATTTCGGCGTGGCACTTCTTCAAGTCGCGCCACCAGGAGGATGACTGCGAATACGGCTATGAATACGGGGACGAGCCCTCGTACGGCTATGTCTCCTACTCAAGCGGTGTCAGCAACATCGTCAACCCGGACAGCCGGGAGGTCATCGTCAAGGACATCGACTGGTGTCACTACTGCGGAGAAAGCGATGAGGATCCGATTGTCCTGTTCGCGAAGAACGGGAAACGGGGATACTGCAACATCGTGACGAACAGGATTATCGTGGAGCCCAACACCTACACGCGGGCGTGGATATTCTCGGAAGGCCTGGCCGCCGTGGAGAAGGACGGTTACATCGGTTTCGTGAACACGAACGGTGAAGTCGCCATTAACTTCAGATACTCTTATCGTGGCAATCCGCTCTCCGACTTCGTTTTCCACAACGGGTACTGCGTGGTGGCGGATTCGTCGAACCGGATCGGTGTTATCGACAAAAAGGGACGTTGGGCCATCAAGCCGCGTTACGACCATATCGAACTGGCCAAAGACTATGCCATTGTCTATAATGACGGGGATTTCAAGAAACAGGTTGACTTCGAAGGGAATGTTCTGCAAGAGGGGATCATTGACGATATCTATGACATCTACTACGACGTGAAGTACACCGATGCGCAGACTGGGGAACCCAAAGTGGGGAGCGCGAAGAACAACGATTATTACGAATATCGTGTCGGGTCCTACTCCGGCCTGATTGACAGCAAAGGCACCATCATCACCCCGCCTATCTACACCGATATCTCCAGCCTCACTCCCACCTTGTTCAAGGCACGGCTGCAGGACTGGACCTCCATCGTGATCATTGACCAGAAAGGAAGAGTGCTGTCCACGGTTTCTAAGTAATAGATTCAGGTTCAAGTTTCAAGTTTCAAGTTTCAAGTTCAGGTGGTTAAAACTTGAATTCTGAATCCTGAAACTTGAAACCCAAAAAAGTGTATTTTCGCGTTGACAAAATAAGTCTGAAACAGTTACATAAAACATTAAAAAACAGAAAGATATGTCAAGAAACGTGAAATGCCTTATCATCGGTTCGGGTCCTGCGGGCTACATGGCCGGCGTATATACGGCGCGTGCCGACCTGAAGCCTCTTCTGATTGAGGGCATGCAGCAGGGCGGCCAACTGACCATCACCAACGAAGTGGAGAACTTCCCGGGGTTCCCGGGCGGCGCGGGCGGCCCGGTCATCATGGACAAGCTGCGCGAGCAGGCGCTGAAGCTCGGCGTGGAGATGCAGCCCAAGAGCGTGACGAAGGTCGATTTCAGCAGCCGTCCGTTCCACTGCCTGTTGGATGACGGCGAGGAAGTGGTGGCCGAGACCGTGATTGTGGCCACGGGCGCGAGCGCGCGCTGGCTGCACCTGCCCGGCGAGGAGGAGTTCCGCGGCTTCGGCGTCTCCACCTGCGCCACCTGCGACGGCAACTTCTTCCGCGGCAAGACCACCGTGGTGATCGGCGGCGGCGACACGGCCTTGGAGGACGCCCTCTACCTGTCGCAGCTCTGCACGAAGGTCTATATCGTGCACCGCCGCGACCAGTTCCGGGGCACCATGGCCCTGCAGAAGAGCGTGCTCAACACCCCGAACATCGAGGTGGTGTGGAGCCACGTGCCCGTGGAAATCACTGGCGAGCAGAAGGGTTTCATCAAGAAGGTGACGGGGCTGAAGGTGAAACACGCGCAGAGCGGCGAGGAGCGCACCCTGGAGGTCGATGGCGTGTTCGAGGCCATCGGCGTGGTGCCGACCACCGAACTCTTTGTGGGACAATTGGATATGAACGAGCAAGGCTACATCGTCACGAAGCCCGACAGCACGAAGACCAACATTGAGGGCGTGTTCGCCGCGGGCGACGTGCAGGATCCCGTCTTCCGCCAGGCCGTCATCGCCGCCGGCACCGGCAGCATGGCCGGCATTGAGGCGTCGCGGTTCTTGATGGAAGTTTAGGAAGTTTAGGAAGTTTAGGAGGTTTAGGAAGTTTAGTGCCAACAGCCAAAAGCTAAACCACCGCTGTGAGGAAGCGTGGGCGGCCGTTGAGGTCGTGGAGGCTGTGAACGTCTGAGAAGCCCGATTTGCGGAACATTTCGACCAATTCGGTGTGGAAGTCGTGGTAGGTTTCCACGAAAAGCATCCCGCCGGGTTTCAGCACCCGCTGCCCGATGCGGGCAATGGCGGCATAGCACCAGAGTTTGTCGTCGTCGGGAACGAAGAGGGCGGTTGCAGGCTCGTAGCCCGTCACATTGCGGTGCATCGATGGGCGGTCAGCGATAGGGATGTAGGGCGGGTTGCTCACCAGCACGTCGAAACGGGTGTTTCCGAAGGGGAGATGGGCGATGTCGCGCATGTCGTGGCACGCGAAGTCCACCATGACGCCGTTGCGTTCCGCGTTCCTCCGGGCGACTTCCAAGGCCTCTTCGGAGATGTCGGTGGCAAAGACCGCCGCATCGGGCAGCATCTTGGCCAGCGACACGGCGATGCAGCCGCTGCCCGTGCCCACGTCCCAAAGCGACACTCCCCTGCCCTTGCACTTTTCCGTCACCATCTGCACCAGTTCCTCGGTCTCCGGGCGCGGGATGAGCACCGCCGGGGAGACCTCGAAAGGAAGTCCGTAGAATTCCGTCCCGCCGAGGATATATTGCACCGGGCAGCCTTCCGCCATCCGTTCCATGTCGGAACGAAAGACAGGGAGGAGCCGTTCGGGCACGGGCTCGGTTCTGCGCAACACCAGTTCATACCGTTCCAATCCTAAACGCGCCTGCACATATAAAGAAGCAATTGCAGCCGCCTCACGAGGATCGTAAAGCGGCTGCAATCAGCAGGACAATTCGGTTTGTAAGTCTTTAATCGTCACGTACTACAAGCTTTCTCTTTTCCCTGCCCAAGTTTTTATGACGGTAACGCACTGTTAATTCTTCAGCGCGGCAATCTCCTTGACGGCGTTGATGCAGGCGTCGATGTCGGCTTCCGTGTTGAAGGCGCCGATGCTGAGGCGGACGGTGCCGTCGATTTTCATCGTGCCGAGGCCTTCGTGCACCAGCGGGGCGCACTGCAGGCCGGTGCGGCAGGCGATGTCGTAGTCAACGTCGAGCATGGTGCCCACGTCCATGGCCTCGAATCCCTTGATGTTGATGGAGAGCACGGGGTTCTGGTTCTCCGTGGAGGTGGCGCAGTAGATAATCACACCGGGCACATCCTTGATGCCGTCGCGGAGGCGTTTCCACAGGGCCATTTCCTGGGCATGGATGTTTTCGATGCCCTTCTCGGTAATCCACTTCACACCTGCGTGCAAACCGCTGATGCCCAACATGTTGATAGTACCAGCTTCCAAACGGTAGGGATATTCGTCGAGGTGGTCGCGCACGGCCGACTTCACGCCGGTGCCGCCGAAGCGGGTGTGGCGCACCTCCACGCCTTCGCGCACGTAGCTGCCGCCGATGCCGGTGGGTCCCATCAGGCACTTGTGGCCCGTGAAGGCGTACGCGTCAACATTGTAGTCAATCATGTCCATCTTCACCGCGCCGGCGCCCTGGCTGCCATCGACCACGAAGGTGAGGCCGTGTTTCTTGCAAACCGCACCGATTTCCTTGATGGGCTGCACCGTGCCGATGACGTTGGAGCACTGCGTGCAGACCACCATCTTCGTGTTGGGACGGATGGCTTCCTCAAACTGCTCGGGATGCACGTAGCCAGCCGCATCGAACGGGAGGTAGGTGACTTCTATAATCCCCTCTTTCTCAAGATGATAAAGCGGACGAAGGACGGAGTTGTGCTCCAGCATTGTGGTAATCACATGGCTGCCCTTTTGAGCCAAGCCTTGGATCAGGATGTTCAAAGAGTCGGTGGCGTTATAGCTGAACGTCAGACGTTTCTCGTCGGTGCCGCCATTGAAGAGCTTGGTGAGCATACGGCGGGTTTCAGTGAGCACCTCGCCGGTCTCGATGCCGGCATCGTAGCCCGCGCGTCCGGGGCTCACGCCGTGCACACGATAGAAATGATCCATGAACTCGTAAACCTCATTAGGTTTCGGGAAAGATGTTGCGGAATTGTCTAAGTATATCATATCTTTCAATTTGGAATTTCAAAGCGGCAAAAATACACTTTTTTGTTATACGAGCAAACTTTAATCCCGATTCAACATCAATCTGACGCGCTTTGATTCCGACCCAAAAAAAATCGTATCTTCGCGCCGTATTTTTCAAGCCTTCAAAATTATGACAAAAAGAGCACTAACCCTTTTCGCCGTCGCCATGATGGCCGTCTTCGCCGCCAATGCCCAGCGCTGGCTGATTTATGAGACTTTCTCCGACGGCAGTTCCGACACGTCGCGCACCCTCGTGGCGACCTCCCCGAACCAGAACGCCGCCCTAATCAGCTCCTTCGACCCGGAGGAGGCCAACCCCATCCCCGGTGTCGCGAAGCACTTCACCTACATCGACTACAAGCGCGACACGGTTTTCTATCAGCTTCATTATTCGAAGGATGAGAAATATTACACGGGCTACAGCCTCAACAACGGCAACGAATACACGCTGGAGAAAACCGAGAAACTCCACGGCTATAACTGCAAGAAATACACCACCAGCCTCTTTTCCAACAAAATGGAGTTCTGGGTCACGGAGGATCTGAAGAACCATCGCGGTACGCCTTCCGCCTCGTTCGGCAACCTCCCCGGCGTTGTCGTGCAGATTGTCCGCAACGGCAACACCACCACACGGCTGGCTTCCGTGGAGAAATACAAGGACATCGAACCGATCATTCCCGACAACCTCGGGCAATACACCGACCGTCGCGCCCTCGGCAACCTCGAAAAGGAGAAACTCGTCATCACCATCCCCGTCTTCCACGACGCGCAGATCTGCTTCAACCCGAAATTGGAGAAATCCCGCGTCGTCCCTTTCGACACCGTTCTCCCCTACTCCAACGGCACCATCATTCTGAAACGACTCAACCTCAAACAGTTACCGCCTCATTATCAGATTTTCGCGGAGCTGACTGAGCAGTCCAACGGCGACGCTTACGACCGCACCGGCTCCATCTTCGTGATTCCCGCCTCGCAGAAGGTTAATTTCCTCAACGCGCTGATTGACAGCGTAGGTGTCTTACCTGTCTTCACCGACAAGAACGGAGGACAATACCAGGGCATCCGGTTGGAGAAGGACTACACGCCTTTGGTGGAGCTCGTCCGCTTCTTCACCCCGTTCGGCGTACACCATTTCAACCAGTACCGCTCCCTCAATGACAAAGAGTGGGAGGACGCCGCCTACTACAAGCAGGATGTCAGCGACTTGCGACAGTATCTGCAAGGCGATGTCTATATCGGGGCGTTCATCGGCAACTACGACGCCGGCGGGCACAAGGTCACCCTCGACCTGAAGGCCTACCCCGAGAGCTACGAATGGTCGGGCAACGCCGACGAGCACTGCTGGACGCTGCCGCTCTTCAACACCTGCAACGTGATGGAGATGTCGGGGCAGAACTACGGGACGCTTTTCGGCAGCGACAGCCTGACGGTGACGTTCACGGTGCCGGAGGGGCTCACCTCGCTGCGTCTGCGCTACATCAGCACGGGGCACGGCGGCTGGGACACGGGCGACGAGTTCGTTCCGAAGGAGAACGTGATCCTCATCGACGGGGAGCCGCGCTTCCGCCACACGCCGTGGCGCAGCGACTGCGGCACTTTCCGGGTCTATAACCCCGCGTCGGGCAATTTCTGGAACGGGCTCTCCTCATCGGACTACTCGCGTTCGGGCTGGTGTCCCGGCACCGCCACGCAGCCGGTCTATTTCGACCTCACGGGCCTTACCCCGGGCGAACACACGATCACCGTCGCCATTCCGCAGGGGCAGCGCGAAGGTTCCTACTTCAGTGCCTGGAACGTGTCGGGGGTGCTCATCGGCACGAAATAGCAGAACAGCTGCTTTAATGGGCTGAATTTTACCATTGATAATACCTCTCATACAATCCCGCAAGGACAGCAGCCATTGAGCCAGGCTGCTTTGCGAACGGGACAAATCGAAAAAAAGTATCTTTGCGCCGTGATTCTCAACCCCCTATAAATTATGAACCCCGTCAAAGCAACAACTTGCCTCCTCTTCGTCGCAGCGCTGCTCGCGGGCACGCTGCAGGCGCAGCCCATCGACCGGGAGATGTATGCCAAGGTGGCGGGCATGAACAACAAGCGGAACTGCCCCCGCCATGAGCTGACCTGGACGGTCAACAAGCTGAGCTACAAGTCCGGCTACCTGCATTTCGACCTCACCCTGAGGAAGTTGTTCGCGGAAGGGCGCGACAGTGCGGACCTGCGGCGGTATTTCGCCGACCGCCTCCGCTACCGGCTGGAGCCCGTGGAGTTCAACTACCTGTATGAAAAGCTGGGCGACATCAAGGGCGGTTTTGTCTATGACATCACCATCGACAGTTCCGACGCGCGGCTCACACTCCGTTACTCGCCTTCGGAAGCCCGGCAAATTTGGGCCGACCGCACCAAACCCGATTACAAAAACAGCAAGAAATGGCAGGGCCGGGAAAACATACGCTATATCAACAACAGCAACAACCGGAATATGCCCAACCGGATCGACGAACACACCCGCATCGACACTGTTTATCTCACTGGCGACACCCTATTCTACCTCTACACCTTCTTTGAAGACAAAAATTACAAGCGGGAACATGTGGAGATGGTTCTCCCGACGTTCAAACTGCAGTACAAGAGCTTCTTCCAGACGAACCTTGACTTGTTTGAAATCTATGTGAATGCAGACATTCACCTCCTGTTCCGATTCCGCGACACCCTCCGCAACGAAATCGACCACCTCTTCGTCCCCCACGCCGAACTGGAGGACTGGATGAAAACCTCCAACAAGATCAAGCCCGCCACCGATGCCCAAATCGATGCCTTTATTCAGAAACAGATTGTCCATCAAGAGTTTATGCTTGCCCAAAAAAAGGACGAATTGAGTCCTGACCCAGACATTCGCCTGACCGATGTCGAATATACCGACCAGGTTCTGCAATACACCTACACCTTGGCGCCGGAGCTTTACGGCGAAGGGAGTTCTGCCGAAAACGAGGAGCTCATCCGAAGAAGCACCGCCGTGAACCTCCGACGGGCTTACGAGAGGTTCATCGGCAGTTCCGCTGTGTATGACGGCGGAATCCTCACCCTCGAACGCTTCTACCAGCGCCTGAAAGGGGTCCGGCTGCTCTACATGGAGGCGGACACCCGCCGCACCATCGACATCTTCATCCCGTCGGACGAGATCCGGAACAGTCCGGAAATGGAAGAGAGCACCTACGTCGGGGTCACGGCCCGCATCCAGCGGCAGATGATAAAGGAACAGCTGTTGCGGGAAATGGAGGGGTTCAACCGCGACAGTCTCACGATCGAGCTCGACTTTGGCACCCTCGACAGCGTGGCTTTCCGAAACAGCGTCCTCCACTACCACTACTCGGTAGCCCCCGACATGGCGGAACTCTTCCTCAGCTCCGTCGGGGAAAAAGACTACCGCGACCTCCTCGACATCGACACCACCACACTGGCGACCTTGGCCGAATTGGATGCTGGCATCACCCTGCACTGGCGATTCCCGGACGGGCAGATCCGGACACTCGCCTACTCCACGAGCGACATCGACTCTGCGTTGGCGGTGCCGTCCGAAGTAATCCGCGCGGAGCTGCAGAAAACCATCTTGGAGGATGTCTTGCCTGTGCTCAACCGGGAATGCCCTGCCCGTACGGACGAGTTCACGACCCTCGACTCGATGGGCGTTGAAAATGGAATGGTTATCTATTACTACACCATGGCAGAAGGATTCCCGCTCGACATGGTCAACGACGACGAAATCCGCTGGCAGTTAGAGTCCTCCATGGCGGCCGGCGGCGAGGACATCCGCGAAATAATCGACCTGTACATCAGCGCGGGCTACGGACTGTGTTATCGTTACCGAGTCCCGCAAAAGCCCAAGAAAAACAAGAAAACCGTCTCAACCGCCGCGAAGAGCTTCTGCTTCACCGTGGAGGAGCTGCGGGCGATGATTGGGGAGGAATAACCAAAATTCTACGATATGGAAAAACAGACAACTAACCACGACAAGGATTCCGAATGCCGATTCAAGCATAGTAAATTGTGTAGATTTCTATCGCCCCTACTGGTAATTGCAGGTGCTTGTGCCCTATTGGGGGTTGGGAAAGCGGTCAGAAATTGCCCTTTGATCGGCAAGCTAATCGAATCCATCAACCACGAATGGTACATGAATCTCTTCTTTGACACTCAAAACAGCCACTACGAAAACGACATCACCGCTGACGACATCGTGATTGTGGATATGAGGGAGACTTTCTATAGCCGGAAAAATTTTGCCGAAGTCATCCAAGCCGTGGCGGACCAACACCCGAAACTTATTTGCATCGACGTCCTGTTTCAGGACACCAAAAGCTTCGACACCGTTCAAAACAAAATCCTGAGCAGTACTCTTGAGCGCATCAAGGATTCCACAAAGCTTGTTGTGGTCAGAAGCATGGGGAAAGACGATTCCATTTGTCACAGCTTCTTCACGAAACAGCTGGACATCCCCTTCGGATCGGCCGCGTTCTATGGCTTTGGCGAATATGTCCGCACCCATGAATCACTTCCCCGAATCTCATTGAAAGCCGCCATGATGTTAGGTGTGGACACCTGCAAATTGCCCGAACATTTCTACACCAATTTCAGAGCAAAGACATTCGACACATCGTACATGTTCCTCAACAAATTCGACATCTCAGACTCAACTTCCTTGTCTTCCTTGAAAAACATCGACACCAACAGCATTGTCCTGATAGGCCAAACCAACTCCCCTTTCGACATGCACATAGCGCCGTTCCGGGACACTGGGAACTCCTGCCAGATTTCCGGCATAAAAATCATCGCCTACGAACTGGCCTCGATTTTGGCCCTCCATAATGGAGACAAAAAAAACTCCTCTTACCCCTATACTTTTTGCCGTTGCTGTGTAAATTTCCTCCTTTTCGTTTTATTCTCTTTCCTATACTATCTATGTGTCATCTTTTTCAATTTCCTCAAAAAACGTTGCAATCCCAAGTGCGAACTAATCAAAATCTTTCTATCCGCTTTTCATGTGATTCTATCCCCTATTCTTGTGATTCTTTTCGAATGCGGTGTCCTTCTCTGTTGTTTTTTCCTCACCGCAAAGTGCTTCATAATTCCAAACATCAGCCTGCTATTCCTCTCTTTTGCATTCGTCAAGCCTGCATATAACTGGTGCCAGCAAATCTCAAACCAAAACAACTAAACAAATGAAAAACATCAACTTTCTACTGATCACGCTATGCGTTGTCTTCACGACAGAAACCTTCGCGCAAACGTACATATATGTACGCGGAAAAGTCGAATATAAATACAATTTGGAGTGGCGACCCGTGTCGAATAGGACTCCGCTTTACGACCACTCCAGAGTCCGGTCGGATTCCAATTTCGTCTTAAAAAAAGGCGACAAGTACTATAAATTTCCCGCAACTAGCCTCGACGGTGAAAAGGTGGATGTACTAATCAATAGATACGGAAAATACAGACAACAGCCAAAAGAACCCGCAAAAGGCTTTGAAGAGCAGCCACGCGGGACACTCGCTCCGGCGGGTAAGGAAAACACCGTGGACAAGCCCGAAGTCACCACGGAAACCTTCCCTGAGAACCTCCACTATTTCCTTGTCGGCATCCGCGACTTCCCGGACAGTTGGCCTTCGCTGCCCGACCAGACAGGCAATTTCCTGAATCTGGCCAATTCCATTGAGAAGAAAATGGTCCCCGACAACGAATTCCAGCTTTCCTGGCATGATGTGGCCACCAGCGCCGAAAAGACCTCGACAGCGAGTCTGCTGCACTCCCTCAAGCTCCTCTCCGACTCGGTCAAGCATAACAACAAAGACATGGTGATGGTCTATCTTCTAAGCCACGGCGAACGTATAAACGACAAGACCTACCGTCTCGTCACCTCCGACACGCAACTCGACGCCGACACCTTGAACGCCTACTTCAAAAAAATGGCCGCCAAGGGCGCCAAAGTTCTCGTCTTTGTCGATGCATGCTGCGCCAAATCCCTTGTCAACAAGCTCGATTCGATGAATCACAAGGATGACAAGTGCGCATTCTTCTTTTCCAGCAGCGAATACGACACTTCGTACATTCCCACACGCGACTTCACCCCGTTGGAAAAGGCGCTGGTCAATTCCGTCTCCGGCAATGAATTACACTATCTGAAACGATTTTCAACAGATAGTGTAACCATAGAGAATCTTTTCCGTTACATCAGGCAATATGTGGAGAGTGAATTCAAGGACAAAAACCAGCGTCCGGAACGTAAATTCTTCAATTTCAGAGAGGATGAATTACTCTGGAAAATCAAGCCCAACCTGTTCGACAGCCTCAACTATCAAGTAAAACAAGATAGCAACGTTTGCGCCATGGTCCAATTAGGGGACCTCTACGCATCACGGAACAACAGCGACACGGCCATGTATTATTACCGAATGGCCTATGAACAGGGCAGAGACCCAATGGCCGCCTGCCGCATCGGCATGTATCATTATTACAAGCCCCAGCCCGACTACGACTCCGCGTTCAAGCTTTTCCAGGAAGCTGCCTATCAACACTGCGACCTCGGACGCTACTACCTATCGGTGTGCTATGCCAAAGGGCGAGGGGTGAAAACCAATCCCGCCAAGGCCAAACGCTATTTCAAAGAGATTGCCTATTGGGACAGCGAACTAAAAAAATCTTGGGAAAAGGAAAGGACAGCCTTTCTGATTTCATCTTATTCCGCACCCGAAATCACCACCATCCGCACGGAAAGGATTAATGGACAAATCCTCGTCTTTAACCCTTCAGAAATCTACAGAGGAATTGTGGATCCCCAAAGAGACAGTTCAATTATCGCAAATGCAAAAGCGGGCAAGGCGAAGGCGCAAGCAGAAGCAGGAGATCTGTTTCTATACAATTGGAACAAGATTTTACGTAACAGAGACTACACTCAAGCATATTATTGGTACAATGAGTCTGCCAAGCAAGGCAACGCCGACGGGCTTTACGGCATGGGTGTGCTGTGTATGAACGGTTTAGGCGTGGAGAAAGACTCCGTTCAAGCCTATACCTATTTCCGGCAGGCTGCCGAAAAAGGACATCCCAAGGCATGCACCCAGCTCGGGAAATTCCACTTCAACGGCTGGTGCGGATTGGAGAAAGACACCAACCAGGCCGTAGCGCTATGGCAAAAGGCCGCCGCACGCAAAGACCCCGAGGGATTTTACTGGCTTGGATTATGCCACAAGGACGGGATCATAGACCCGACCAACAAAAACTACAAAAAAGCATACGCCTGCTTCAAGAAAAGCGCAAAAGAAGGGTATGCCCCGGCCCAATATATGGTCGGATGGTGCTTGTATAACGGAGAAGGAGTGAAAGGGAACCCAAAGGAGGCGGAAAAATGGATCATGATGGCGATGGCGCGTGGCTACCAGAAGGCCATCCATTTTTACAATGGATGCCAATAGGACAGACGCAATAATCCATAACCGCTCCCGATCACAGGAACCGCCCCGTGATGCTCTCCGGGTTCCTCGCGATATCCCTCGGCGTGCCCACGGCCACGACGCGGCCGCCGTCCTCGCCGCCGCCCGGTCCCATGTCGATAATGTAGTCGGCCGCCCGGATCACGTCCAAGTCGTGCTCGATGACAACCACCGTGGCCCCGTTCCGGATCAGCGTGTCGAACACCTGCAACAGCGTCTGCACATCCAAAGGATGCAGCCCGATGGTGGGTTCGTCGAACACAAACACCGAATCGTGCTGCAGACGTCCCATTTCGGTGGCCAGCTTCAGCCGCTGGGCCTCGCCGCCCGACAGGCTCGGCGTCTCCTCACCAAGCGTAAGATACCCTAAACCAAGACTTTGCAGCACTTGAAGCTTCGGAAAGACCGTCTTCATATCCTGGCAGAACTCCATGGCAGTGTTGATGTCCATGTCCATCAGCGCCGGCAGGGAGACACTTTCGTGGCGCTTGTTGGTGTGCTTGACCGCGTAGGCGGCTTTGGCGTAGCGCGAGCCGCGGCACTCGGGACAAGGAATATCGACATCGGGGAGGAACTGGACGTCAAGGCTGATGGAGCCGGTGCCGTCGCAGACCGGACAGCGCAGGTCACCGGTGTTGTAGGAGAAGTCGCCGGCTTTGTAACCGCGCCGCTTGGCTTCAGGGGTTCGAGCGTAGATTTTGCGCAGCTCGTCGTGCGCGTTCGCGTAAGTGGCCACGGTGGAGCGCACATTGATGCCGATGGGCGTGGCATCGATGAGTTTCACGTGCTCGATACCCTCGGCGAGGATGTCCGTGACATGGTCCGGCATCCGCTTCTTGCGGGTCAGTGCCTCCAACGCCGGCACAAGGCTTTCCAGAATCAGCGTTGTCTTGCCGGATCCCGACACACCCGTCACCACGGTGAGCCGTCCTTTGGGAATATCGACTTCCAACGGCTTCACTGTATGTATCTGTTTGGTTGACAAGTGGATATTGCCAAATTCAAAGAGTCGTTCCTTGTCGGGGTCGCTCCAGCCATGCTCGCGTTTCAGGTCCAAGAAAGGGCCTATGCGCGAACCCGGGTTCCGTATGATGTCGGCGATGGTGCCCTCGGCGATGACCTGTCCGCCTTTGGCACCCGCATCCGGTCCCAACTCGATGAGCCAATCGGCCTCCTGCAGGATTTGGGTGTCGTGGTCAACCAGCAGCACCGTGTTGCCGTCGGCCACGAGGTCGTGCATCACCCCATTAAGTCCCACGATGTTAGAAGGATGCAGACCGATGGAGGGTTCGTCCAAGACGTAGAGCACGCCCGTAGTGCGGTTTCGGACGGCGCGGGCAAGCTGCATCCGCTGCCGCTCGCCGGTGGAGAGCGTGGAGGCGGCTCGGTCGAGGGTAAGATACCCTAACCCTAAGTCCATCAACCGATTGGCGGCAGTCCGAAATGACTCGCAAATGCTTTCGGCCATGGGACGCATCTCTTCAGGCAACGACGCGGGCACTCCGTCCACCCACTCCGACAGCTGCGAAAGTGTCATCTGGCAGGCCTCGTCGAGCCCGATGCCGCGCAGCCTGGGTGCCCGGGCAGCCTCCGACAGTCGGGTGCCGTGGCATTCGGGGCAGACATCCTCCTTCAGGAATTTCTCCACGCGCTTCATCCCCTTCTCGTCCTTCACTTTCGACAGCGCATTCTCCACCGTATAGGTGGCATTGAAGTAGGTGAAGTCCATCTCCCCGGCCACGTTCGTGGTCTTGGACTTATAGAAAATATGTTTCTTCTCGGCAGGACCGTTATAGACGATATCCTTCTCTTTGTCCGTCAGTTCGCGGAATGGCACGTCGGTGCGGACCCCCATGGCGCGGCACACGTCGGTCATGAGCGACCACATGAGGCTGTTCCACGGCGCAACGGCCCCATCGTCGATCGTGAGCGACTCATCGGGCACGAGAGAGGCCTTGTCAACGGTGCGCACCATGCCGGTGCCGCCGCAGTGCCGACAGGCTCCCTGGCTGTTGAAGGCCAGCTCCTCTGCGCCCGGCGCATAGAAATGCTCGCCGCATTCCGGGCAGACACACTCCTGACCGGCGGCCACAGCAAGGGAAGGCAACAAGTAATGCCCATTGGGACAGCGATGCTCGGCCAAGCGGGAATACATGAGTCTCAAGCTGTTAAGCAGCTCCGTGCCCGTGCCGAAAGTGGAGCGGATGCCCGGGACGGCAGGCCGCTGGTGCAGGGCGAGAGCGGCAGGCACATAAAGAATCTCATCGACATCGGCCTTGGCGGCCTGCGTCATGCGGCGGCGCGTATAGGTGGATAGCGACTCCAAATAACGGCGCGAGCCCTCCGCATAGAGCACCCCGAGAGCCAACGAAGACTTTCCAGAGCCGGAAACACCCGCCACAGCCACAATCCGGTGCAACGGCACATCCACATCAATGTCTTTCAGATTATGCACTCGAGCCCCGCGCACACGAATGTAGTCAGGGCTCTTTTCAAACTCACGTTGATCCAATCTCATCTTTTTCACTTTCCTTTCACTAACTATTGGACGTTAGCTCTAAACTCCCTAAACTTACTAAACTCCCTAAACTCCCTAAACTTACTAATCGCGATAGCGCGCAGCCTTATCGGCATCGCCCATGCGCGTGTAGGCGTCATGCAGTCCCCGGCGGATCTGCTTGGTCAACGTCTCGTCAAAAGAGAAGGCAAGCGCCTGGCGGTAGTATTCCACCGCCTTTTCGTTGTTTCCTTGTTGCAAGAACGCGTCGGCGAGGGTGGTCAGCAGTGCCGCCGACTGCGGGAAAAGCGTGGTCAGGTCGTCTTCGTAGGCGGTGAGCCTCGCCCACTGTCCCGACTTGGAGACGGCCTCAGAAAAGGCCTCCCACACCTCGTAGTCGGTGTCGTCTTCCCGCAGGGCTTGCTCCAAATGTGCCACAGCCTTTTCATACTGCTGAGCCTTCAGCGCCGCCTGTCCGGCCGCCTTCGAGTTTCCGGAAGAGCCTTCTGAATGCGCGACAGAGGGCTTCTGTGAATCCTCCTGCTGCAATGCCGCGAGCTGGGCGCGGGTTTCCGCTGCCTTGGCCGGCTGGGCCGTCTTCTCGTAGCACAAAACCAAAGCGGCGAGGTAGTCCGTGTTATTAGGATATTCACGGCACACTTTTTCCCAAAGCGGCAGGGCTTCTTTGAAGTTCTCGTTGGTCATAAGGGACTGCGCCAGGGCAACCTGGTACCAAATGTTGTTCTTGTCAAGCTTGACCGCCTGTCTGCAGGCCGATTCCGCCTCGGTATAACGTTGCTGCCCGGCATACACACGCGCCAGCATGTAATACGAGGGTGCATGCTTGGGGTTGTCTGAAAGGATGCCGGAAAAGGCCTGCACCGCCTCGTCATATTGCGCCGTGTAATAGGCCCGCAGTCCTTGGTTGAAGCGGCTGGAAATCTGCCGTTCCGTCACCGCCTCCTTCGAGTTCGAGGCCGTCCGGCGCGTCTTTTGGGTGGATTGCGCATCTACGGAAACCACCAAAAGTATTACTGCAAGAAAAACCGACAATCTTTTCATAATCAATTAGTTATTTCTTTCCACTATGTCCAAATCCGCCTGTGCCGCGCTCCGTGGACGATAACTCTTCCAGGGTTTCAACAGGCTGGAGTTTCACTTGCCGAAACGGGGCGACGACCATCTGGGCGATGCGTTCACCGGGCTGGATCTCGAACGGCTCGTCCGACAGGTTGATGAGAATCACGCACACTTCGCCCCGGTAATCGGCGTCGATGGTGCCCGGACTGTTCAGAACGGTGATGCCGTGCTTGAGAGCCAAGCCGCTGCGCGGGCGCACCTGCGCCTCGCAGTCGTCCGGCAGTTCGATGAACAGTCCCGTCGGGATGAGCTTGCGCTCCATCGGCTGGAGCATGACGGGGGCCGCAAGGTCCGCACGCAGATCCATGCCGGCAGCCCGTTCCGACGCATACGTCGGCAGGGCATTCTTGGATTTGTTGTAGATTCGTATCATTTGGTTGTTAAATCATTGCACAATTTTGCCTTCTTTGATGGCCTTGTCATAAAGTTCCTGAATGTAGCGGTTGACGAACTGGCTCTTGCGCTGGTTCTGGAGGAGCATGCCTGCGGCGGCGCGTTCCTCTTTCGTCTCGTTCACCGAGCGTTGCGACCGATAGTCGAGAACCACCAGCAGAACCGTCTGGTCGCCGACTTGCTTCTCCATGCGCTGCACGTTTCCCTTCTCCATGGCCGCCTCCGCGTTAATCTGGAAAGAGACCTCGTTTTGCAGGTCGTCAAGATAGAGCCATGCATCGTCGTCGAGCAGATACTCAATCGTGTCGCCGAGCATCGCCACCAGCGCCTCTTTCTCGTCCTTGCGGCGGCTCTCGTCGAAGAGGATGGCCTTCACCTGGGGCAGCTGCGCGTCCGCGGACGGCATTTTCACATAGTTGACCCTGACAATTTCCTTCTCCACCGTGTAGCGGTCGTCCAACGAGCGGACGAACTCGTCGATTTCCTGGTCGGAAACCACGGCTTGGGCGGTATCTTTCTGCCACAGTTTCTCATAATACCTGTTGATTAGCAGCGCATTGCGATACTCCGACATCTCCTTCTCGAAATTCTTTTCTCGGGGGGAGAGCTTTTTCTCGGCTTCGTGCAGGATCAGTTTTTCCTTGACCCAGCTGTCGATGAAGTCGCGGACGAGCGACAGACTGTCCTCCTGGGAGAGGCCGCGCGGCATGCCGGCCTGCACTTCGGAGGCGTAGAGCTTGTACTGATAGACCTGCGCCACGACCGCGTCGCCCTTTTTGCGGCAGGCGGCGCAGCACAGCAGCAGAATGCAGAACAAAAAGGCTGTTTTTCTCACGCTATCGTTTCAAAATGGAACGGAAAACCTCCTCGTTCAGTTTGACAGGATATTTCTTATGCAGATTGGCCACCCAGTCTTTCTCCAATTTGTCTTGATACTGGCTGATGACGAGGGCGCGGACCTCCCCGAAGGGCTTATAGGGCTGCAGCGTGTCGCCGGTAGCGAACTGAGACTTGATCGTCTCATAGAAACGCTCCGCCCCCACGGTGTCCTGAATGGCTGCGTTCCAGACCATCTTGGCGTTGACCTCGTAAATCAGCAAACCATCATACACCTCGTTCACCACATCCCGGTATTCCGGATACTTGTCCATCAAGCGAGAGCTTTCATAGCGCAACATGTTCTCCATCACAAAATTAGAGAACGTCTGTTCTAAGAAAGCCTCCATTGACGTACTGATTTGCGCCCCTTGATAGCGAGACAGATAGCGACCGAAATCGCGTGCGGAAAGAGTTCTGTCGGCATACGAGCACATCGGCTTCAGCTTCTCGATGCCTTTCAGCGAGTCAGCGGCCACACGCTTGGCCTGGAAGAAGTTGTCGGGCATGTTCTTGCGGAAGAACTTCATCGCGGCAGCCTTGCCTTTTTCCTGGTAGTTGTACTCGTTTTTCAGTTTCTCCACCAGCGACTCCTTGCTTTTTTTGGAGCGCGAGTCGCGGCCGAGCCGATTCTTGACCATATACTCAAATTCCTCGTTCACAGTGGTATAGACGACAGAATCGAGGCGCAGAATGTGCCAACCGATCATGGACGGTACCGGGTCGGAAATCTGGCCTTTCTTCAGCTTGAGGGCGGCGCTCACATAATTGCCCGGACGGCGGTTGGGGGTGAACGGCTCCATGCGGCCGCCATGCGAGCGCGTGGCAATGTCGTCGGAGTAGCGGACGGTCAGCGTGTCGAACGGCACGCCCTGCTGGTACTGCTCCCGTATAAGCGCGCACTTCCGCAGCATCTCCCGATGGTCCGCCTTGGCATCAAGGGCCGCTGTGTCTTTCACAAAAATCTGAGACACAAAGAGTTTCGCAATCGCCGGAATCTTGTCCTGCACATACACCAAATGGTAGCCGAACTGGCTGCGAACGGGCATGGAGACCTGTCCCACCGGCGTGCTGTAGGCGGCAGTCTCAAACGGATAGACCATTTCAAGGACGGAGAAATAGCCCAGTTCGCCGCGGTTGCCCGGCTGACGGCGCCCGGTCTGCGGGTTCACGAAATCCCGCGCCGACTCGTCCTCGGAATAGCGGGCGGCAGCCTCATTGAAGTCCAGTCCGCCGACAATCTCGTCACGAATCTTCATGATTTTATGGTAGGCGGCAAGCGTGTCCTTCGGGGAGGCATCCTGCGGAATCCGCACCAGGATATGGGAGGCACGGACATGGTAGCGGGATCTGTCCACCGTTTCCTGCAGAAGTTGGTCGCTTACCTCTGTATCAATAAGATACTGTTGCGCATACTGTCCTTTGTAGGACTCCCATTCCCGCTGGAAGGCCTTGGCCGTGTCCAACTGCATGGCTTTGGCCTCCTGCACCTTCATGCGGTAGTCGGTGTAAAGCCGCAGGTATTCGCGCAGATCGGCCTCCGTGGCCTCGCTCAACGAGCTGTTTTTCTGGTAAGCCTTGATGAAATCGGATTTGGTCACCTTCTCACCACCCACGGTCATCAGAACCGGGTCGTTCGTCTGGGCGCACAAAAATCCGCCAAACAAGGTGGCAAAGGAAATCGCCAGTGAAAGCATCTTTTTCATAATATCCTCTATATCAAATTTTTAGATTCAAAAACACAATATATTTCCAAACGGCAAATATACAAAAGTTTGGTTAAAGATGTATGAGGGGGCGTTTCAAGTTTCGGGTTCACATGATTTTGGGAAAGCCTTTCACCGGCGATGCAACGTGAGAAGCACCAACTGCGGAGTGGCGCCAAAACGGAACGGAAGGGTGCCGCCCAGGCCTTCGGAGATGTAAAGCTGCTGTCCGTCAGACTGATATGCCCCACCCCACTCCGGATACAACCAACTGGAGGGCGACCAGCGGCCCAGCTTGAATTGCGCCGCGTGCGTGTGCCCCGACAAGGTGAGCGCGATGTGCGTCTCCGGCAAGACCTCCATGCGCCAATGCGACGGATCGTGCGAAAGAAGTATGGTGAAGACATCCTCAGCACATGCAACAGTGTCATAGTCCGTTATCCCGTTCACGGCCGCCCGCAGGTCGCCAATCTGCGGGAACGGCGGCTTGCCCGTGTTCTCCACCCCCGCAACCGCAAGACGCGCTTCCCCCCTCTTCAGCACCCTTGACTCGTTCATCAGCACATCCCATCCCATGGAGCGTTCCCTATCAACCACTTGCATGGCACCTTCACGCACATGCGACCACCGGTCAGGGTTGCCGTAAAAACAGTAGTCGTGGTTGCCGAGCACGGAAATCACACCGTCCTTTGCCGCAAGCCGAGACAACACCGGCACAAAGGGCGTCAACTCATCCGGGTCAACGTTCACAATATCGCCCGTAAACACCACCAAATCAGGATTTTCCTCATTCACGCTGCGCACCACTTTCTCCACAAAGGCGGTCTTGCGCCCATAGGTGCCCACGTGCAAGTCGCTGAGGTGCGCAATGCGGTAGCCGTCGTAGGCTTCCGGAAGATCCTCAAAGTAGAGGTCCACATGCTTGGTTTCCAAGCGTTTCCACCCGAGGGTGAGACCATACAGCGCCATCAGGGAGACCGCACAGGCGGTCACGAGGCCAAAGGTGTTCACCACCGTGAAAGCCGTGGCACTCCACAGCCCCAACAGCTTCGCCGTCAACGATATAAGCGTGAACACGAACTTGGGAAGCGCGAAGCAGAGGAGCATCGCCAAAAACAACGAACTGAGGCCGCTTGTCATCCCGAAGAAGCGAAAGCCGACCACCGAGAAGAGCCCCACAAGCGTGGGGACGAAAAACAAAACACGCCACACAAGCGCAGCCCCGCGAAGAAACGCGAGGGAAATGTACAAATCTGGAAGAAGAAAAAGGATCAAAACGATGATTAAAGCGATGAGCATGGTGGTTTTAGGTTTCAAGTTTCAAGT
>JAFXPL010000131.1 GCA_017527945.1 Bacteroidales bacterium | reverse complement strand
GTGATGACCTCAATCTTCTCGATGTCACTGGCCGGCATCTGCTGCAGAAGGATTTTGAGGGCTTCGGCGTTCATGTTGGCAGGTCGATTGTTAAGCCATATCTGTACCGATGAGACTCCGCGCAGGGTGATATTGCCCTCCACATCGACCTCCACGCCCGGCGCGTTCTGCAGCGCGTCCGCCGCCGTACCCGACTGAACCGCAGGGTCTTCCGAGACATTGTACATCGTCTTTTCCCCATCGTTCATATAGACGGGCTTCTTCGCGGTGATGCCCACTTCGGGCAGTTCAGTTGTCTTCTTTGGGGCGATGGTGTCCGACTTTGCGACTGAAACGGTATCGTTTTGCTGCGCGAACGCCATTCCTGTCACCACCATCACGAGGATGGCCACCATGATTCTTTTCATAATCCTTTGGTTTTAAGTTCATAATCAATTACGCGGCAAAGATACAACTAATTTTTTAATTATACAACTAAATAATTAGTTTGTGGCTATTTTATTCGTTTTATTGTTTATTTGGGCGTTCCGGCGCGTAGGAGACGACGCTTCAATCCCTAACGCTCGCCCACCCGTAAATCCGTGATTATCGGCAACAAATATCGCCGCCGGAACATCATCCCGTAACCGTTTGCCCATACACCGTCAAGTGTGCAGACCCGCATTGTTGGCGTGTCCGGCGGCGTGTATGCGATTCTGCGTCCATTTTTTTTGATTTTCTCCGAAATAATCTCCAAATGTGTTTTTTTTGAAAGGAGGCAATCTAAACCCATATAACAACTTTATCTATTTTTATCTCTCTAACTGCAACAAAGTTACCGCAAATGGTAACTTATGACAAAATCACAAGAGACGATTTCTGTACAGTTTGATTTCGTATCTTTGGCCGTGAAAAATTTAAACAAGAAAACAAGAAAATTCCCAATATTAGGAATTTTTATTACTTTTGCAAACTCTCAAAACAATGAACGTATCATTTGAAGATGTTGAATTAGAAAAACTTATAACGACTCACAATAGCAAAAGGTACAAAAAATACACCCGAGACAAGAAATTCTTATGGGCTTTAGACCGTGTGTTTAACGATTTGCAGGGTGTTGCCAAGTGCAGCGACTTGAAACAGTTGAGCTATCTGCATTACGAGCAGCTCAGGAAAATTGGATTGAGCTCAGTGAGAGTGATGAATGGAAGAGTAGAACGGCTTTTGTTTCAGGAATTGGAAAATGGAATAAGAATAATCGTCATAGAACTTGATGAATCACACTATGGACAACGATAACAGAATCACAGCTTTCCGGGCGGTGCATCCCGGAGAAACACTTGCCGAGGAGCTGAAAGAGCGCGGCATCAAACAAAAAGAGCTGGCCAAAGCAATAGGCATCCAACCCAGCCATCTGAACGAGCTTATCAAGGGCAAGCGCAGTTTCACCACCGCAGTGGCGATGGCACTGGAAAAGGAGTTGGGCATTCCTTACGATTTCTGGATGCGCCTGCAATACGGCTACGAACACGACTGCCTTGTCATTGCCCAGCGCGAAGTGGAAGAGCAGCAGCGCACCCGACGTGAACCACCCCTTCTGAACAAGGTGGCCACAATCCTTTAATATCGACAGATAAAACCGACAACCCTAACGGCTTTCCACCGTTTTGTTCACCGAATTCTTCAGCATAACCGCTTTGAACATGACCCTCGCCCACGGTAGGTGCTTCGCCGAGCATCCCACGAACCGATTGCCACTTCTTTGTTCATTCCTTCGGTTTAAAATACACCACCTGACTCGGGAAATCGATCACCACCTCGCCCATCCGTTGCAGCAACCCGAAACCGAAATAGCCGATGACATCCTTGGAGGGGGCTTTGCTGGCGTGGCCGGATGCATCCGTCGTGGCCCTGATGGCGGCAGAGTCCGCCGTGAAGTTCTGAATTACAATGCGTTTTGCAATAAAGGACTCGCTCGTGCTGTTGCCTGACGCACCCTTGGATACTATCGTATCCCGATCTATATCCAAACTTTCGAGATTCAGTTTGCGGGTAACATCCGAGAAAAGGCGCACATCTGTTCCCATACCGGAATCGAACAACAACTTGCCGGAGACCTTCACGCTGTCCGTCAGGTACAGTGTGGCGGGTGCCTCAAAATAGTACATCTTGTCCCGATAAAACAGCTTCAAGGCATGCCAGTTCCGCTTCACCGAATCGGGCACAACCGGCAGAATATCAAACGACTGCGTTTTAAAATCGAATGCCCAAACATACTTTTTGATAAAGACCAGCCCTATCACCCCGTCAACGCTGTCGCAAAACGTGCTTCGCAGGTTAGGGGCCGGGATTATCGGGAATTCCTCGCGCTTACCCGCAATTGTGACGTCCCAGTCCTGGAACGCCTTCACCACCTGCCGTCCTTCCGTCCCGATGCCCTCGAACGCCATAGTCAGCTTGCTCTCATAACCGTAATGATTGTCCACAAACGTGCTGTCCAACCATACGAAGGACGCAGCGCAGTCGTAAACCATACGGAGGGGCAGGCTGTCGTTCAGGAAGGCATCCACATAGATGTGCGGAGTGTAGGTATGAAAGCGGAAGGGGTGCTTTTGAACAGAAGTCCCGTTCGCACCGCTCCCGCTTGGCTGACCGATGCCGGCCAGCACACTTCCTAAGAAAACGATGATAATGAGGTAGTTTTTCATTACTTATTGCAATTAAGATGGCATTTCATAATTATCCATAACAACATCACTTTTAATAAGATGTTTAACAGCAACTGCTAACTACTAACTATTTTTCCGCCGACTCGCCAGCAGAGGTGTAGCCGACCCAAGGAATGTCTATAAAATCAGGCTCAAGCTGCTCATCGAGTGCGACTATGCCAGTAACGTAACGATCTTTTGACGGCTTTGCAGTTGGAGAAACGGCGATGTCTTGAAGCATTACTAGTTTGTTAACGGCATGCTCCTCCGTGGTGAATCCCACCGGCAGATGCAATTTGCAACGCACAGGTTCTCCATCCTTCATGGCTGGCTTGCAGGCGGGTGCGGCACGAAAAGCCCGATTTATTTCCGCCATATTGTCATCCATCACTTTCCGCAAAATCTCTTTCCGAGATTCTTTATCTTCGGGGGCATCCTCTCCGAGATCAAGATGCGCGACAGCCAAACCGTCATTGCTGTCCTTACGACCTTCGAAAGGAGCCGTAAGCACCATCTCCCCTTTCTTGCCACAAACATCACCCCATTTGACATGAGC
>JAFXPL010000130.1 GCA_017527945.1 Bacteroidales bacterium | reverse complement strand
GGCGCGACTGGAACTGTTCAGCCGTAGGGTACGCCCCAGTATAGTTTCAATCCACGCGCCCACGGGGGGCGCGACCGCCGGATTGAGGGAGGAGATGTCCGATGTCAGGTTTCAATCCACGCGCCCACGGGGGGCGCGACTGTATGCTTCTTTTGATTCTCTGTGTCAGTGCTTTGTGAAAGCCTTTTCGCGAACCGGAAAACCTGCCATACTAGTTGGCTCCTGTACACAGCGGTATGTTTGATAACGCTTTCATTCTCAAGCGGCGCGAAAGTACACTTTTTTTTGCAATGCTCGGTGTTCGCATTGTCATATTATTAATTCTGATGTAACATCGTAACATGTCTTTTTCCCGATAAACTCCACTTTCCTGTTCCAACTGTTCCCCATAAAGTAGAAACGAACACTGTCTTTCACGTCATCAATCATTGAGGCAAGTTTATTTCTCAACTTTACAAATTGAGCCTCGGTCAACACACACTCAAAAACGGAATTCTGAACACGCTGCCCGTAATTTTGACATTCTTTCGCTACATGACGTAAACGCCTCGCCCCTTCGGGGGTCGATGTCTCAACATCGTATGTTATCAGTATCATCATAGGCATCAGCGAATTAAAAAAACGGGATAATCATCAATGTCGCCTCTAATTGTCCTTGCCAACAGTAGGGCTTGTGCATAGGGCAATAACCCTATTGGGATTTTCTCTTCTAAATAAGGGTGTACGATGGTCTCCCTTTTTCTGCTCTGCCATGCCGTCAGTACTGTCTTGCGACAATTTTCCGTCATTACCACACCGCTTTCACCCTGCTTTACGAAGTCTCTGGGTACTACCTGCTTACGATTGATAAGGGAAAGAACCAACCGATCTCCGAGATAGGCTCGGAATTCTTCCATCAAATCCAAAGCCAAAGAGGTTCGACCGGGTCGCAGGGAATGAAGAAAACCAACGTAAGGGTCAAGACCGACTGTCTCCAGGGCTGCCGCTGTCTCGTTAGCCAATAGGGTATATACGAATGAGAGCAGGGCATTCACCGCATCTTTGGGTGGTCTTTTGTTTCTGCCTTGGAAAGGGAACCCTTCTTTCTGGTGAAGGATTAGGTGCGGGAGAATCTCAAAATAGCTGTTCGCAGCATCGCCCTCGATCCCTATCAAACTGGAAATGTTGTCTGCCGTTACTGCTCGTTGCTTGCTCGCTTCCAACGAGTGGATGGCAGATTCAATGTCACTGTTGGAACCGTTGTCACGAATGAATCGTTGGAGAATTGCTTTGTAATTTTGAACTTTTCCGGCAATAAACAAACGGGCAAAATGCAGAGAACAATCTTCATTGTCGGCAGTTTGGTACTGTGCTTTCCTGAGCAAAACATTACCGTGAACGGGCCCTTGAAACCGACCGATAAACCGGCCGTTGGGAGACAAGAACGACAGAGACACTCCATTGTCGGCACACAGCTTCATCACCCCTGGGCTGGCTCCCATGTAACCAAACGTCACGATACCTTCAATGTTGACAATCGGGATTCTGAATCGTTCTTCTTGGTCAACGGAAACGACCACATTCATTCCGTCTTTGCTCAAGTAAGATTCGGGAGTGGTCACATACAACACATTAAGGAGTTTCCTCATACAAATTCTTTTTTAAATAGTAAGAGACTAACGATTTGTTTTTGGTGGTAGGGAGACAGATGTCAAACAATGAACAGTTATGGCATTTTCGGCTTTTTTCCGTTTTAGGAACAATTCTCGACTTGAACACCTTGTGCATTTCGTCTGCATATTGTCTGGTCATCTGTCGGAGATTCTTATCCATCTCGATTTCCTCGCGACGCCGGCTTTCCCAATAAAACAGGTACGCATGGTCAATTCGTATGTCATGCATCTCTTCAAGGCAAATGACTTGTGCTGCCAATTGAACTTCATCCCGCTCGTCCGGTTTTGAATGCCCTCGTTTATATTCTACAGGAAATGGTTTCCAATAGCCTGGATATGAGGGATGCAGGATGCAATTCGTTGCGCAATCCGATGGCCTTAGTTCCACGACATCGGAAAAACCGTACAAACCTAACTCTTTAGAAGCGATAGACACGGAACGCAAGGAAATACATTCGCCGTTTTTCTGTCGATAGAACGGATCATCTGCATGTTGATGAAGCAATTGACCCTCCATTGTAAGCCTGTTGTCCTCCCAAACTTGTTCGATGTGGATTAATGCCCATTGCCGGGGACAGAACACAAAGTGCTGTATCCCCGACAACATGAGCATTTCGTCTTCGGAGTACATTGCTTAAATGAAATATTCAACATGTACACCCGCAGGTATGGCAGTTTCATTCACGATGACATTGTAATCCTTGAAGGATCGAGGTGCATCTGTGGTGTTCTTTTCAATTTTGACAAGGTCAAAGAGTTTGTTGGCAGGAGCGTTCCCTAATGCTGAATCGTGTTTGAACACAATCAACTTCTGTGCGCTCATCAAGCCGCGGGCTGCCGAGCGGTCGATGTCGAACATGTTTTTCAAGGCTTCCCAAAACAATTCGAGGTCTTCTTCCGAAAAACCAGTTTGCTTGGCAAGATTGGCAGAGACGAAGCCATGACAGACATAGAGTCCGTAGGGAACTGTAGCTTTGCGACCCATTGTACGATTGTCCCCACCTTGTTTCTCGGCCTCTTTTTCTGTTGCCACAGCCATGCGCGTGATGGAATGTTCGGCGGTGGCAATGGAATCAACGGAACGGGCAAAAGTCATTTGGATGGGACCGCGAACCTGGCCCGCGTTCTTACCCGTTGACATCACGGCGCCAAAAGCACGAATATCATAATAAGACTTGCACATTACATCGCGGGCTGCAGATGTTTTGTCTTTTGCTTCTTTAACAGATTCATTTTCATGGGCTTTCTCTATGAGCGTGTTCAAGACGGCTTTTTCTTTGATGAAGATGTCATAGCCAGTAGCACAATCTTTCGCCACTTGCACATAGTTGCGCACTTTGCGTTTCAGGCACACATCGGTCACGAGACCCATGCCTGTTTCGGCGTCCACACGGGGCAGGTTGCCAGCATCGGGGTCGCCATTGGGGTTACCGTCTTGCACGTCGAAGAGGTAAACAAAATCGATTCTGTTCTTAATTTCTGACATGATAATTTATTTTTAAGTTATTAATCTTCCGTTTGTTGTTCGTCTTTCTTGGTATAGAACTGTTGCGTTTGCTGATAGTATCCCACAAAGAACCGCCCTTGGTCTTGTAGGTCAAGATGCGTCGGGAAACCGTCGGGACTAATCTTGTCAACGATTTCCTGCTTGATTTTTTCAAACCAAACCTTCCGTCCCTCATTCAGTTTCTCTGAATGGTGATAGGACAGGTTAAGGATGGTGGCGAAAACTGCGGCAGGTGTTGAACTTGCCGAGTTCATGTAACGTTCACGGATGGAGTGTTGGTTGTTCGCCTCGTCTTGAATCTTGTCAAGCACGGCAAACAAACGGCCACAAAGGTAGCCTTGGTTGGTGTTTTCTTTGTCTAACATCTTTTCTATTTTTTGTTGATTATCATTTTGTTGTCTATTCAAATAGGCCTTTATGATGGCAGCGCGGGTGATGTTCAAACTTTGCTCAGCACGAATCCGACGAATACACCCGGCAAATAGCGTATAAGGATATGGGAGTCCTTGGAAGATGCTTTTCGCCACAGCTTCGGGCAAATTCGGCGTAACATCTGATGATTTACCGCCCAATGTGACCGCCGCCAAGATGGAACGAAGCCCCATGTATGGTCTCTTCTCTTTACGGGTGTCAACGATTTCCATATCATCGAAATGGCGGAGAATGAGGGACGCAAACTCTTTCAAAGGGAGTTCCGACCAATAGGTCACGGCAATTCGTGCCGAATTTGGTGCAAGTCCCAGAATGTAGAATTTGTCGTCCAACGAAGTTCTTAAACTACCGGAATAAATGGCATTGAACGTCTTTCTAACTTGTTCGATGTTTTTATTGGGGTCATCTTCCTGTTCGCTGAACCCAAACATATTGAAAATGCTTTCTTCTGCTTGTTTCCCTGCTTCGTCATTTTTGGAGGCCCAAAACAAGAATGTGCGGTTGCCTATCATAAACTTGTTTCGTGAGTCAGAGCGAAGCATGAAATTCAACGCTGTGGTATAGGCAAATTCAGCTTTTTCGCTGATTGGGGCATTGCCTCCTTTTTCCTTTCCGTATGAATCATAGCCTGAGTTCACTTGAAAAGCCACCAGTTTCGCAGTTGCCTGACTGCCAGGGATCATGGTAGCTGTGGTAGTTTCCACACTACAGCCTCTTTGACCTGACACCAAGCATAATTGTTCCTTCCCAAACACGTCATCATAACCTAGCAAATCCAAGATTTCATCCTTCTCTGCAACAATTGAAGTCTCCCCATCAATCAAGAAAGAAAAAGTGGAATACTTTTTATTCAGATTCTTGGAGATTTCTGGCCATAATGGATCTTGAAACATTTGCTCCCTAACGGTAGCCATGTCTTGTTGATAAAATTGGAAGACGGATTCAATGGTTTTATCACCTTTGGCATTAGAATGAATGACATCCACTTCCGATATGAATGTTTCCAAATATTTTCTGCAACTATCCACATCGCCTTTATCAGAATAGCCAAAAACATATGCGCTATTATCATACAAATAGTTGGCAACAGGTGCACTCGACCTGCCTACATGTTTCTTAACCAAAAACTGTTGGGCTTGTTTCTTGTCAATACGTCTGTCTTCAAACCGTATGAATTTCCCGTCCTTGCCAATTACAATCAAGAAGCCTATCTCTTTCAATTCTCGCCCAAAAGCGGGAAGCGAACCTTTGCTCCGATTATAATAATCGTATAACGCCTGCAGTATCATCTCAAAACCTCCTCACTGTTAATGGGTGGAACAATTAATACTCCGCTTTCCATTTTGGCACGGAAGAACATGGCTTCGGGTTTATCGGGATTGGCCTGAAAATCCATGTCGTAAAGCATAATACCGAGATCGCGGCATTCATCAATCGGTGGTGTCAATTCCTCTTGTTCGGGGTTCACCAAACGAAACGAGGCCGAGAACTCGCGTGTGCCGAGATAAGGTTGATTGAAGCACTGTCCCTTGCTTGCACGTCGCTCAAACATCGCGTTGTACTTGCCAGGGTTTTCATCTTTGCGAAGCAAGTCCGCCTCCTCTGCATCAATCTGTGCATTTCGGGTCTCTTTCCGTTTCCACTTGGGAATGAATTCCAATTTTGCCCAAATTCGATAACGGACATCCTGAAGCAACAGCGAGTTCTTTTGCTGGCGCTTATCTTCAATGAAAATCGGATTCTTAGACGCAACGGCACCCACTTCGTTGCGCCTTATGGTAGTCCATTTGATGGGGTTAAGCACCTCGATCTTAGTCACTTGCCAGTGAATGGCAGGTTTCCAAAAGATGGCTTCAAACACAGCTCGCGCGGCCGATGGGGTGATGACATCGTAGCTCACCCGCTCTACTTTCAGCTCTGGTCGGGTGAAACAGGCCATCGGGCCCCATACTTCCAAACAAAATTCTTTGTCGTAATATTCCATATTTCAAACTATTAATGATTCTTCTAACCAATGATTGTCTGTCACCAAACCCACCTCTTTGTCATAAAAACCTTGATCCATAATGACATACACACCTTCCAAAACTTCTTCGATGATGCCCGCTTCTGTCAGTTTCTTCAAGTCGTTGTTTCGGACATTGACGCTGTACTGCGACAAGGCTTTCATCAATGCATACGAAACACCTTCTGTCTTAAGCCGATTGACCAACTCCAAACTATTCTTCCAATTGACAATGACGGAAGTCGTTTTGTCGTCAATTAGCCGAAACACGCATGCGGCTGTTTCAAATTGCATTTCAGGTTTGTACAACAAATCCTTAATGTTTGCCTTGTCGAACGTCGGAATGCGAGAATACAGTTGCAGAAAATAAGCCTCCATCGCTTCAGGAGAAAACCAATCCAAGCCAGTTCCCATATTTCTTCGGGCATTGTTGGTCTGAGAAATGAATCCACTGGGAAGAGGCTTGTCCAACCCGAACACAAAAGTCTGACCCTTGGCCAACATTCCCTCCCTATTGCATCTTCCCGCTGCTTGCAAGATGGAATCAAGTCCCGCCTCTTGTCGGAAAACCACTGGGAAATCGATGTCCACACCTGCCTCTATCAATTGTGTGGCAACCACGCGAATGATTGTGTTTGAATCCTGCTTTAAAGCCAACTTTACCTTATTAATAACCTCCTTCACATGGTCGGGGCACATCATTCTCGACAAATGCAGGCAAATACCCTCCTTGGGTAAACGGTTGTATATCTCCCTTGCATCATTTCTTGTGTTTACAATACATAAAACACGCTGATGCTTGGCAATTTCCAATGCAATCTCATCATAATTCCGCCGCTTGTTATCAAAAAACAGATCTACGCGACGCAATCTTTCGTGAAGATTGGCATCAGGCGGAATGATTTCATGTACAGATGGCAATCCGTCAAAAGAAACGTATGGATTGGACCCGACAATCTTTCCCGTAAGGACAGGTTGGCTTGCCGTCGTGAAAAGAATGGAAACGCCAAACATCCGTTGCAATGTATCCAACGAATCCACAATCGGTTGGAGGAACTCCATCGGCAAAGTTTGCACTTCGTCGAGAATCAAAACGCTTTTGGCGATGTTGTGAAGCTTCCTACAATCAGAAGGTTTGTTACTGAACAATGACTCAAACAACTGCACATTGGTGGTCACCACAATGGGATAGTCCCAATTTTCAGTAGCCAGCTTCAATTGTTGTGACAATTCTTTGTTGTTTCGTTCCGAACCGTCCACATTGGAATGGTGTTCTAACACATTCTCTTTCCCGAAAATATTTCTTAATACGTTCGCCGTTTGAGTGATGATACTTGTGTATGGAATAGCGATGATGATTCGTTTCAAGCCGTTCCTTACTGCGTGTTTGATAGCCCAAAGGACCGATGCTATCGTTTTTCCACCACCTGTTGGAACTGTCAAACTATAAAACCCTGGTTGATTAACGCTTTCCTTCAAACAGCAACTTTGCACCCCATTTCTGATTCTGTTTACTTCGGTGTCAGGAGCATTTTTCTTTAAACTTTCAAGAAAAGCATCCAACTTCTTTTCCATCTCCTCCAACGATTCGTATTTTCCTCTCAATTTGCTTTGCTTAGGCTGCATGAAGTCTTCTGTGTCCAAGTAGTCAGCATCGACAAGACAACTGAATAACATTCTTTGCAGATGATGAAAATCACTTGGTTTTTGTAATTTCGGAACTGAAAATTGCGCACTGATTTGATTGACTGTTACATCATTAGGAATTTGCAATTTCATAACTTCTTGCATGTCTCCAGCATCATACAATCCACGATGATGCCCCATTAAGACATTGTCCATCAATAGATGATACTTTGGAAACAATTGTTTTGCCAACAAAGCGCCAACGTACGCGTGTTTGTAATCGCCCTCAACCCTGACAGACGGATCCAACCCACTCTCCTTAATAATGTGTTGTTGAAATGCCTTCTTATCCTTGCCTTTGTCATGCAACAGACCCAAAACTCTCCCCCATTCACCCATACCGAACTCTGCAGCAAAGGATTCCGCCCTTTCTGCGACCCCACGTTGATGGTCGTTATTTGATTGAATGGCGTTATCGGACATTCGCACATGAGAAATGATGATGTTTTTCATGTGGCAAAATTAAGATTTTTATTTGATAAAGATTGTCACCTTTGATAATGAAAATTACTGACAATCAGTGTCAGTATTTCATCTGGCAATAGATGCGAACCCCTTAAAACATTTCTGATGTAAATTGCTGTTAATCTATCGGGTGCAAATATACCTTTTTTTTGTATAGCAAAAGTTTGGTGAATTTTTTTTGGAAAAAAAAGAGCGAAGATTTTTCAACCTTCGCTCTTGTCATTTACTCGTTATTCGTTCACTTCACCCACACCTCGTCCACGAACAACCAGGCCTGAGAACCGGCACTGATGTGCCATTCGGGCATCTTGCCGTAGTTCTGGATCTTGATCTTCACGTAGCGGGCGTTTCCCTTGCCGTTGACCGTGAAGTCGTCAATGTGTGCGCCGTCGGCTCTTGGAACATCAATGTTCTTCTTGCCGAACAGGGTGTAGTCCTTGCCGTCGTTGGAGACATAGACCTCTATGCCGCGCGGGTAGAAAATCCAGGCACGCTGCTCTTCTAAGCAGCCGGCACCCACTTCCGTGAACTTTTTGGTCTCGCGCAGGTCGATGACGACTTCGAAATCGGTGGTGAAGCCTTGCCATCCGCCGATGCGATAGTTCACCTTGCCGCGGAGGTTATCGACCAGCCCCGCATCGCCGCCAGCGTAGTACTGCGGGTCGGGTTTGGTGACGTAGGTGAGGTCCTTGTCGCGGGTGTAACGGATGTAGTGTGCTTCCGCCACCTGGCTGCTCCGTCCTTTGGCATCCACGGCCACCGCCTTGATGGTCATGTCCTTGTCGACAAGGATGGGGCCTGTGTAGTGGATGCCCGTCTTGGGCGAGGGCTCGCGACCGTCGGTGGTGTAGAAGATTTCGTAGTGGCTGTTTTCCACTTTCGGGCCAACGAGCATGTCGCGTCTGTCTTCAGTGGTAGCACGCACTTTGGTGTCCAAATTCGGTTTCGTGTCTTTCGACCTTCTTTCAAACCCATCGTTGTTCACTTTCGGCACGCGCAGCGCCACGTGGGTCTGGTCCTGGAAGGAGACCTTGTCGGTGGAGAAGACCGGCACAGGCACGATGTTCATTGCAGGGTCGATGCGCGTCACGGGCTCGTTGTTTTTGCCCCTGCCCCAGGTGTCACTCGGTTTGTCGCCCATGGTGAACGCCAGTTCGCCGCCTTTGGAAATCTCGTCGTAGGTGAGATAGGAACGATCCAGCGCTTTGCCGTTCAGGGTGACCGACTGTATGAACGGTTTGTCGTTGTTTCTGCTGATAATCAATGTTTTGCCGTTTTCGAGAGTGATGGTGGCCTTGTCGAAGAGCGGGTAGCCGATAATGTATTGGTTGCTGCCGGGGCAAACAGGGTAGAAGCCCATGGCGCTGAAAACGTACCAAGCCGACATCTGGCCGCAGTCCTCGTTGCCGCAGAGGCCGTCGGGCTTGGAGGTGTAGAGGTTGACGAGGATCTTCTTGACCAGTTGTTGGGTCTTGTCCGGACGGCCCACGAAGTTGTAGAGGTAGGCGGCGTGGTGGCTCGGCTCGTTGCCGTGTGCGTATTGGCCGATGACACCGGTGATGTCCGCCTGGGCGCGGCCGGCCATTTCGGAGCTGGAGTTGAAGAGACGGTCGAGGAACTGCTCCATATTCTTGGGGCCGCCCATCAGGTCGATGTAGGTGTTGAAGTCATGCGGCACGTAGGTGGTGTATTGCCAGCAGTTGGCCTCGGTGAAGAAGTTGTTGACCTCGCGGGGGTTGAACGGGGTCATGAAGCCGCCGTTCATGCGACCGCGCATGAATCCGTTGGGGTCCAGGATGTTCTTGTAGGATTGGGCACGCCGGATGTATTTGTTGTAAACCTCCTTGTCGCCGATTTCCTTCGCGAACATGGCGATGCACCAGTCGTCGTAGGCGTATTCGAGGGTTTTGGAGACAGACTCGTTCTCCATGTCGCCGGGCACGAAGCCGTATTGGGCGTATTCGGGGCGGCCCAGCCGCTTGAGGTTGGCGGTGGCGACCATCGCCTCCAGCATCTCCTTGGCGGGATAGTCGCGCATTCCCTTCATGTAGGCATCGAAGATCACAGGCACGGCATGGTAGCCGATCATGCACCAGGTCTCGTAGGCCGAGAGCTCCCACATGGGCAGGTAGCCCTGCTGCCGGTACTGGTTCAGGAAGGTGTAGAGGAAGTCTGCGCTGCGTTTCTGGTCGATGATGTTGAGCAGCGGGTGCAGGGCGCGGTAGGTGTCCCACAAGGAGAAGACGGTGTACATCTGGTGCTTCCCGTCCGTCTTGTGCGTCTTCTGGTCCGCTCCGCGATAGCGTCCGTCGATGTCGGAGTAGAGGTATGGGGATGTAAAGCAGTGGTACAGAGCGGTGTAGAAAGTGCGAAGAAATTCCTCGCTCTTCGATTCCACCTTGATTTTGCCGAGTTCCTTGTTCCAGGTCTCGGTGGCCTGTTTGCGCACCCGGTCGAAGTTGAAGTCGCGGACTTCGGTCTGGTTGTTGATGGCGCCGTCCATATCCACGGCGGAGATGGCCACCTTCACAACCACCTCCTTGACTTTCTCGTCGAAGTAGAGGACAGCCTTGCAGTTTTTGCCTTTTATCTCTTTGAGGTTCACGGGTTTGTCATCTTGGTAATAGACGATTTCCGTCGGGGGTACGGAGGTCTTGAGGGAGAAGGCGCAGTATTGGTCGGGATTCCACGCGTCGGAGCGGCGGAAGCCCACGAGGTCCCTGGCCTTCAGGGTCATGTAGCTTTCCAGGGTCTTGTCGCGGTGTTGCAAATCGACGATGATGCCGCGTTTGCCGCTCTTGGCGAAGGTGTAGCGGTGCAGGCCCACGTAGTTGGCGGCGGTCATCTCGGCGGTGATGCCGTTGTCGAACTTCACGGCATAGTAGCCGGGCTCGGCGGTCTCGTGGTCGTGCGAGAAGGGTAGGGCGTACTTCTCGTTGATGACGGAGGGCTCGCCGAGGAACGGGGTGACAAGGATGTCGCCGTAGTCCTCGCAGCCGGTGCCGTTGAGGTGGGTGTGCGAGAAGCCGTAGATGCGCTTGTCGCTGTAGTGGTAGGCGGAGCAGCCGTCCCAGCCCTCTAAGCGGGTGTCTGGGCTGAGCTGGATGGCGCCGAAGGGCAGGATGGCACCGGGGTAGGTGTGGCCGTGCCCGTCGGTTCCGACGAGCGGGTTGACGTACTGCGACTGCGCAAAGGCGAACGCCGCCGTCAGGATTGCGATCAGGAGAAGGATTGGTTTTTTCATATTCTTTTTGTTTAATCTGAAAATCAAAAATCGATTACTTAAATAGTGCATTTTGGGTCAATTAAGTGCTTGGCGAAGGCGCTTTTTGCTTGCGAATGTCTTGCTTTCAAGAGATTCCAAGACTCCCGTTTGCTTCCACCCATTGCGGATCGGTCTCGTTGCCCATATTTGTGCTGCGCCAGATCATGCAAAGTGTTGTCGTCTTTCCAAACTTTTGCATAAGGTTGATGGTGAAATATACCCCATAGCCTATCATTTCCTCTATGGTGGCAGCTCTTTGGGCCGTATTCGCCATAGATTGTCGACTCGGGTCGCAGCTGTCTGTAATGTTGGACCTTCTTCTTATGAGTGGTTATTTCTCTTTCGCCACTTTCGCTGTCACGAAGCACAGATAGCACAGACAGCAGAGCGGCACGAGGAAGGCATAGCGGATGCCGATGCCCGCCATGGCGCCCGTGAGCAGCGGCACGATGGCGGCGCCCACGATGGCCGTGGTCATCAGGCCCGAAATCTCGTTCGACATCTCCGGCTTGTGATCGACGCAGATGGAGAAGACCAACGGGAAGATGTTGGCGAAGCCCACGCCGATGAGGATGAAGCTCAGCCACGTGGTGAAGGCGTTGTAGGGCAGGAACAGCAGCAGGTTGCCGAGAATGGAGATCGCCACCGTGATGCCGAGGAATTTTTTCGCGCTCATCTTCTGCAAGATGACGCCGCCGAGGAAACGGCCCACAAACAGGGAGATGATCAGCACGATGTTGCCCATGGCCGGGGTCACGCTCGTGTTCTCGCTCAGAATCGACGGAATGCGGTTGAACATCGAGGCCTCTGCGCCGCAGTAGAAGAAGATGGCGAGGAACATCATCAGGATGAACGGGTCGCCCAAGGCGCGGATACAGTTGCCCAGGGTGGTCGGCTTCTCGTCCGACTTGCTGGCGTTGTCGGGCACGAACACCACGACCATGACGAGCGTGATGAGCAGCACCGCCGCGAATATCGGGAAGAGGATGCGGAAGCCCATGTCGATGGTTTCGCCGCCCTCGGGGGTGAACGAGAACCAGCCGTATTTCATCAGCGAGGTGCCAATGAGCACGAGAATCAGCGATGTGGAGAGCGTGCCGATGGCCTTCAGCGACTGCGCGAAGGAGAGCATGCTGGAATACTTGCCTTCATCGGAGACATCGCGGATCAGCGGGTTCCCGGAGACCTGCAGGATGGTGGCACCCGCGCCCATCAGCAGCACTGCCAAGAGAATGACCGGGAAGTTGAAGGCGAGGATGGGCAGCACCGCGCCGGCGAGGAAGAGGATCAGCCCGATGGTGAGCATCTTCTTCTTGCCGATCTTCGACTGCCAAACGCCGGTGGGCACCGACAGCACGCCGAACATGATCATACCTGAGAGGGAAACTAACGACGCGGTGAAAGGGGAGACGTTGAAAGCTTTCTCCACCACGGAGACCAGTTGGCCGGCAGCATCGCCGAAACCCATGGCCAAAAACACGAAAAACACTGAAATAAGGGATAACTGTTTCTTCATATCTTTAATTTTATTCATTAACGCACTTCTTGTTTAAGGTCGCAAAAATACAAAAAATCTGTTTTGTGGTGAAAAAGAAGGCAACGCATTTCTTTGCGAAAGCGGTCACGCAGCACCCGTGCAACAAAATAGGGACAACCCGTCGGTCGTCCCTATGATTTGTTTTGTAAATCAGGTGGTTATTCATGTAGCAGCCACTTGCCGTTCACCTTGACAAGATCCAGTTTCTTGGTTTCTTCTTCGGGTGTCTCGTTGAAGGCAGATGTTGTGGATTGCTTCACTTCCACCACGGCGCTGTTTCCGTCATCGGAAATCGTTTCAGAGAGAATCTCATAGCTGACAATTTTCACATTGAAGCCCTGAAATTTCTCAATCTGTTTCTTTACTTCCTCTTTGTCGGTGATGTCAGTGTAGGTGAACGCTTTTTCGTAGTCGCCGGCTTGGAGCGCTTTGTAGTACGCGTTGACCGTGTCTGTCGGGGATGCTTTTTTGCAGGAGGTCATGCCGAAGATGGCTGCCACAGCGCAAAGGAGAATGATGATTTTTTTCATAACGTATTTAAATTTGGTGAAAAAAAGACGCGGCAAATATATACAATAATTTTATTAGTCACGTTTATTTTGTCATTTTCCTCGTATCAGCTCGATGGACTCCACATCGAGACGCACTTTCAGCCACGTTATCAGCCTGTTTTCCGCTTCTGGGTGGGCTCTCCCGTCCTTCCATTTCACATAGACGATCGGCATGGCGTGATGCTCCAAACTCTTGGTGTCGTAGCAATCCATGGAAGAAACTGCAAATTGTTGTATGTCAGGATATTGTGTGTAAATTTCCTTCACTAATTGTTCCGTGTTTTCAGACGATCCGGTCAGTTTGTGCAGTTCAGCCCGCAGTTCCGCGATGGTGGAGTCTTGGCGAGCGATTACATCATCTTTCTTGTCGATGATGTCCTCGATGACCTGGTTTTGCCGGGTGACATCAAGAAGCCCTTCGGTCTGTTTGACGACCAATTTGGCGCGGTCGAGGCCGTATTCGGTCTGCATGATGGTCTCCATGCGTTCGATGTCCTCGTCCGTCAAGGGTTTCCCGATGACCCGTAGCGTCAGCGTTTGCGACTTTTTGGCATATTTTTTTTGGGAGTCGATCAGTTGCACGTTATCAAAGAACGGTGTCAGCTGGATATCATGCACAAATTTGATGGTCTGGGTGTTGAAAGCTGATTCTTGCACAAGGTTGATGGCCATGAAGACGCTGGGAATCATCACGAGGATGGCGAATGCGTAGATCATGCGTTTCACGGCGTTGAGGCGGGAGTCGTTCATGTAGCGAACTTCCGGGAAGCCGAGGAAGCGCACCATGACGAAGGTGGCCAGGGCGATGAAGAAGGAATTGATGAAGAAGAGGTAGAAGGCTCCCCCGAAGTAGCGCAGTTGCCAGGTGGCCAGGCCGAAGCCTGCTGTGCAGAGCGGCGGCATGAGGGCGGTGGCGATGGCCACGCCGGAGATGACCGTGAAGGGCTGGCTTTTGCGCGAGGTGGCCACGATGCCCGCCAGCCCGCCGAAGAAGGCGATGATGACGTCGAAGATGGTGGGCCGCGTGCGCGCCAGCAGCTCTGACTGCGCCTCGCTCAACGGGGAGATCAGGAAGTATAAGGTTGATGTTATCAGGCTGATAATCACCATGATGATGAAGTTTCGCAGTGATTTCTTCAGCAAGTGCTCGTCCAAAATACCCACCGAGAGGCCGATACCCATGATCGGGCCCATGATGGGTGAAATCAACATGGCGCCGATGATGACGGCGGTGGAGTTGACGTTCAGGCCCACAGAGGCCACGATGATGGCGAAGGCCAGCACCCACAGGTTCATGCCACGGAACTCCACGCCGTCGGAGATGTACTTGACGGTGGCTTCGTAGTCCGTGTCATCTTTCAAGTGCGTGTATTCCAGTACTTTGTACCAGAATGTTCGTACCCACACTTTGAGGGAGTGGCGTTTTCGCGGGCTTTGGGTTGTCTCTTCTATTTTGGGTTCTTCTTCCATATTTCATTATCCCCAGGGCTCGCTTCGTCCGCCCTGGCGTTGCTTCCAGGGCTCGCTTCGCTCACCCTGGGTTGACATAGGTCGGGCTTACAGCCCTTTTTGGATTAATGTATTAATGTGTTAATTAGGGCGTCTAAGCAAAGGGTTTGCTGGGTGCCGGTTTGCATGTTCTTGAGGGTGTAGAGGTTTTGGGTGCGTTCGTTCTCGCCGGCCATGATGACGTAGGGGATGCCTTTTGCGTTGGCATAGTTCATCTGCTTGCCGATTTTGGCGCTATCGGGGTAGATTTCCGACGGGATGCCGGTGTCGCGGAGCTGTTTGAGCCCTTGCAATGCGTAGAGTTCGTCGTCGCCGCCGAAGTTGACGAACATGGCGGTGATGGGGGTGAGGATGTGTTGCGGGAAGAGGTTCAGCTCGTTGAGGACGTCGTAGATGCGTTCGGCACCGTAGGAGATGCCCACGCCGGACATGTTCTTCAGGCCGAAGATGCCGGTAAGGTTGTCGTAGCGGCCGCCGCCGGAGATGCTGCCCATCGCCACGTCCTTCGCCTTGATCTCGAAGATGGCGCCGGTGTAGTAGTTCAGACCGCGGGCCAGCGTCACATCGACTTCCAGCTCGGTGGCTATCTGCATTTTGGCCGTGTAGTCAAGGACTTTGCGCAGTTCCTCCACGCCTTTCATGCCGGTTTCGGAGGTGGCGAGCATTGCGGCCAGTTTGTCTAATACCTCGTCGTTGGAGAGTCCGCTGAGTTCGAACAGGGGCGACAGTCCATCGATGGACTCCTGCGAGATGCCGCGCTCGCGCATCTCTTCGCACACCTTCTCGCGTCCGATCTTGTCGAGTTTGTCGAGGGCCACGCACAGGTCGGTGACTTGGTCGGCGTTGCAGAAGATTTCGGCGATGCCGCTGAGTATCTTGCGGTTGTTGATTTTCATGACGATATTGATGCCGAAAGCGCGGAACACCTCGTCGGTGATTTCGACTAGTTCCGCCTCGTTGAGCAGTGAGTTGCTGCCGATGATGTCAACGTCGCACTGGTAGAACTCGCGGTAGCGGCCTTTTTGCGGTCGGTCGGCGCGCCAGACGGGCTGCATCTGGTAGCGTTTGAACGGGAAGGTGAGCTCGTTTTGGTGCTGCACGATGAAGCGGGCGAACGGTACCGTCAGGTCGTAGCGCAGGCCTTTCTCGCAAAGTTCGGAGGCCAGCTTGTTGACGGACTTGTTCTCGTCATGAAAGTCAACTCCTTTTGTGAAGTCCCCGGAGTTGAGGATTTTAAACAGCAGGCGGTCGCCCTCCTCGCCGTACTTGCCCATGAGGGTGGAGAGGTTCTCCATGGCGGGTGTCTCGATGGGGAGGCATGCGTGCCTGTGGAAAACGTTGCGGATGGTGTCGAAGATATAATTGCGCCGCATCATTTCGACGGGCGTGAAGTCTCGGGTGCCTTTGGGGATGGACGGTTTAACCATAATGTATGCTTTTTCAAACGGACGGCAAAAATACAAAAATAGTTGATTCACCCGCCATGTGGATTGCACTATGCATGCGGTCGAGTCAGCGTGCCCTGTCTTTTTCAGGTCTCAGAATTTCCGCAGGTCTTCCCTTTCGAAGGAGTCGATGGAGAAAATGTCGTCGCTGTTGACACGGATGACGAGGAGCTTCTCTTTGTGGGCGAGTTCTGCGGCCCCTTTTTCGTAGTTGATGGCGGCCATGGCGGCATACACCTCTTTGCCGTCGTATTCGGGGAAGAGCCGCCGGAAATGGCCCATTTGGTGCAGGAATCTTTTCACGTTGGCTTCCGTGCAGTTGGCCTTGACCTCGACGGGTATCGCCATTTCTTCGTTGCTGAGCAGGACGTCCACTTCCATCGCGATTTTTTCAGACGGAATGCTCCTTTTCAGATTTCTGCCGCTGTTGTGCAGTTCGAGTCCAGCCTTCTGGAAAATTCTCTCTGTCGAGGAACTGACCAGACCTTCCACGATATGTCCTGTGGTGCCGCTGAGTTGACGGGAGAGCCGTTTCACTTCCAAGGAGGTCTCTTTCAGCTGTCGGTCGGTCTCCGCGAACAAAGCATCTAGTTCGCGCTTCCGCTTTTCCTGCTCTCGGTCCCGTTCTTGTCTTTCCTGCTCCCTTTCCCGTTCTCGCAGTTGCCTTTCCTGCTCTCTCGCCCGTTCTCTCTTCTCTTGCTCAATCTGCGATTGCTTGGTGATTTGCGCGATTTCGTCCAAGGTCTCCCTCATGTGGCGGGCCCAGCGGTCGTGCTCCTTCCGGGAGTTCTCCAGCCATTCGTCGCGCTCGGCGGCTTTGCGTGCAAACTCCATGTTTTCCATACGCATCTGATTGATCATCAGTTCGTTTCTGTCAATTCTCTCGGTGTTCTTCAACACCATCTGCCTTAATTGTGGCATGTCAAAATCCTTACGTGCTACTTCGTTTTGCATAGTCTTTGATGTATATTAAAAACGCGCCGCAAAGATACAATAAAAATCAATCGCTATTGATGTTTTCTGGAAATTTTTATTTTACTGAATATCAATGCATTAGTGTTTATATGTGTAATAATTTTAAGAATTTATTGTTAATTATATTTTCAAACTTCGTAAGGTTTCGCTGTGTCTGCCGCTGTTTGTGATGAATTGTCAGGGTTGCGAAAACAAGCGATGACCAATGAACTTGGACTTAGGCATTTTCCAGGTGCGTCTTTCCGAAAAATTACTATTTTTGCGGGATGAATCTGAAAAAAGACAGTTTGCTATGAAAAAAAACGAAGGCTTCTATATCCCGAATACCGCAAACGGAAGGAATTTCTCGCATGGTGGACGTTTTTCTTTTCTTCTTTTCGTGACCATGCTGTTTTCCGCTTTGTGCGGTGAAGCGCAGAACGACAGTTGCCTTGTCGCGGCAGTCCCGCTGACAGTTGAGGTTGACACTTCCGAGAATCTCCTCCGCCTGCCCGCCTGCTGGATAGTACGGAATACAGACACCGCGAGCACCGCCTATCTGCCGTATCGCTACTACGGCAGTAACGTCTGGGGCGTCAGACCGCATGACTACCTGACCTTCCCAGACGCGTTCAGCATGATTGCACTGCCCCCCATCGACACCGCTGTGCTGCATGTCGGCCAGCTTTGCCTTTCGTTCTCGGCCTCTCGATCCGGGTATGCGCTCTACACCCCCACCATTGAGGTTGGCATTTGGGAAGACACCTGCGACCTTGCGTCCTTCGTGCCGTTGAAGACCCTCCACCACATCCCTAACACCGCCCAGCCGTATTGGGTCTCGCTTGCCGGTTACCAGGGACAGGGCAACAGGGTGGCACTCAAGATAACGGATTCCCACAGTAATTGGCTATGCGGAGCCCGGTTGAGCGACATAAACCTATACCCGTTGACGGACTGCCTGCCCCCGTACAATCTGTATGCCACTCAGCTGACCGACACTTCCCTGGTGCTGCATTGGGAGAACAGTGTCAGCCTTCCGGACGGATGTCACCTTCGATATAGGCAAACCGGTGACAGCGTGTGGACAAGCGTTCCCGCAGCCCCGCAAGACCTCTCGTTACCTGTAACCGGGCTGTCACCCCACACATTGTATGAGTTTTGCCTTATCCCCGACTGTGACACCAGCTTGGCATCTCCCATGCTGTCGGTCAGCACCTACTGCGCGGGCATCGACTCGCTGCCCTGGGCGTGTGATTTCGGGACGGACAGCAGCACGCTTTACTCCACGCCTGTCCTCCCGGACTGCTGGATGCAAATCGGCCGGAATCCCGCAACCATTCATATTCAACAATACACGGAGCATTTCCTCGCCCTGAGCGACTACCAACAATTCTCCACATGGGTCATTCTTCCGCCCGTGAACACCTCAGCGCATCATCTCGCCGACTTGCAAGTTTCGTTCCGAATGCGTAGCAGCGGTTACCAGGCACCGGAATACGGCCTTGTCGAAGTCGGTGTCATGGAAGATCCGGCAGACTCCAGCTCCTTTGTCCCCATAGAATCCATCACACACGTTCCGAGCAGCTGGTCCGCGTTCGAGATTCCGCTGTCGGGCTATGCAGGCTCAGGTCGCCATATTGCCATCCGAAGCGACGGAACCGTTGAAATCCATATTGACGATATGTCCATTGACACCATCTCCGCCTGCCCGCGGCCCTGCATCTTGCAAGTGGACAACGTCACGCTGACTTCGGCGGATCTGTCTTGGTCGGGCTACAACGCGCAGCATCCTGACTTCGCCGTGCAATACAAGAGGCAATCCGACACGGCCTGGGAATCGCTGTCCTTCGTGGCGGATTCATCGCAGTACACGCTCACGGACCTGCAGCCCCTTTCCCAATACAGCGTGCGAGTGGTGGCGGGCTGCGACACTTCAAAGGTCTCTGAGACGGTCACGTTCAACACGGCGTGCGGAACGATCGGCGCGGTGCCCGCGTCGTGGGATTTCGAGACGAACAACATTGGCGGCACGCCCAACCGTCCGCAGCCGGCCTGCTGGACCGTTTACAATCCCGATGCGGCATGGGTGATTGAGGAACCGTCGTATGCCCATTCCGGTTCACGCCACCTGCGTTTCAGCGCCGCTGGCCGGCAGTTCCTTGTTTTGCCCGAAATAGACACTACGGTGCTTGAAATCAATAAATTACAGCTTTCTTTTTATGCGCGTTCATCCAACAGCACCCATCCGACAGCGTTCACGGTCGGTGTGATGACATCCCCTGATGACACGGCCTCCTTCCAACCCGTCAACACGGTTACGCAAGTCCAGTCAGACTACAGGTTGTTCACCCTTCCGTTGGATGCGTATGGCGGAAACGGAACATTTGTCGCCTTGCGGTTTGTCGGGGAGACGAACACTTTCCGCTTCATTGACGACGTTGTTCTCGACACGGTCCCCGCCTGCCCGCGCATCAACGAGGTCACCGTCAGCGACATCACGCCCAATTCGGCGGTCATCCGCTGGTTAGGTTACCGACAGGAGAACCCGCAACACACCTTCTACTATCGGAAAGAGGGAGATGAACAGTGGGAGACACAAACGGTCTCCTTGAGCGGTCCGCAATACACTTTGGCGGGGCTGGACCACTCCTCGCGCTACGAGTGCCGTTTCGCTGCCGGTTGCGCTCCCGACTCGCTGACCTCCGTCATGACCTTCAGCACGGCGTGCGACCTGATCAGCGAGATGCCCGTCCGTTGGGACTTCGAGACGAACAACACGTCCGGCACGGCCAGCGCCCCGCTGCCCGCCTGCTGGAGCCGTGCCGACAACACCTATCCTTACGTTTACAACACCGCCGGCCAAGCCCTCTCCGGGTCGCACGCACTGCGTCTATACTGCCAGGCCTCCCGCTTCGGCATCCTCCCGCCCGTTGACACGCTCGCCTGGCCTCTGCGCGAGCTCCAGCTCTCATTCTACATCAAAGGCACCGTCAATGCTTCGGCCACCCCGCCCACCATCTTGCTCGGGGCTTTGACCGACCCCTCGGACACGAGTACTTTCGAGGTGATAGACACGCTTCCCCCGCTGAACGCCAACTACAAACTGGTGGATATCCCGCTGGGCTCCTACACGGGGAACGGCACCTGCCTGGCCCTTAACGTCATCCCCGGGTATCCCATGGACTTTTTCACCTTGATTCTCATCGACGACATGATCCTCTATCCGGCCCCTTCTTGCCCCAGGCCCTCCAACTTGGCGGCCACTCACTCCACCACGAGTTCCATTGAACTCAACTGGGACCATGATGTGGATTCTGCGCGGTATGTCATCCACTATAAATCCGCCAATGGCGAGGAGTGGTTCGCAGACACAACGGGATTTCTGGCTTCCGGCACCTACACCGCCGCTGGCCTCCAGTCTAACACGGTCTATCAATTCGTGTTGGAGGCGCTCTGCAACCCCTGCTTCCCGACAGACACCGTCGTAGCCGCCACGGTTTGCGGCTACATGGATTCCATGCCGCAATTCTGGGATTTCGAGGAGTATGACGACTCGCTCCGAATGCCGGAATGCTGGCGGAAAATACGTTCTGCCAACGACAACGGTTTCCCGCGCATCTGGCCCGATGCAAACTACGCCCACAACAGCGGGGCATCGTTCAACTTCTTCAGGTCCAGCGGAACCTATGTGATACTGCCCGCGCTGAACGACACGATAGCGGCCCGGGATCTGAGGCTGTCTTTCTATGCGAGGAAAGGAAGTTCTGACTACTGGAGCAACCCCGAACTGGAGATTGAAGTCGGCGTGATGAGCAACCCTTACGACCCCATGACCTATACTCCTGTGCAGAGCATTGACAACTTCCAATACGACTACCAATATTTCGACCTGCATCTTTCCTCCTACACGGGCAACGGGAAGTACATTTGTATCAAGGACGTGACGACACCGAACAGCGGTGACATCTATATTGACGACTTGACGTTGGATTATATCCCGGTGTGCCATCTCCCGGAAAACCTTGCGGCAAGCGAAGTGACGAGCCATTCAGCGCGCCTCCACTGGACGGGATTCGACAGCTACTATCCTGACTATATCGTGCATTACCGTGCGTCAGGCGGCGGAACCTGGATGGAGCAGTCGTTCTCCGCGACGAGTCCTTCCTTCCTGCTTGACGGGCTTTCGCCTGACACGCCATACGAGGTGTTCCTGACCCACAGCTGCGATGAAAGCACACCGTCCGGCACCCTCTTGTTTACCACTGGATGTCAACCGTTTGATTCCATTCATATCTTCAACTTGTCAGATGTCGCCGTCACGCTGGCCGTCACGGGTGCCGAAACCGATGACACCCTCGTGGTCCACTATCGTCCCGTGGACGGTGACGAGTGGCAGACGGCTTTGCTCACTGGCGACAATCCGACTCTGCCGGGGCTGTCGCCTTCTACCTTTTACGAACTTTTCGTGACAAGGACCTGCAATGCCGAGGAACCGTCGGACACGTTGCTGTTCACCACAGACTGCGGGCGCATTCGTTCGCTGCCGCGCATCTGGGACTTCGAGGACGACCTCTCGGAAGATACGCACCTCCCCCTCTGCTGGTGGCGATTCTCAGGCTCGAATTTCCCCTCTGTCATTTCGACTCACTCACATTCTGGGAGCAACGCTCTCAGGTTCAAACCTGTGTGTGCCGCTGTGCTGCCCAGGCTTGACGACAGCATTCCCGCCAACACTGTCACGGTCTCCTTTTATGCGAAAGCCATCGCCATCACTGCTTCTGCGGGCAGCACCGTCGAAGTGGGCGTTTTAGAAGACCTTGAGGACGAGAGTTCGTTCACGGCAGTGGGGACAGTGGATGTTGTGAGCGCTATCCACCAAGAATATACCGTGCCGCTAAGCAACTATACGGGTTCCGGAAAAACCATCGTTCTCCGATGCAGCACGGCAACGGCTTCGACGCTGTATGTGGATGACGTGCAGCTGCGTCTGACGGACGGAAGCGGGGTCGGCATCGGGGGGTATGGCAACTTTGATGACTTCGTCCGCCTCTATCCAAACCCTGCGCGAGAGTACATAGACATCCGCTTCAGCGATGACAACGTTGCCGTTCAGCGGATCGAAGTCTGTGATGTTTACGGGAAGGTTGTCCAGACAACTGGCTTTCAAGGCAACCCGACCCGTACGGATGTCTCGATGCTCTCCAGCGGTGTCTATTTTGTAAGGATTATTTCGGACAGAGGTGTTTTCGCAAGGGGGGTCATCAAGAAGTAGGAATACATTCAAAAAAAAGCTATTTTTGCAAACTGTTTGAACGAGGAAAAAATTACAAACAAATTCCATATTATGAACCCTAAATTTCCCATCATGACCTTGGCTTTGGCGACCGTCATTCTCGGCGGCGCGTGCAAGAAGAAACAGGCTGAGAGCCCCGAATTGGCCGACAATCCCTTCATGAAAGAGTGGAACACCCCTTACGGTGTGCCGCCCTTCGACCAGATTAAAACCACCGATTATCTGCCGGCCGTCGAGGAGGGCATCCGGCAGCAGAAGGAGAACATCCAGGCCATCTGCGACAACTCCGAGGAGCCTACCTTCGGCAACACGTTGATTCCGTACGAATACAGCGGCGAGTTGCTGACGAAAGTGTCGGCCGTCTTCCTCAACCTCGCCGAGTGCATGAACAGCCCGGAGATGGAGGAACTTTCCGACACCATCATCCCGATGCTTACGCGCCACGAGGATGACATTATGCTGAACGACAAGTTGTTCCAGCGTATCAAGACGGTGTATGAGAACCGTGACAAGGAAAATCTCAACGACGAGCAGAAGCGGCTCTTGGAGGTGACCTACAAAGGCTTCGTGCACGGCGGCGCGAACGTGCCCGCCGACAAGCAAGCCCGCTATCGCGAAATCAACGAGAAACTCTCCGCGCTCACCCTCAAGTTCGGCAACAACGTGCTCGGAGCCACCAACTCCTACACGCTCTTTGTTGACAACGAAGAGGACCTCAAAGGGCTGACGGAAAGTCAATTGGCCACTGCCAAGGAGACGGCCGACGGCATGAAGGATGCCAAAGGAAAGTACGCCTTCACCGTGCATGTGCCCTCCATGGAACCGTTCCTCCAGAATTGCCAGAATCGCGAGCTGCGCAAGGAACTCTGGACCGCCTATTCCACCCGTTGCCTCGATGGGGAGTACGGCAATGCGGAGATCATCAATGAGATTGCCAACTTGCGCTTGGAGAAAGCGAAAATCCTCGGCTTCGACAACTACGCCAATTACGTTTTGGACGAGTGCATGGCCAAGAACGACAAGAACGTCTATGACCTGCTGATGAAAGTGTGGACGCCCGCCCTCGCCAAGGCCAAGGAGGAGGCCGCCCTCTATCAGAAGATGATGAACAAGGACGGCGTTTCCGGCGCGCTGCAGCCATACGACTGGCGCTACTATGCCGAGAAGCTGCGTAAGGAGAAATACGACCTCAACGACGAGGATATCCGTCCCTACCTCGCCCTCGACTCCGCCCGCAAGGGGCTGTTCTATGTCTGCGAGCGGCTCTACGGGCTTACGTTCCGCGAGAATCCTGAGATTCCGGTCTATCACAAGGACGTCAAGGTGTATGAGGTGATTGACAACAACGAAGTCATCGCGGTGGTCTATATGGACTTTTTCCCGCGCGAGAGCAAACGCAGTGGCGCCTGGATGACCAACTTCCGCGAACAGTACTACGACCGCGACGGCAACAACCACATCCCGGTGGTGTCGTTAGTCTTCAACTTCACCAAGCCGGTGGGCGACAAGCCTTCGATGCTCAACATCGACGAGACGCAGACGCTGTTCCACGAGTTCGGTCACGCGCTGCACAGCATCCTGTCGCGCTGCCACTATCCCAGCCTCTCGGGCACGAACGTACCGCGTGACTTCGTGGAGATGCCTTCGCAGTTCATGGAGCACTTCGCTTTCGAGCCGGAGGTGCTGAAGGTCTATGCCCACCACTACCAGACTGGCGAGCTGATTCCCGACGCGCTGGTGCAGAAAATCGAGGCGGCCGCCACCTACGGCCAGGGCTTCGTCAACACCGAGCTGCTTGCCGCCTCCATCCTCGACATGGACTACCACACCGTGACGGAGCCCGTGAACTTCACGCAGCCCGGTTTCGAGAACGAGCGGATGGCAAAGATCGGGCTGATTCCGTCCATCATCTCCCGCTACAGAAGCCCCTACTTCCAACACGTCTTCTCCGGCGGCTATGCGGCAGGTTACTACAGCTACACCTGGTCGGCACTGCTCGACAACGATGCCTACCAGTGCTTCAAAGACCACGGCATCTTCGATCCGGCCACAGCCACTTCGTTCCGCACCAACATTCTGGAACGCGGCAATACCGACGATGTGATGAACCTCTACATGGCCTTCCGCGGCCAGGAACCGTCCATCGAGCCGCTGCTGAAGAACAGGGGGCTGAAATAGGCTTGTTGTTCAGTGGACCCTGCGCTGAGTGGCGCGGGATTTGGAAATGAAAAAGGAACCCCGGACGCGGTAAAGTGTCCGGGGTTCCTTTTGGTATGTAAATGTAGGAAAATGCTGAAGGGGACGATTTGTTACGCCTTGGTCTGGTTGGCCACGCCGTCTTGCTTGGCTTTCAGTTCCTCTTCGGAAAGGCCGAGGTAGCGGTCGCTGATGACCTGCATTTCGCTGTCGAGTTCCAGCAGGAAGGGCACTCCGGTGGGGATGTTGAGCTTCACGATTTCCTCGTTCGACATGTTTTTCATGAACTTGATGATGCCGCGGATGCTGTTGCCGTGCGCCACGACCAGCACCTGCTTGTATTCGCGCAGCGATTCCACGATGTTGACGTTCCAGAGGGGGATGATGCGCTTGGTGGCGTCCATGAGGGATTCAGTGGCGGGGCGGGCGGCCTTGAACTTGATGTCCTGATAGCGGATGTCGAACTTCGGGTGGCGAGGGTCGTCGTCGGCTAACGGTTCCGGCTGCACGTCGTAGCTGCGCCGCCACTTGTTGACCTGCTCCTCACCGTACACGGATACTGCCTCCTTCTTGTTCTGTCCCTGAAGAGCGCCGTAGTGCTTCTCGTTCAGTCGCCAGGTCTTATAGACGGGCAGCCACATCCGGTCCATCTCCTCCAGCACGTAATTCAGCGTCTTGATGGCGCGTTTGAGGTAGGAGGTGTAAGTGTAGCGGATGTCAAGACCGGGCTCGTCGCGCAGGATGCGCCCTGCCTGCTTCGCCTCTTCGACACCCTGCGGGGTGAGGTCCACGTCGGTCCATCCGGTGAACTGGTTCGACAGATTCCATTCGCTCTGTCCGTGGCGTATTAATATCAGTTTGTACATTCTTTCTTTTATAATGGTTATTGGTTATTGAAGCTTGCGGTTAGTGATTGGAGATTTGTAATCGGTCAAACGCCAGCATGTTAGTTTAAGTCTAAGTCTAAGTCATAGTCTAAGTCTAAGTCATAGTCTAAGTCTAAGTCATAGTCTAAGTCTAAGTCATAGTGCTAACAGCCAACAGCTAAAGTTTGTTCTCTCCGTTCGGGAATACGATGGTGGGCTTGAAGGTCTTGGCCTCTTCGAAGTCCATGGAGGCGTAGGAGATGATAACGACGGTGTCGCCGGGGGAGGCTTTGCGGGCGGCGGGTCCGTTGAGGCAGATCACGCCGGAGTTTTTCTCGCCCTTGATGACGTAGGTCTCTAAGCGTTCCCCGTTGTTGACGTTCAGCACCTGCACCTTCTCGTTCTCGATCATATTGGCGGCTTCCATCAGCGCCTCGTCGATAGTGATGCTGCCCACGTAGTTCAGGTTGGCTTCCGTGACGGTGGCACGGTGTATCTTCGATTTCAGGATTTCGATGTTCATTTTTCGGTTGTTTGTTTGTCCCACAGGGCGCCTTTGGCTTGCGGGGTTGTTTGTCGTTGCGTCCCGCACTGTGCCTTCGGCTTGTGTGGGTTGTTTGTCTTGCGCCTCACACTGCGCCTTTGGCTTGCGGGGTTGTTTGTCTTGCGCCCCGCACTGCGCTTTCGGCTTGTGTGGGGTTAATTGCACTTCGTGCGTTTTGCCTCTTCGAGGCTGTTTAAGGAATTTTATGTTTCAATATCTAATATTGTCGATGAGTCGCACCGGTCCCACATACACGGTGATGAACCCCATGACACCGTGCGGGTTGCGGATGTCGTCGGTGGTCAGGAGGGTCTCGGCGTCGGCAATTTCGAAGTAGTCGAGCTGGAATTCGGGGATTTTGGCGATTTCCGTCTCCACGAAGGCCTTGATCTCGGGTACGGTGGCACACGAGCGGGATGCTTCGAGGATGCGGTGGATGTTGGCGGCAGTCTCGAATTCGTGGGGGGAGAGGCGGCGGTTGCGGGAACTCATGGCCAGGCCGTTGGGTTCGCGGACGATGGGGCAGGGGATGATTTCGGAGAGGATGCGGCATTGGCGGCACATCTCGCGGATGACGGCAATCTGCTGGTAGTCCTTCTCGCCGTAGTAGGACTTGTGCGGGCGGGTCCATTCGAGCAGGCGGCGCACGATGACACCCACGCCGTTGAAGTGGCCCGGGCGGGCGGCGCCCTCCATCACGTTGGCCACGGTGCCGAAGTCATAGACTTCCGTGGGCTTCACGGGGAACACCTCCTCCACGGTGGGCGCGAACACGTAGTCGGCTTGGTCGCCGATCAGCTGCACGTCGGCCTCCAGGGTGCGGGGGTATTTGGCCAGGTCCTCGGCGTTGTTGAACTGCATCGGGTTCACGAAAATGGAGCAGAAAACGGTGTCGTTCTCTTGACGGGCGCGGCGGATGAGTGACAAGTGGCCCTCGTGCAGGGCACCCATGGTGGGCACCATACCGATGGTCTTGCCGGCGGCACGTTCGCGCGCTGCGATGTCTATCAATTCCTCTACGGTGGTTATGATTTTCATATCTGTTTGAAATTCAATTAAATAATAACAGCAAACGATTTGTCCAAAACGGTCGCAAAGGTATAAAAAATTTTAATATCGGCTTCCGTGTATGTCCATGTTTTTTTTATTTTTGCTCTTTCAAAAAATGTGGAAAAATGGAAGCGAAAAAGGTACTTTTGGCGGAAGACGACATGAACCTCGGCAAGGTGCTCACCACTGTCCTCACGGGCAAGGGGTTTGACGTGCGGCACGCCAACAACGGCGAGGCCGCCTACGAGCTGTTTTGCACCAATGAGTTCGATATTTGCCTTATCGACGTGATGATGCCCATCAAGGATGGGTTCACTCTGGCGCAGGAAATTCGGAAGATGGATCAGAAAATCCCGATTATCTTCTTGACGGCCAAGACGATGCAGGAAGACATGATCAAGGGCCTCTCCATCGGGGGCGACGACTACATCACCAAGCCATTCACGATGGAGATTCTGCTGGCGCGGATGCAGGCGCTGCTGCGGCGCACGGGAGTGCAGGAGGAGCCTGAAAGCCATGTCGTGAGCATCGGCAGCATCCAGTTCGACAGGAAACGGCAGACGCTGATCGTCGGGGGGCAGGAGCAGAAGATGACCTCCCGCGAGGCCGCCTTGTTAGACATGCTCTACGAGAAACACAACGACGTGCTCTACCGGAGCTATGCGTTGAAGAAGATTTGGGGGGAGGACAGCTTCTACAACAGCAGGAACATGGATGTCTATATCACCCGGCTCCGCAAATTGCTCAAAAGCGAGCCTAACGTGCAGATTATCAATGTGCACAGCACCGGCTTCAAGCTGGTCTGGTAGTTATTCCGAAGCGGCTTGCAGGACCACCTCGGCGGCTTTCCGCGAGGCGGAGCCATTGCCCAAGCGGGTGTATAATTCCTCATACTGCGCTTTCATGGCGGAGATGTTCCCTGCATCTTCCGTGATGAGGCGCAGTTCTTTTTCCAGGCGGACGGTGTTGTAGTCGTGTTGGATAAGCTCGGTCACTACGGGCGCGTCGAGGATGAGGTTGGGCAGGGAAATGTAATTGATGCCGGAAATCAGGTGTTTGGCAATCAGGTAGGAGAGTTCGCTGCCGGCGTAGCAGACCACTTGCGGCGTGCCGATCATGGCCGTCTCCAAGGTGGCGGTTCCGGAGGCCACGACGGCGGCTTTGGCATTGGCCAACAGCGGGTAGGTCTGGTTGCGGACGCGTGCCACGTCGTACCCGTCCAGGTACTTGTTGTACAGCGAGCTTGGCAGCCAGGAGACGGTGGAGACCACGAACTGGTACTGCGGGAACCGTTCCGCCATCTGCAGCATTGTGGGCAACAGCGCGGATATTTCCTGTTTGCGGCTGCCGGGCAGCAGGGCGACGATGTCGCGGTTGTCCAAGCCGTTGTTCTCGCGGAACCGCTGCACGTCGGGGCGCTGCGGCAGGTCGCGGCTCACCGCGTCTAACAAAGGATGCCCCACGTAGTGCACGCTCATGCCATGGCGGGCGTAGAACTCCTTCTCAAAGGGCAGGATCACCATCATCTCATCGACATCGCGCCGGATTTGCTTGATGCGCCCTTTTTTCCAGGCCCAGATCTGCGGGGAGATGTAATAGACGACCTTGATGCGGTGCTTTTTCGCGAATTTGGCGACGCGCAGGTTGAAGCCGGGCAAATCCACCAAGACGAGCACGTCGGGTTGCCAGGCAAGGAGGTCGGTCTTGCATCGTCGCATGTTGCCGAGCACGGCGGGCAGGTGCACGAACACCTCCCAAAAGCCCATGTAGGCCATGTCCTTGTAGTGGATGAGCAGCTTTGCGCCGGCGTCGCGCATGAGGTCGCCGCCACAGCCGCGAAACTCCGCCGCCGGGTCCTTCTCCTTCAGGGCCTTGATGAGGTTGGAGGCGTGCAGATCGCCCGATGCCTCGCCTGCCACAATGTAATATTTCATTCCTTAAACTATTGGGCCAGAAGCCGTTTCACGATGTCGGAGACGAGTTTGTTGTCGGCCTTCCCGGCGAAGGTCTTCGTGGCCATGCCCATCACTTTGCCCATGTCCTTCATGCCGCTGAACCCGTTGTCGGCGATGATGCCCTTCAACGCGGCTTCCACCTCCTCTTCGGAAAGCATCTGTGGCAGGTAGCCCTTGATGATGTCGAGTTGGAACTGCTCCTCGGCGGCGAGGTCTTCGCGGTTTTGGGCGCGGTAGGTCTCGGCCGACTCCTGGCGTTGTTTCACCAGCTGCTTCAGGATCTTGATCTCCGCCTCCTCGTCCAGGTCGCTGCCGCCGCCTTTTTGGGTCTTGGCTAACAGTATGGCGGACTTGACGGCGCGCAAGGCGTTGAGCTTCTGCGATTCGCGGGCCAGCATCGCCGCTTTGATGTCTTCGTTGATTTTTTGTTCTAATGCCATTTTTTCTGTTTTTAAAGTTTTTTGAAATAGTGCGGCAAAGATACAAAAATAATTCGACTCGGTTGGTGTCCGTAATTTTACTATATTTGCCGCCACAAGTGTAATGAACAAACATGACTCATAAATCAGTAAGTAGAACGGTTTTCGCGTTTTTTTTGACCCTCTTGTTGCTGGCGTTTTGCCCGTCGCATCGTGCCGTGGCGCAGACGCAGGCTGACTCTGTCCCGACCAAGGCCAAGCGCGTGCGGGATTGGAAGCTCAGCGACTATCTGCAGATTCACGGGTTTGTGGATGCGCAGTACGATTATACCCTGCAGCCGGATGACAACGGGGGCATGGAAAAACACAGTGTCATTATGCTGCGGCGTGCCCGGTTCGACTTCTCCGGAAAGTTGCATCCGATGCTCGACTTCCGTCTGCAGGCCGACATGGCTTTCACGCCGCGCCTGCTCGACGCTTGGTTGCGGGTGAAATTCTGTAAGTACGCCCATCTGTGGATTGGGCAGCTAAAGACACCTTATACGATGGATAACTTTCTGTCGCCCTTGGACTTGGAGTTCGTGGAGCTGTCGCAGTCGGTGGCGGCATTGGCGGGCTTCAGCGACATATCAGGTATCGCAGCGTATGCCAACGGACTGGAAATCGGGGCGATGCTGTCGGGCACGTTGGTGGATATCGAACGTGACGGCGAGCGTTTGCCTATCCTGAACTACTATGCCGGCATTTTCGGCGGCGCGGGCATCAACATCCGCAAAGACAACCTGAGCAAGGATTTCGCCGCGCGCCTCGATTTCTATCCTTTCGTGAAAAATTTCCGTCTTTCGGGTTCCGTCTATATCGGCAACTATTCGCTCTTTCCCGACAAAAATGCGCCTCGTCATCGCTATTCGGGCGGCATGGAGTATTTGGGCGAGCATTGGACGGCACGGGCGGAATATCTGCAGGGCACGACCGGTGTGGCCGACGACAGTCCGCTGGCCGCAGAGGATGCGATCTATCTTGTGAACACGCGGGGTATGTACGCTTTTGTGGGCTATTGGTTCAAGATGGGGTGGGGGAGTAAGAACGCGGCCATGCAACGGTTGCGCCCGCTGTTCCGTTACGACTATTATGTCCGCGACCTGCAGGAGCCCGTCGCCCACCACTACTACTCGTTCGACTTGGAGTGGTGGCCGGAGGAACATGTGCGGGTCCACCTCGACTATACCTTGCGGCAGCGTGCCGACCGGAAGCGGCTCGGGCACGTTTTTGCGGCGAAGGTTTCCGTGCGCTTTTGATTGAACAAGGCGGCTCGTTAGTGCGCCTTCGTAATCTGTTTGTATCGTTCGGCCTTGATTTTCAGGTCGATGAGGGCATCGGTGCATCGGTTTTGGGTTTGGAGAAGGAGGGCTTGTGCTTCAAGGAGGTCGGCAACGGGGACAAGGCCGGCGTCATAGTCGGCTTTGACATCGCGAAGGTTGTTTTCCGCGTCTTGCAGCGCCAATTCCGCCAGATTAACCTGGGCGATGCCATCATCAAGGTCGTAATTGGCCTGCATAACCTCCAAATACATCTTTTCCATCAGGTCAATACGTTCGTTTTTCGCTTTTTCCACCAAAATGTCGTGTTCCTTCAGTTTGTGCGAGGCTTCCCACCAGCCGGTCAGCGGCACCTGCAACGTCGCGAATGCCAGTGCGTTGGCTGAGTAGTGGTCGAACACAAGGTTGCCGTAGGAGGCCGTTCCCCCGATCGTCAGATGGGGCAAGGTCTCCCCCAACGTCATTTTCCTTTTGAGTTCTTCGGCACTGACCTGCAAATCCAGCAATTGTTTCTCCTTGCGACCGTTAACAGCCGTTTGATGGTCCACAAACCCCCAGTCAAACATTTCCGAGACTTTCCCAAGCGTGTCCTTCAGGGCCAGATTTCCGTGCATCTCCATGCCCATTGCCTGGCAAAGTGCCTGGCTGGCGAGACGGATTCCGTTGCCAACTTTCGTTTGGTTGGCCTCCATTTCTCTCCTTTTCAGTTTTACTTTCAGAATGTCGTTTTGCGAGACCAATCCGGCTTCAGCCGCTGTGTTGACATCGCGTTCCAACGCGTCCAAGAAAACCAGTGCCTGCTGCAGCGTTTTTTGTTTTTCTTGCAAGGAAATAATCAGCCAATAGTATTCTTCTACTTGCTTAAGCACTTGATCTTCGGTTAGTTGCGCTTTCAGTTCCGCCGCTTCCACCCCCACTTTGGCCAGCTTGTTGCCGTTCACGATTTGTCCGCCCATATAGACCGGCTGGATGACCGTCGCGCCAGCCATCAAACCGTTCTCGCACAAGGAGATGCGGTCGGGGAGCCCTATTGCCGCGCCGTACTCGAAATAGAGGCTGTGGAGCCACTGTCGCGCCTGGGCGTTGCCGATGTTGTCGATGCCGTACTCCAACAGCGGTTTCGCCGCGTAATAGCCGCCCGCCATCACGCTCACGTTGGGGAAATACTTCGTGAACGCTTGCCTTTTGACCTCCTGCGCCGCCGCCACGTCCAACGCCGCGTTCTTCACCGTCGCGTTGTTCCGCAATGCCATCGCCTTGCAGCTGTCTAAAGAGAGCGTGCAGCTGTCGATGGGGATGCGCTGTGCACTCGCCGTCATGCATGCCAACGTGATGATTATCGTGATTATCTTTTTCATATATGCTTCATCGTCGTTTCCCGTTCTTCTACCGAGCTTGTGCCGGTCTCCCCCATACTGCGCTTCGCTTGTGCTGGTCTCCCCCATACTGCGCTTCGCTTGTATGGGGCTAATTGCACTTCGTGCGTTCAGCCTCTCCGAGGCTGCTTGTGGAGGCTGGCTTGATAGAATGTGACTTCTTACGTTTATAATTCTTAATTCTTGATTCTTAATTCTTAATTCTTGATTCTTAACTCTTAGCTCTTAGTTCTTAGTTCTTAACTCTTAGCTCTTAACTCTTAATTCTTAGCTCTTAACTCCTGATTACTTGAAGATTTGCCAGTATGCCACGGGGAGCACGGTGACCACTAACGGCAGGGAGAAGATGGTGCCGAAGCATATCACCACGCCCATGGGCATCCAGAGGTTGGTGTGGGCGATGATCATCGGCATCACGCCGAGGGCCGTGGTGGCGGAGGTGAGGAAGATGGGGCGCATACGGCGGCGGCCCGCCTCGAAGGCGGCTTCCCTCGCGCTCTTGCGCTGCACCTTGCGCAGACTCTCCGCGTATTCGAACATGATGATGGCGTTGCGCACGATGATTCCGATCAGGCTGACCACGCCCAGCACCGCCGTGATGCTGAAGTCCAGCCCGAAGAGCCAGAGCCCGAGGCACGCCCCGAAGACGCAGATCAGGCTGGCCGAGAGGGTCAGGAAGACGATGTCCAACCGCCCGAAATGGTAGAGCAGGAAGACGAACAGTACCAGTACCGCCGCCAAGAAGCTGAGCGCGATCTCGGGGATCACCATCCCGTTGACGCCGGTCAGACCGCCGTAGCTGATTTCCAGGTTGCCAGGGAGGTTCGGCTTTAATTCCTCGCTGACATAGCGGTCGATTTTCTTCATCACGTCGGGCTGGCTGTAGCCGTGGTTGAGGTCTGCGCCCACGGTGACCGTGCGGATGCTGTTGCGCCGGTGGATGACCGCGTCGTGCCATTCGGGGCTCACGTCGGCGACCTGCCGTAGCGGTACCCACGTCCCCGGCACAGAGGTCGGAATCAGGAAGTCCTCCAGACTCTGGTAGTCGAGTGAGTCGCCGTTTTGCCGCGTGTAGAGCATCACCGGCACCTTGTAGTCGCCTTCCCAAACGTTGGTGAGGTTCTGCCCGCCGAGCGCGGAGGAGAGATAGAGCGACAACATGCTCTGCGTGACTCCGAGGCGTGTGGCCTCGTCGCTCTTCAGGGTGACGCCGATGCTTTGCGAGGTCTCGTCCATGTCGGAGTGCACCCACGTGAGTTCCGGCATGGTGTGCAGGTAGAGCTTCAGCGAGTCGGCGGCGGACTTCATCGCATTGAAATCCTCGCCGGAGAATCGAACCTCTATGGGATTGCTTACGGCTTGATAGTCAATTTGTTTGAAACGGACGTAGGCGTTCGGGAAGTGGTATTCGTACTTCGGGCCGTATTCGCGGATGAGTTTCAGAGTGCTCTTCTCGGAGGTGGTGTTGACGATGAACTGGGCGTAGTTCTTGTGGGCCATTTGCGGGGCGTAGGTGGCATGGAAGCGGGGCGAGGAGCAGCCGATGAAGGAGGTGACGGACGTGACGCGCGGATCGGCGCGAAGCACCGCCTCCATGCTGTCGGCCACCGCTTCGGTCTGCGCCAGCGTGCTGCCCTCGGCGAGGTGCATCTCCACGGCGAAGCAGTTGCGGTCGGCCTTCGGCAGCATCTGGATCTGCAGCCGCGTGAACAGGAAACCGCCGAGCGTGATGGCCCCGAGAGCCAGAAAGATGACAACGGCAGGGTGTCGGAAACAGTGGGTCAGCACCATATCGTAACGATCCTGCAGGAACACGAAGAATCGGTTCTGTGCGGCCTCGAATCGGTTCGGCGCGATGCCGTCTTTGTTTCGTTTAATGAAAACCGTTGACAGATAGGGAATTATCCATACGGCATAGAAGATGGAGCAGACCAAGGCGAAGGCTACTGTCCACGGGAACAGCTGTACGAAGTCGCCCAACGGTCCGGTGATGATATGGGTCATCGGGAAGAACATGCCCGAGATGGCCAATGTGGCCAACGACATCGGGACGAACAGTGCTTTTGTGCTGTTAAACGCTGAATACCAGCGTGAATGACCGCTTCGAAGCATGTCCGTGTAGCCGTCGATGACAATGACGGAGTCATCCACGATCATGCCCAAGACCACGATGAGGGCGGCTAAGGTGACGGTGTTCAGCTCGATGCCGAAGATGTACATCAGTCCCATGGTGATGGCCGTGCAGACGGGCACGCTGGAGCCGGAGACCAAGGCCGTGCGCAGCGGGAAGAGCAGCAGCATCACCGCGATGACCACGAGGATCGAGAAGAGCAGGTCGCGCAGGAACGACATCACCGATTTGTTGACGACGTGGGGTTGGTTGGTGATCTTGTGCATATCGACATCCGGCGGGAACGTTTGCTTGCATTTGGCCATCTCCTGTTCCACCTTCTTGCCGAAGGCCACAATGTTGTTGCCGGGAGCCATCTCCATGGAAATCAGCACGGTGGAGCCACCGTTGTATTTGATATAGCTCGTGGGCTCGGCGTAGCGGCGCTGGATGTCGGCGATGTCACGGAGTCGCACGTGATGGCCCATCGGGTCGGTGAAGACAATCTGTTCACCGATCTCATACTCAGACTGATACGGGATGGAGACATGCACTCGTGCCTCGCCGGCCTCGTTCTCCACGCTGCCGCCGACGGTGCGCATCCCCTGGGTGGCCAATTCCACCAGCAGCGTCCGTTGGCTGATGCCGTAGGCCGCCAACTTCTCTTGATCCACCAACACGGCGATTTCCTCGTTGCGTTTTCCCAAGATCTTGATGTTGCCCATCTCGGGAATGCTGCGCAGCCGGTCGCAGAGCTGCTCGGCGTAATGCTCCAGCTCGCGTGGAGTACGTTCGGGGGACTCGACGGTCAGCAGCATCGAGGAGGTGTTGCCGAAATCATCGACCACCACGATTTCCAAGACGCCCGCCGGCAGCGAGGTCTTCTTGAAGAGTTGCAGCCCGTGGCGAATCTTCGACCAGGCACCGTCCTTGTCGGTCACCGATACACGCAACTCCGCATAGATGTACACGATGCCGTTCTCCGTCACCGAGTAGGTCTTGTCTTTGTCGATCTCGGCGTAGGTGAACAGGAACCGCTCTAAAGGCTTGGTGACCTGCTCCTCCACCTCCTGGGCGGTTGCGCCGGGATAGACGGCCGCCACCACGCCCTGCCGGATGGTGAACTGCGGGAACTCGTCCTTGTTCAGCCTCGTCAGCGCGAAGATGCCGAACACGACCAGGCAGGCCACAACGAAGAAGATGATGCTGTGGCTGCGCATGGCGGCGAGGATGTGGTGACGGTTTGACATTTACGCAGATGTTTGTCTTTTGTTCTTTTACCGCCCCACACTGCGGCTGTCGCCTTGTGTGGGGTTATTAGCGCTTTGCGCGTCTTGCCCCTTCGGGGCTGCTCAAGGAATTATATTGATAATTAGGCTTTTAATTCT
>JAFXPL010000129.1 GCA_017527945.1 Bacteroidales bacterium | reverse complement strand
GATCGCTGGCTTGTTCCGAGAAATGACGGCGACGGCATGCCTGCGGCCATACGCCCCGTTTCCATGCGAAATCGAGCCCAACAATTTAACTATTCAAAGCCGATTTGTTAATTTTATTATTGCAATCAACTGATTCTCGGTCAATTAAAAAAATCCTACCAACCCCTTGACTACAGCGGTTTTATGTTGTATCTTTGCAAGGTGGAATTACATGTCCCCCTCTCCGACTTCGGCTTCAAGCGGCTGCTCGGCACCGAGCGCAACAAGGACATCACCATCCACCTCCTCAACAGCCTCGTCGGCAGGGTGTTTCCAGTCAACCTGACATACTTATCATCCGTATAAATCTGCAAACCAGGATCGTATTCGGCCTTTTTAATGATTTCCGATTTGAATTGGAAACATAAGAAACGAGCCTTTCAACCTTAACGGACTGGCATCTGGATGGAAGCCACCTTGAACATTAAACATTGAGCATTGAAATTTAGACTTTGAATCCTGAAAGACAGCATCGTACACTATTGCAATACGCCCCTCTAAAACCGAGCCTCACGCTCCTTGATGCAACGGACGCTGAACGCCATACCGTCTGGGAACGCCTGCTCTATGATGGAATCGCATTGGTAGCGCATCAGGGACAAGAGGCCTTCCGCAGCCGTGGCGACACCTCGCGAAGACCAAAAATAGGCCTCTGTCAGCATACCTTCGAAACGGAGCCGCTCCCCATTGTAACGGCCGGCGGGCAGGGCCGTGAAGCCGGTGCTGTTGTCACCGCCGCCGTCAATCCAGAACATTGGCGACTTGAGTGCCGCTGCACCATATTCGTTCAGGCCCGCATACTTCTCCGGCGTAGGCAGATACCACCCTTCGGGGCACACCCCCTGAATGTGGCCGAAGCCGTTGTCGGCACTATCACGCACCGCCGCCGCAAAACGGTAGAGACGCCCGAAGATATTGACATTCGCCAGCGTGTCGGGATGTCGCCAACTCGCATACGCACAGGCCTCTTCTATGTCTTCACAGTCACTGTACTTCAGCGACTCCAAGTTCCGTTGCGTCCAACAGTCGCAACCGATGCGCACCCCGTGATAGACATTGCCCTCGCAATCCACCGCATCAGGACACTGCGGGAAAACAACAGTCACCATCTGCTCGCACGTGTCGCTAAGCCCGCACACCGCGTCCGTCGCCACCCACGTAACCCGGTGCTCCCCTTCCGCAAACAACATGTCCTCAGGCAAGTCGTTGCTGACAACGAACGGCCACTCCTCCTTGCAAACGACGGTCGGCGTCCCGAACTGCTCTGGATACAACCTCATCACGCAGTCGCCGAAAGCCAACGTGTCACGGACATCCGCCGGACAAACCACGGAGAAATCGACCGCACACGGCATCACCACTAATTCCAACATCACTATGCTGTCGCATCCATTGACCGACACAAGTGTGTCCGTGTAAATGTACGTCCCCGGGCCGTCAATGCCGACAAACGTGTGCGAATCCACTGTCACCTGACCAACCGCCACGTCCATGACACTCATCTGACGCCTCACCGTATCGCGTACTCCCCTGTCCCAGTTAAAGTGTAAATAAACCATGCTGTCGCAACCGGCTGCCGTCTGCAACTGCAACGCCATGTCGTAGTTCCCCACCAGGTATTTTTCGCCGAGCACATCGCCGAGTGCCGACCTGACCGTCACCCGCAGCCCATCCTGCCCGTCCACCATCACTGTGATGCCGGGCTGGACCTCCATCGTGGCAACCGCCTCACCCGCAGGCACGCAAAACGCCAACGTGTCGCGACGCTCGTACTCCGGCAGGATGACCAGGTCGAGGTAGGCTGTCGTGTCCACCTCGCGCCCGTCCACCACTTTCGTGCCGTGATGCACGTACGTCCCTGGCAACGTGCCGAGCTGGAACAACGTGTCAAAAGGTGCAAAATAGTAGTTTTCGCGCAACGGGCAGAGCGTGTCACGGTACCAAGTTTCCCGAACATAATCAGCCGCCTCCACCGTGAGTGCCAGCGTCACCACACTGTCACAGCCGCTCGCCGACACCAATGTGTCGCAAAACGTGTAAGTACCGATGCCCGTAATGCCCGAAACCGTGCGGCAAGCCACCGTCACACTGCCGTCCTCCACCATCGCTTCCGAAATCTCGTAGAATATCGTATCTGGGGCGGGCGAAGCCTTCACCGTCACCGTTCCAGAAAGCGGAAACGTGTCGCTGCGGAAGATCACACGCGCTTCGTACGTGGCAGTAGTGTCGGGGTGGACAGTCATCGCGTCATTAGCAGGGCTGTCCACCCAGTAACCATAGGCATCCTCGCCGAAATCACGCACCAGCCGGATAAAATGCTCTTCGGTGCCATCCGCGAGATTCATTTTTCCACTTGTTTCCACCCAATACATACCCATTTGCGATGTCATGCCTCCGGGACCGAACCACGAGACAGACCCACGGCTTGAAGTCCAATGCCCCCGTTCAAGCAGCGACTGAAACTCCCCACCAACAGTTTCCACGGCAGACTTCAGCACCGCCACCATTCCATAGACCATGCGCATCTGCATCACATCGGGGACATACCATCCTCTTCCGTCTCCCAACACGGCTGCAAGCGGGACCTCCGATGCCATCAACGACACAGTGTGCGGCTTCCCCTCATACTGCCAAAGATTTGTACTGTATCCCAACGACGGTTTACGCATTGCAAAGGACTGCACACAGTCGGGGCTCTCGCCATCCCACAGCGGATAGGACTGCGGCAGATCCGCCAAAGCGACTGCACTTCCCTTTCCCGGATCGTCTGGACTAATGTAAAACACCACCCCCTGAGTCCCGTCAGGGAATTGAACAAGGTCACCGACTTGATAAAACTGGGCATTCAGATGTCCGAAAGCCAAAATCAGAACCATGATGCAAAAGCAAACGTTTTTCTTTGTTATCTTTTTCATTTTCAACGTTTTTAAGATTAATATTCCGTTATATTCACCATAATGTCAAAATGTTGTGACCGCCCGGGCAGAGGTATTGTTCGACCCATAGAAACTGCCCGCATAGATTGTACTTGAATTGTCAACAAACCAAGCCCTTGTGTCATCCTGACAAGAGGACGACGTGTACAGCATACCTTTGAAATGCTGCACCCTATTATCTAAACTCTTGAGCATCTGCAATGTAGGCATAACCTGTCTGGAATTTGCACACATCAGGTTAAGTTCGCCCAAAGCGGGCAAATACCAACCCTTCGGTTCGGGACCGACACTATAGCGTTCATGGTCGTAATAGTAGCAATAGCTAGCACACGGGGCATTCACGAAGAAATCCCGGCAGCCCGTCGTCTCCGCCACTGTCTTAATCAGCAGCGTGCCACCCAGACCGTCCATATCGAACAAGGCCTGCCCAAGCGACTGACTTCTGACGAACGTCCAGCGTTCCATCTCACGCGACGCATAGAGCGCGGTCTGCTCCGAAAGAGCCAATGCAAGTCCATGAAAGCCAGTGCTGTCCACATGAAAAACCACGCCCTTGGGCTGTTTGCCACTGACCATGAACGCATCGGGCGGGAGCACCGAGCCATCAGCGCACAACACATCGCCAACCTGCACCATGCGCGGCAGCGTCGCATCGGAGACACCGCTCGCCGTGCTTACCGTCACGACAAGCTCGGCACTGTCGCCGCTACAGATTTCGGCCGAGGATGCACTCATATCCAATTTGACAATGTCCAGAACTTCGATGCTGTCGCAGCCGCCCGGAAGCTCGGTGGCCCAAACATGGCGCCCCGGCTCCGAATAGACGCTATCGTGCCACAGGACATTCGGGACCGAACCATCCGCCACGACCACCGCAGTGTCGCGGTGCGGCGGAGCCGTGACAGTGAGTATGAAAGTTACCGTGGAGTCGCACCCGTCCGAACCAGGGAAATTTTTCGTGAAGCCATAGACGCCCGCATGTCGCATCGCCGCGTCTATTTCGGCAGCCGAAACCACCTCCGGCACCATACCGTATGGGTCATCGTATGCACGTGTCCGGCTCTGGCAGACTTCATCGCGCAACTCGGTACCCTTCCGTCGGAAAGCGTCCGCAACGGCAATACCTGGAGAAGGCTCCACCACCGCGGCCCAACCATCGGTGACAGCGGTGAAGGAACGAAAATACACCGTCAGCGTTCCGCCCACCGAGGTCAGCACTCCGGGGTTCAGACTGTTCGCGGTGAGGTCACACAACAGCGAATCGGCAGACAGCTCCGCGCCCGACACCACGAAAAGATGCGCCGACGAAGGCAGCTTGAACGACTCAAAATGAATGCACACAGGCCGACCATCGGAGGTGCTGAACGTATGCACCACCTCTTCGTTGAAGCCGAACTTTCCCTGGTCGCCGCCCGAATCGTACAATCCGACCACACGGCCACACGCCAGCTGCGTACGACCTGGGCGTAAGTGCATAGTGTCGGTCACCATCCCGTTGAAAGACGGGCAGACACTGTCACGGCCTACCGAAACAAACAACGCCGTCCGCTGCGTAATGCCCGCTGTGTCATAGACGGAAACGGCGTTTTCAGCAACAATCGTCTCCATCTTCAACAACTGGGTCATCGCATAGTCGCCATACCAGCGAATGTCGTACGGCGGCGTGAGTGTGGAACGGGCAGTGAGCCGGGAAGTGCCTCCATAGCACACCAAGTCGTCCGTCGTCAGCAACGTGCAAGCATCGGCGAAGTCGGTGCGCAAGCCGATGCGAACCGTGTCGGATGGATCCGCCGACCGGTACTCGCAACGCCCGTCGGAGACCTTTTCGGCAAACACCTTCGCCGCCGCCCGAGCCACATAGCGATCAGTCACCGTCGTGCCCGACAACGCCGAATAGTTTCGGCGCGTTGTCCCGTTTTCCGTGACAATGGATACGGTGAAATCAACCATGCTGCCCGGAACAGGGCTCCACGGGGTGAACCGCAGCGTCACCGTGTCGCCGGGACAGACGGTGGCATTCGGAGCGATCGCGACACGAGGCGACTCCATCACACCAAGATAAAGGCTGTCGGTGATGTAACCCACGCATCCGGTGTTCCGGATGACCACGCTGTACCAGCCACCAGGCGCACCGCGAGGGACGAAGACATACGGATCGGCCGTGGTCGCGCTGAATCCGCCCGGACCTCGCCACTCGTAGCGCAGGATGTCGCCTATCGACATGGCGTGGACACGCAACGTAACCCCCTCGCAAACCGTGTCGGCGGTCAGCCCGCCGTCGAACCAGACTTTCTGCATTTCACCCAACAACCGAGGATAGAAGTTCACGTGGAAATACGCTCCGCAAGAATCCTGCACCAAGCACGACAACTCCCGGTCGGCCTGCATCGGAATGTTCAAGAACCGGCCCGTGCCGTTGACACCCAAAACCGCACCCTGCTTCTCCCTTTGCGAATACAATGTATAGGTATAGGGCGGCGTTCCGTTAGTCGCGGCCACATACGCATCACCATGAGTGGAATTGGAGTCGCACAGCAGCGCGTTGGCATAGACAAACTCCACGGTATTGCCATCGTAATGCACCGTATCATAAAGAGTTTCAGTAAAGCAGACGGAATTCGGACTCTCGGGGTACATGCTCACCACATACGTTCCGGGAATCGTGAAATGGAAAGGCTCGCCTAATCGGTGCCGAGACCGGTCGCTGCCGACGGGCCCGGAGTATATCTGGAACATCGCGATGCGGTCGTACACTAAAGGATCGTCCGGCAGTCCAGTCTCCACCGAGTTGCCGTAGAAGTAGGTCTGGAAAGCACCATCTGTATAGGTCAGATAGGTGCCGGAACATTCCTCCTCGACTTGAAACTGCGGTGCCTGCGACAACACCGTCCGCACATTGGTGCCGAAATTATAGTTTTGAGAAAGCACAAAAGTGCTGCAAGGGGTGACAATCTCGAACGTATAGGGCCCCGACGGCAGACAATAGTCCTGAAACAGCAACGAACGCCCGTCGGGAGCACCAAGCACGCCGGCCGTATTCTCCAAACGGTCGCGCGTGACCGTCCAGGAGCGGGAGTCCGAGCTATAGACCGCCTCGAAATTGTAAAAATCGCCGTTCGGGCTGCGCACCAACCGGATCACCGTCCCGTCAGGGTCCGCCTCCGAACGGTGGTGCTCGAAAACCTTCACGTAGCGGAGGTCCTTGCAACACTTCTCCGAGCCCGACTTGATCATGTTCCAGTCAGAAACCTCTGTCCCCACGCTATACAAGTAGGTCAAGCTGTCACGGGCACTATATAGGACGCACCCTTTAGAATCGACTAATTTTCGTTCAACCAATATATTAAGCGGTGTTTCACGAAAAGAGCCATACACCCGCTCCACGTCACGGTCATACAGCCGCGACCAGTCGGTAATCACGTCCACCGTGTCGCGTTTGATCACGCTGCCGGTCGCGACATCCGTATATACCCACGAGAGCGGATGCGTGTAATAGTAACGGTAGTACTGATGCAAGCTGGAAGTGCTGTAGAAAGGCGCATACGACCCTTTTTCAAACCGCGTGGTATAATAACGAATGCCATGGAAATACCTATGCCAGAACCACTTATCAATACAAGTACCGCCACGCCACACAATGGAGTCCCGAAAATCGGAGTAATCTCTCTCAAAATATTCATCGTTCGGACGCTGTAGGCGAAAGACAATCGACTGCACCGTGTCCTCACATTCGGAAATCTTGTACTCGAACGTGATGTCCTTATCCCACAGTGCACAATAACGGCTCACCGCATGGAACGTGTCACGCACGGTGAAATACTTCGTGCTGCTTATCTCATCAATGGGAAAAGGCTTCCAAGAAGTGGGAGCGATCCCATCGCAACGAAGGCGATACCTTACATGTTTAGGTAGCATATCATATTGATAACTATACACATCATTCAGTGTCATTTCAAGTTTGACCACATTGCTGTCGGTAAAATTGCCGGAAGAGGTAAACTGACGGAAATACTGGACTTTCGGGAAGTCCATGAGCGGAACCTCACAGCGGATACGCGGCAAACCATAGCCACAACCATCCTCCACATAAAGATCCCACTCACCGGCAGGAAGACTGTCAAGAGTATAATAATCCTTATAATTATAATACTCGGTCATATTGCCGTCGTACTGGCGCTCTCGAAAAACGACCGTGCGGAACACCTCTTCAGAATCGCGGGGTTTCAGAACCACCGTGTAGGGGAATTGTCCGTCACGGATACGGAGCTGCAACCGGCCGGCATCCTCGCAGGCGACCGTCGGGCGGGTGCCTGCATGGGATTCGTAATACGAGAGCGAGGTCAGCACCGCTGCCTCAGGCTTTTGATAAACCGTGTTTACAGTCAATACGGTATGCGTGTCGGCGCGCATGTAACCGCCCGCTCCATCGGGCCAGAGGGCCTCTACCCCTACAATGTAGATGCCGTGATTAAGGGTCAACGTGTCGATGCCGCCGTGGTAGTACAACCCGGAATAGTGCGCAGAATCTGTCTCGCTGGCCTTGTAGTAGGCACGCACCTGCGACACTCCCGCAGGCAGAGCCGACAGCGGGTTATCCGAGACATCCGTCAGCGCGTATGCCACCTTGCCGTTGTTGTAGCAAGTGGCCGCCGTCACGGAAAAACGCACCTTGAACGGGACTGTCTGCGCACACACGGAAAACGCCCCCGCATAAACGATCATGACTGTCAAAAACAATAGATTCTTCTTCATAACATACATTTTTTAACAAATATTATTTAATTTAGAGTCATTTTCAATCTATTTCCACGACGGCAAAAATAACAAATTTCCAAATCGAAAATCAAATTGATTAAATTTATTTTTGATTTTCTTTTCTTTACAATTAACTGTAAATTTTTATTTGCGCAAAAGGCGGACGACAAATCGTTTTCCAACCCACATTGACACACGCAAGCCGATTACGAAATGCAAACAAACAGGAAGTAATGAAAAAAAAACGCTTTTTTCTCGATTTACGAAGAAAAAGCGAATCTGAAAATTTACATGTCACACCGTATGTTGCCAACCCGAAATTGGAACCAAAACACAGGAAAAAGAGAGACGCGAAGAGTGTCGGTTCGCTATTTTTGACGATAATCGCAGCCGAACCGACGTAACAACGCCTACCCTCCTACAACCATGTTCTCCCAGCGCAGGAAGGCGGACGACTGGATATCGTAGAAGACATTGTAAAAGGTGCGCGCCCAGTAGTTACGGGTGCCGAAACCGGCAGGCTGTTTGAGGAATTTCTCGCAAAGGACGACCTCCCTGGTCTCCGTCTTGGATACCACCACCCAAATGGCCGCCGTCTTGGTGGCCGTATCGAACGACTCCACCCAGAACGAAAGGGCAAAAGGCAACGTTTCGGGAAGCGGCAACGCAGCCGCCAATTCTCTCATGCGGTCATCGGTGAACACATCCCGAATATTGATGTGACGTGATAGTATATCATTGATTTTCACGGCCTTGTTCAACCTGGTGACCACTGAAAGGTCATATTGCATCACCGGTTTCCGAAAACTCATGCGGATGTCGTACTTCTTCTGGTCGTTGAGAATGAGCATGTTCCATTCGTGGAAATAATGCTGAAGCACCTCCTGCGGATAGTCAAACCCCTCGCGCGTGAACTTCGCCTTCGAGAAGTTAATCCCCACCCACAAGATTTCCCGTACTTGCAGGAACTCACGAAACAAATGCTCATTCATGTACATGATGGCGATTGGCTATTGACAGTGGAACACGCCCGGTGTTTCAAATCGGCATCCATTCGGTTTGGATACGGCAGAACTCGGTGCGGTCAGCGACGGAAAGAATAGCCGTTTTAAAACCCGTTTCGGAAACGGGCTCGGAACAAACGGTGTAACGGTCGCCGAGCTTGGCCTGCGCGATAAAATTGACGGAAATTCCGGTAATACGATGAGTATTTCGGAAATCCTCGTCCATGGCATCGAGCGCCCACAAGATGTAGTGGGCATTGTTGACATGGCGGTTCATGTCAATGTCGGAATAGACCGCAGTCTTGGCATCAGGAAGAGTCTCGGGTAAAGCGAGGGGCGCAATTTTCGGCGGCTTGCGGTCAAGCGCGGAACGCTCCTGCGGCAAAAAACAGCCATCAAACATGTTCATGCGGTGCGGACGTCCCTCCGTCGTGTCGAGGATAGCCCATACAGAGCTGCCCGCCACCAACAGTTGCCCGTCGGCATCGAAGAGCTCGTAATCGCGGGGAGAGGTGGCCGCATCGGACCTGCGCACCCAAGAACGCAGGGTCACCGCCTCCGTCCATTTCGGCATTCTATTGATATTCAACTGCATACGAGTCAAAACCCAGAAAAAACCGCGTTCCCGCAATTCATGCCAGCCCGCACCCAGCATCGTGGCGTGGTTATTGCTCGCCTCCTGCAAAATACCGAACAACGCAGGGACCGACAACTCCGCCCGGTCATCCGCCAAATAGGATGGAATCTCAAACCGCTTTTCGTAAACAGGAATTATATCTGTCATAAATCACTAATCACTAATCACTAATCACTAATCACTAATCACTAATCACTAATCACAACTACCATTGACCATCGAAAGTGGTCCAAAGGTCGTCGCCGAGTTTCCACGCGCACTCCACGGCCTCGTTGCCGCAAATGTCGGTGAAGTTGGTAAGCACCTGGATGGCCTCGTCGTATTTGTCTTGGTTGATCAGCCCCATAGCCTCCTGCTCAATGATGTAGTGCTCACGGATGAATTCCGCCTGTTTCGGCTGCCATACCCGATCAACCACCACGTGCATGTCGCCCCAGCGCTGCGCGGCGAGGGTGCCCACACGGTTGAAGGCCCACCAGGCAGCCTCCTTGCTGAATCCTGTGACACGCCCGTCGGTCTTGTAAGTGGCCGGCAGGTCCGTGACATTCGCATAAATCGGCACATAGATGGAGGATGCCACATTGTCGAGGGCGAACCAACAGAGAGCGCCCACCTCGTCAGGCAACCAATTGCGGCACTGGATGATGGTGCCATAAACGGTAAAGTGGACGGCGATGCTGCGCTCCCCGCGCTCGTTCCATCCGCCATTGATACGGTGCAGTTTCAACTCGTCCAGCTTCATAAACGGATTCGCCATCGGGGAGATGACCGTTTTTCCGTCTTTATCTGTAACAGTCAATGTTTTACGCATATCGTAAGGAGTGTCTTCGTAATAGTCCCTAAAAATACTCATCATCTTTTCAATTGTGACGAGCGTGTCGGGTTTCACGGAGAAGGGAAAATTCTCGGCGTTGGGATCAAGGTGGAGCGAGGGTGCCACGAGGTCGAAAACGCGCCATTCGCGGCGACGGCAGGCCATCATCGTACGGGTCTGCGGCGCGTAGGCGTATGCGAAACGGAAGGGTTCCTTGCCGCTCCACCAGCCGTTCTCACGCGCTAACGAATAGACATTTTCGGAAGCCATGAAGTAGTCTTTATCTTTGAGGTTGATCTCACGAATGGTGGAGGCGTTGGCGTTGACGGCCACATGGTCGTCGGGCACGCGCTGGGCAGCCCACACCGCGCCAAGTTTGCCTTTCCCCGGACCGAGAATCTCCAGATGCCACACCTCATCCTTGTCGGCAATGGTCAGGCACTCGCCCGCGTCTATCCATCCGTATTTCTTGAGCAGGATGCCGGCGGTCTCAATGGCCTCCCGCGCCGTACAGCAACGTTCCAACAACAGCTGACAGAGGCGCTGGCAGTCGATGAGGCCGCTGTCGGATTTCAGCTCGGGGCGCCCTCCGAAAGTCGATTCCCCGATAGCCAGCTGTGCTTCGTTCACACACGGATAAGCCGTATTAAGATACTGATAGGTGTGATCAACCTGCGGGATTTCGCCAATCGGGATATTGTCGTAACGTTGCATCTGTCCGGGAATCCGCTTCTTCGCCCATTCACGGCGATACATCGTCACCTTCTCGCCGGGTTCGTAGTCCTGCGCCGGTGTCACGTAGATGTTCGTGCGCGTGCGGTGGCTGTCATCGGTGTGCGAAGTCATCACCGACCCGTCCGACGAAGCCTTCCGCCCGACGGTGATGGAGGTGCACTCCATGCCGCCCGTTTCATAATCTGCGATGCTCTGCGCCCACAGCACCATACCGCTCATCAACACTACAAAAGTCAAGATTGATCTTTTCATTTTTTCAAGTTTAAAATCAGCGTGCAAAATTACACAATTATTCGATTTTTCGCGAAACACGGTTTTCATCAAAATCGTGCATTCAAAAATACTATCTTTGCCATCTGAAAAAAGTCATGCAATGAAGATCATCCACACGTCGGATTGGCACATCGGTCACGTCCTCAACTTCCACTATGACAGGCAGGAAGAGCATCAACACTTCTTCGACCAGCTGTGCGACATCATCAAACGGGAACAGCCTGACGCGCTGCTTGTCAGCGGCGACCTCTACGACAAGAACACTCCGGGCAACAACTCCATGCGCTTCCTGTCCGATAACCTGCTCCGCCTCTGCGACACGGCTCCGGACATGCCGATTATCCTCACTGCCGGCAACCATGACAGCAGCTCGCGTGTGGAAAGCATGGCGGGCGTGTGGCGGCGCGTGAACACCCACTTCATCGGGGCGGCGGAGAAACAGGGCGACGATTATCTCCTCGACAAGCATATCATCGAGATTCCTGGCAAAGGTTGGATTGCTGCAATTCCATATATACCTGATTATCAAAACGATTTATACAATCTCGTGCTTCGGGAGATTCGTAAACGCAACATGGAAAAACTACCTGTTGTCTTGATGGGGCACACCACTGTCGGCAATGCCATATTCACGGCCCACGAGAGCACCTCCTTTAACGGACGGGACATTGTTGGTGGAATCAACAGCATGGATATCAATGATATAGATAACGACTACGACTATTTCGCATTGGGGCATATCCACACGCCGCAAACTCTCCCCAACGGAAAAGCACGGTACTGCGGTAGCCCGGTACAGCTGAACTTCAAAGAACAATTCCCGCACTCCGTGACAATGATTTCGGTGGAAAAACAGGGAGAAAAGCCTGTCATTGAAGTGATTCCGATAGATCCATTGCTGAAGTTCCACGTCATCCCGAACGCACCTGAGCCGTTAGAAGAGGCATTGGGCTATCTCGAAACGCACCTCCCGATGGAAGAAGGATACGTGCAACTGAACATCCTGTCCGCCGAACGGCTGCCTTCCGATACCGAAAACCGCATCCGCAGCATCCTCGAACGCGGCAAAGGACTCCGCTACTGCGACTTCAAGTGCACACGGCCTGCCCGAGAAGGGAACGGCAACGTCGTGATGCCCGACTTCAACCTGTCGGAATTCCGCGAAAAAGACCCTTTTGAGATTGCCGAACGCTACTTCGAAGACACCCTTCACACCGAAATGGACGACTCCCTTAAAGAATTGCTGCATTCCGTAATCCTGGAGGTTCGCGACCAACAATCCCGCTAACCAACCAATAACCAATAACCAATAACTAATAACCAATAACTAATAACCAATAACTAATAACTATTAACCTATAACCTATTAACCTATAACCTATTAACCTATAACCTATTAACCTATAACCTATTAACCTATAACCTATTAACCTATAACCTATAACCTATTAACCTATAACCTATTAACCTATAACCTAAACCCACTAACCCAAATGAAACAACGCTTAGGCCACGAGGTCATGATTTTCGACGGTGCTTTCGGCACTGAACTGGAGAAACGCGGCATTATGATGAAAATGCCCGAGTTGCTGAACATTACGGATGGCGACCAAATCGCGGACATCCATCGCTGCTACATTGAGGCGGGCTGCGACTTCATCACCACCAACACCTTCGGCGCGAACCGGATCAAGATGCCGGGCGAGGACATCCGCGCGGTCATCGAAGCCGGCATCGCGCTGGCACAGCGACACCGCACCACCCAATACGTGATGTGCGACATCGGACCGCTCGGCAAGATGCTCTACCCTATGGGCGAACTTTCCTTCGACGATGCTTACGAAGCTTTCAAGGAAATGGTCGTCATCGCCCGCGACAAAGTCGATGGATTTATCTTGGAGACTTTCACCGACCTCTACGAGCTGAAGTGCGCACTGTTGGCCGTGAAAGAGAACAGCGACAAGCCAGTCTTCACCACCATGACCTTCGACGCATCGGGGCACACGCTCACGGGCACGTCGCCGCGCATCATGGCCGAGCTGATGTCCAACATGGGAGCCGACGCCATCGGGGTGAACTGCTCCCTCGGCCCGCGCGACCTCAAGCCCATCGTGGCGGAACTGCTGCAATACAGCGACAAGCCGGTCATCGTGCAGCCCAACCGCGGACTGCCGTACCTCCACAACGGCAAAGCCACCTACACGTTGACCGAGAAAGACTTCGCCGCCGTAATGAGCGAGTTCCAGCAGGCTGGCGTGGCCGTCTTGGGCGGATGTTGCGGCACCAACCCCGATTTCATCCGCGCCATTGCCGTCCACAAGGGGAAGAAAATCCCCGAACGAAACGTTGTCAGAACAACGGTGATCACCTCTGCCACAAAACACCTGCCTCTGGCGGACATTAGAGTTTGCGGCGAACGCATCAACCCCACAGGCAAGAAAAAATTCAAGGAAGCCATTGTAAATGAAGACTTTGACTACGTCTATAAGGAAGCCATCAAGCAGGAAGAGGCCGGTGCCGACCTGTTGGACGTGAACCTCGGCGTGCCCAAGACCGATGACGTAGCCAATATGAAGAAAGTGGTGACACAGCTCGGCGAAATCACGGGACTGCCGTTGCAAATCGACTCTTCGAACCCTGCCGCCATCGAGGCGGGCTGCCGCTACTGCAACGGCGTGCCGCTCATCAACTCGGTAAACGGCAACGCCGACAACATGGCGGTCATCTTCCCGATAGCGAAAAAATACGGTGCCGTGCTGTTAGGCCTCACGATGGACGACAACGGCATCCCGCAGACTGCCGAAGAGCGATTCGCCATCGCGGAACGCATCGTGAACGAGGCGGAACGCCACGGAATTCCCCGTCACCGTATGATGATTGACACACTGACGCTGACCTGCAGCGCACAGCAGCCCCTGGTGAAAGAGACCCTTCGCGCCCTACGCATGGTCACCGACCGCTTAGGCGTGCGCACTGCCCTTGGCGTCTCCAACGTCAGCTTCGGGATGCCCAACCGCGAACTCATCAACAGTTCCTTCCTGCTGATGGCCCTGGAGAATGGACTTACCATGCCCATCATCAACCCGTGCAACGCCACGATGATGAACGCCATCCTGGCATACCGGGCACTGAAAGGCGACTCCGAGGACCTGAACCGCTATGTCGAGAGAGCCATTCCCTTGACTGTGGCGGAAGACACCCCCCGAAGCTCTGGCCCGGCAACCGTTTCTCCGTCTGGCAGCATGACACTGAAGGAGGCCGTGAAACGCGGACTAAAGGCCGACAGCGTTGCACTCACGAAGACGGCTTTGGAGACACAAGGTCCGATGGAGGTCATCAACGACATCCTGATCCCCACGTTGAGCGAGGTTGGAGCTGACTTCGAGAAGCAGCGCATTTTCCTGCCGCAACTCATCTCCGCATCCGAAGCCTGCAAGGAGTCCTTTGAGGTCATCAAGTCGCAGTTCAGCCAAGGCGACAGCCACAAGGGCACCATCGTGTTAGCCACCGTGAAGGGCGACGTGCACGACATCGGCAAGAACATCGTGAAGGTAATCTTCGAGTCGTACGGCTACAAAGTCATCGACTTGGGCAAAGACACCCCCAAAGAGGCCATCTTGGAGGCCGACCGGAAGCATCATCCCGACATCATCGGGCTAAGTGCCCTGATGACCACCACGGTACTGTCGATGGAAGAGACCATTCGCTTCCTCAAGGAGCAAGGTGTCAAAACCCCGATTTATGTGGGCGGTGCGGTGCTGACCCAAGTGCTGGCCAATGAAATCCACGCCGACGGCTACTCCAAGGATGCGCTGGAATTCGTAGAAACCGTACAGGCAAAAGGCAGCAAGCAATAGGACAACGCCAATTTTGTGGACCCATATTTTTCAGATTATGAAAACAGTGAAATAGGGCAGAAACTTAGAGTTAAGGGCCTTCAATTCTTAATTCTCAATTGACTCCAGATGGCATCAGCCTGGCGCAGTGGTCAATGATGGCATTCGCATACTCGAAGCCTGAATCGCAGACTTTTTTGCTTTTATTCCCGTCATAGCCCATGGACAGGTGCATGGTGTCATAGCCATCTACAATGGACGCCAACAGCCTACGGTCGCGCTTCCGGGCCGCATCTTTGTACTTTCCGATGTCAGGACGGCCCTTACGCTTGGACAGGCCGAACAAGGCATCAAGAACAATCAAGCAGCCGTTCCACAGCGTGTTTCCTGCCATTTTCACGTACTTGCCATCCGAATACCGATTCAGCTCCGGGTCGTAGTTGGCCTTCTCGATGACCTCCTCGGCGTTGACCACATACCGCCGGGCCTCTTCTATGGGATCTTTCTTTTCCATGATTTCCTTGTTTTAACGATATTTTTTACGCCGCAAAGATACAACAAAAATGTTTGATTGCATCAAAAGACTAAAAATAATTTCAACACTGAAAATCAATATTTTATAGTTTTACGAATGTTTATTTTAAGAAATTATTGTTAATACTATTTTCATTTTTCGCTAAACATGAGCATTTTTTACGCTTTCGGGACGACGTTTTTGAATTGCGAAAACACGCGGAAACAGCCAACAGCTAACAGCTAACAGCCAACAGCCACGAACACAATCTTACTCCCTTTCCCCTTCTCCCGAAATCACAAATCGCAAATTCTCAGAACCTCAGCAAGTCTTCCATCTTGAAGGGGTCGATGGAGAAGATGTCGTCGCTGTTGACACGGATGACGAGGAGCCTTTCCTTGTGGGCAAGTTCCGCAACCCCCTTCTCATAGTTGACGGCGGCGATAGCAGCAACGACCTCCTTGCCGTCGTATTCGGGGAAAAGCCGGCGAAAACGGCCCATCTGACGCAGAAACCACCGCACGTCGTCCTTCGTGCAGTTGGTCTTGACCTCGATAGGGATTGCAATCTCCTCATTGCTGAGCAGGACGTCCACTTCCATGGCTATATGCTCGGACGGAAGGCTTCTTTTCAGATTCTTGCCGCTGTTGTGCAGCACCAGTCCAACCTTCTCAAAAATCTTCTCCGTCGAGGAGCTGACCAGACCCTCCACAATATGCCCCGTTGTGCCATTGAGCTGACGGGAGAGCCGCTTCACCTCCATGGAGGTTTCCTTCAGTTGTCTGTCCGTCTCTTCCTTTAGTTCCAAAAGCCGTCGGTCCGTCTCCTTGAACTGTCGATCCGTCTCTGCGAACCGCGCATCCAGCTCACGGCTTCGCTTCTCTTGCTCAAGCCTCGAAATTTCCGCAAGCTTCTCGATCCTGTCCATCCGTTCGGCTGACCGACGCATGGATTCCTCAAACATCCCCTGGAAGTTCTTCACCCACCGGTCGTTGTCGCTGAGTTTCTTGCTCTGTCCGTTATTTTCCATACGTATCAGACTGATTAGCTGCTCGTTCTTGTCAATTCTTTCGGAGTTCTCCAACACCAGCTGCCTTAATTGCGGCATATCCAAATCCCTTTGCGATACTTCTCTTTTCATAGTTTTTTTGTTTAAAGTAATTTCACGCCGCAAAGATACAACAAAAACGTTTGATCACCTCAAAAAACTAAAAACATTTTATCCGCTGAAATTCAATACTTTACAATTTAAAAAATGTTTATTTTAAGAAATTATTGTTAACACTATTTTCATTTTTCGCTAAACACGAGCAATTTTTACGCTTTCGGGACGACGTTTTTGAATTGCGAAAACACGCGGAAACAGCCAACAGCCAACAGCCAACAGCTAACAGCCAACAGCTAACAGCTAACAGCCAACAGCCAACAGCCAACAGCTAACAGCCCTTGAGCTTTGAACCTTGAACTTTGAACTTTGAGCTTTGAACTCTGTTCCCTCCTCCCTCCTGAAACTTGAAACTTGAAACCTGAAACCAAAAAGGGCGCAGCCCCACGGCCACGCCCTCGTTTTCCAAAATCCGACCGCCACAGGCGGTGTTTGTTTTTTCCGCGCCCCCTTGCGCTACCGCGCTTGGGGACGCTCAGCCGAAAGGTCAAAACCGGTTGGCCTCCTGTCGTCGGACCTCCGGTTTTGGCAATGTTTTTTTTTAATCGCGGAGGCAACGGACAGACCTGCCGTGGAACTTGCTGCCGCTGTAGCGGTTCACGCCGGCGTTGGTGTAGATCAAGAACCGGCTCCACGCGTTGTTGCTGGAGTACTGGGAGGACGACCAGAAGTCGGCGCCGTTGCCGGCACTGCCGAACGAACTGTAGAAGAAGCCCGCAGGAACGGCCGCAAAACCGGTGGCATTGTTGCCGCTCGGGGCGTTGCCAGGTGCACAAGAGTTGTCCTCATACGATGTCCACGCTGTGATGTTGGAGGCCAACGCCTTGGCAATGTTAGCGTTGTTGTCGCCGCAGGTGTATGCACTCTGGTTGCTCACGTAGTCAGTCAGCTGCGTCCACTCGGCATCGGATGGCAGGTGCCAGCCGCTCGGGCAGGCCAACTTCGCAGCCGCCCAGTTGTAGTAGTAGCCGTAGGTGGCGGCATCCACATCCGGGTTCACATAGTAGTAGGGGTCGGTGATGCTGGTATTGCTACCTCCGTTCACGAGGTCGTTGCCGTCCTTGTCCTTGGCGGTGCGCAGGTTCGTCTTCGTCCAGCACTGGTTGCCGATGAGCACGGTCTCGTACTCGTTGTTGTCGGCGTCCTTCATCTTGGAAGTGCCGCAGGTGAAGGGCTCGGGCTCGGTGCTTCCGCCCTCGCCGTTCTCGTACGGGGTCTTGCGGATACAGCGGACACTCAGCTTGTCGTTCACGCTCTTGATCTGCGGCAGGAACTCGGTGCAGTAGTAGGCAGTGCAGTAGCTGTAGGCCTCGCCCTCCGTGACGATGGACGGGTTGAGCACCGATTCGCTGGTCCAGAAGTGGGCGCCGGTGAGCAGGTCCTCGTAACGGTTGAGAGCGCTCTTGAAGAAACCGCCGGCGCGTTCGTCGAAGCCGTATTCGTCGGTGCCGACATACTGGAGCTGCCAGTAGTTGGCGTTGTCAGACTTGATGGCCTCCACACCGTGGGCGTAGTTCTCCAAAGCCTGGAAATCGGCGTTGGAAGGCAGTGCCCAACCTTGCGGGCAGATGCCTTGCACGAAATCGCCGTTGCAGACGTCGGTCTCCTTCGTGCCGTTGTCGCCAAGGGCGGTGGCCCAGTCGTAGAGATAGCCGAACTTCTCGAGGTTGGCGTCATCCTCCTTGTAGGCGGTGGCGCCCTCCTTGGCCACGCGCAGGTTCTCGGCGAACCAGCACTGGCCGTTGATCAGCACGAGCGGGTAGTCGTAGCCTTCGTAGGTGAAAGTGCCCGTACAGGCGAGCGGGTCGATGGTGAGGTTGCCGTTCACCTTGGTGATGGCATAGCTGGAGGTCACGTCGCGGTTGTTGTCATCCGTCTTGTTGACAGTGACATTCGTGATGGCGTTGGCATAGGTGCCCGGGCAGACCTCGTCGTCCTCGGAGATCTCCACGGTAATCTCGTCGCCGTCGGCCAGGCTGCCGGTCAGCGTGTAGCCGTCCTCGGTCTCGGGGCCGAAGGGCAGTTCGTCATACTCCTTCTGGTCGGTGGCGGTGACGGTGATGGGGAGTTTGTTGATGGTGAGGGCCAGTTTGCCGAACACCGGCGTGTAGTTCCCCGTCTTGTTTTCGTCACCGTTCATGATGGCGAAGCCTTCCACGATGGTCTCCAAGTCGCCGTCGGCCTGGAATTGGCCGATGGTGCACGGATAGGTGCCGGCGATGTAGTCGCTCGTGGTGAGGGTGCCAGCGGTGAAGTGGTCGTTGCCGACCAAACCATAGCCAACCTCCGTATGGGCAACGGCTTCGATATCGTCGTAAGTGGCCACGAGCACAGTGCCATCATAATTTTTGGAGCCCTTGTTCTCTTTGAACTTGTAGTCCAGCATTCTGGGTTTGATGATCAGCTTGCCGTCTTGGACGACCTTGAAGGCGTATGGGCCTGCGCCGACGTTCTGGTTCGGCGTGGGCTCGGCGGCCATGAACATGTCGGCGGTGAGGTTCATCGGGTATTCGCCCTTATCGAAGCCCTTGGCGAGCACCTGGTGGCCTTCCTTGAGCTGGACGTTGGCGAGCACATCGCTGCCGTCGCTCTGCAGCGTGGCAGTGAAGCCGCGGTCATCGGCAGTGGAGGGCTTGCGAATGGTGTCGGCAATATAGAAATAATTGTAAGTCTTGCCGGAGATCAGCACGGTGTCTAAAGCCTCGACCTGCCACATATAGCCGTTCTCAAGACGGGAGTGGTCGTTGTCGATGATGACCTTGGTGCCGAGACCGTCGGCCACGAAGGAGGTCGGGTACTTGTCGGCATCGTTCTTCACATCGTCGGAGAAGATGCCGCCGGTGATGGTGACGGTGCCGCCATTGTTGATGACAGCCTGCGTGCCATTGATGCGCGGGCGTTTGACGGTATTGTCGGTAGAGTCGTTGGTAATAGTAACTTTACCACCCCAAGCATACACACCCTGACTATTTTCAGAAATCATAGTACCGCCTTTAATGGTGACGGTTCCGTTGTTAGACCCTGAACCACTCATAACAGCTCTGCCCTTTCCGTTAATTTCACCGCCGTTGATGTCGATGGATCCACCATAGTAAGCCCAAACAACAGGATAGTTTGACTGTTCTTCCGTAAGTATGTTACCACCATTGATTTCCACTTTGCCTGCGGAAGCAGTCAAAGCAGAAATAGTCTTGGACTTGATAATACCGCCGTTCACAATTATTTTGCTATTACCGCCTTCACTGTAAGCTGTCGGAGAACCGTTCGTACCTTGAGAGTTCAACGTACCATTGTTAATCGTGACCGTTGCTCCTGCGGTGGCACCCAAAGCGTTGCCTTGCGTAGAGAGAATCGAGGTGGTCTCGCCATTCACATTAGCAGTGGCATTGGAAATCCAGACAGTTGGCGTGTTGTTTGTCACGCTATGGACATTCTCCATAGCTCCATTGTTGATATTCAGCGTTGCACCGTCCTTGGCCACGATAGCACCACCCTCAACAGCCTTGATGGAAGTATTTGCACCTTCAACATTCAAAACGGCATTATTTCCTTCAGTAAGGATGGCATGCACATCTCCGGCATTGGTCGTAGTGATAGACACATTCTCTATAGTAAGCCCCCCGATGTTATATACAGGATTTTCAGTAGAAGTGATTGTACCATTCGTCATTTTCACGACTTCCGAACTGTTCACCGTGAGTCCCTTAGACACGTTCACCGTGAGGGTTTTGCCGTTGAGGTCGAGGGTGACGGGGAAGGCGAAGGTGGCGACCTCGGTGGAAGTGAAGTCGGCCAGGAGCTTGATCTCGTCACCCGCGATGGATGCATCGGCGGCCAACTTGAGTGTCGGGTAGTAGGTCACCGTGGTACCGGAGGTGCGCTGCACGAGGCCCTGCGTCACGGTCCACTTCACATCGCCGGTCTGAATGCAAGTATAGCCCTGCGCCACATACGGGGTCACATTGCGGTTGTAGGTGCCGCCCTTAAGGGTGACAGTGCCGTTCGTCTTCATGAACACCACGTTGCAGCTTTCACAAGTCGTGAAGGTGCCGCCGTTAACGGTGATGCTGCCGCTGTTTATCTTCACGGTCTCCGTGTTGGGGGTGGTGAAAGTTCCATTGTTTATCACATATGTTCCGCCAGAACACAATACAGCCCCGTCTCCAGAATCACCGTTTGCCTCAGATATAATATTTCCACCATTAACGGTGATAGTGCCACCTGTCAGGCATCTTAGCGCACTTTTGCGGTCAGCCTTCACTTCACTACCTTCGTTAACAACAATAGTGCCGTTGTTGGTTGCAGAAACTGCCGCATATTCTCCTGAGGTGCAACCAGCGACAGGGGTGTTCGTTGTACGCAGTTTTGCACCATTGATGTTTACAACACCGCCATCGTAAGCCCAAACAATGGAAGAATAGCCAGTGACTATCAGTGGACTTTCCAGTGTACTTTCCAAATTGATGGTACCACCTTTGGCAGTGAGAAAATCGCCTCTTTCACCAGCGAGTGTACCATTTTTAATGGTAAGGTTGCCACCACCCGTTACCGTCAGAGCGCCCTCTTGACAATCTGTACTCAAAGTATGATTGTTGAGGTCGAGGGTCACGGTACGCGATGTCGTGATAACTGAATTTAACACCAGGCCATCCGCCCCCAAAGTGATGGTGGGCTCCGTGCCTGAAACCAGCGCAGTCTTCAGTGCGTCAATAGTTGTCACCGTCTGCGCCGTCAATGTCCCTGCGAATACCAGGAACAGATTCAAAAACAGAATAAATCTTTTCATTTCACCTTAATTTTATATTAAACATTATCATTATTCGCTGTCATCACTCCCCCGCTCCCTTCACAAGCCGCCCACCACAATCCACACTTCGTGCTAATTCTCCTTTTACGCAATCCGTCCCAAATAGTTACAACACCCTACCCCCACTCTCCTCGCTACAATCCACAAACAATCTCACATTCAATCAGTTAAGGCTCTAAAAAGAGTAAAGTTTCTTCGACAATCAAGAGACAAAAATACATTTTTTTTTAATTTCGGCACAAAATGAAAAAATTTTTTTCGACCGCCGGAAGTTGAAAAGGAGGAAGTTTCAGGTTTCAAGCTCTAAGCTCTAAGCTCTAAATTCCGTCAAAAATGCTATCTTTGCCGTTTCAAATAAAAATTCGACAAAAATGGCAAAAATACACACTCCCATACGAATTATCACGATGCTGTTGTTCATCGGCGCCGTTGTCGTCGGCTGCAAACAACGCATCGTCACGGCCGACTACCAAGTCATCCCGCTACCGAAAATGATTTTCCTGAACGAGGCCGGCCACGACAATGACACGCCGTTCGCGCTGACCCGGAGCACCGTCATCTATTACCGCGAGGCCGACTCCCTACAGCGCGAGGCGGAATTTCTGGCGGAATACCTCTCCGACCTGATGGGCGGAACCTTCAAAACGGCCCCGCTGACCTCCGAGAAGAAGTCCGGCATCTGGCTGAAGGTGGACGAGAAAACCTGCGGGCTTGCCCCCGAACACTACGAGATCAACGTCACCCCCGAGCGGATCATCATCTTCGGCTCCGACCCGGCCGGTGTCTTCCACGGCATCCAGACCCTGCGCAAGAGCATGCCCGCCGGCGAGAAAGCCGACGTGGTGCACTTCCCCGCCGGGCAGGTGAAAGACTGGCCGCAGTTCGCCTACCGCGGCATGCACCTCGACGTGAGCCGCCACTTCATCACCATGGACTCCGTGAAACGCTATCTCGACATGATGGCGATGCACAACCTCAACACATTCCACATCCACCTCACCGACGACCAAGGCTGGCGCATGGAAATCAAGAAACACCCTGAGCTCACCCAAATCGGGGCATGGCGCGACGGCACGGTGGTCGGCCGAAACACCAACCACTACGACAGTGTCCGCCACGGCGGTTTCTACACGCAGGACGAGCTGCGCGACCTGGTGGCTTACGCCGCCGAGCGCCACATCACCGTCATCCCCGAAATCGACCTGCCCGGCCACACGCAGTCGGTGCTCGCCACCTACCCGCAATACGGCTGCACCGGCGGTCCCTACGAGGTGTGGCAGCGCTGGGGCGTCACCGACGAGGTGATCTGCGCCGGCAACGACTCCGCCATGCGCTTCTTAGAGGACGTGCTCAACGAGGTGATGGACGTCTTCCCGTCCGACATCATCCACATCGGCGGCGACGAATGCCCGAAAACCCGCTGGAAGGCGTGCCCGAAGTGCCAAGCGAAGATCAGGGAGCTGGGTCTGAAGGCCGACGGCCGCTTCACGGCAGAAGACCATCTGCAAAGCTACGTGATGAACCGCATGGAGCAGGTGGTGAAGGCCCGCGGCCGCCGCGTGATGGGCTGGGACGAGATTCTGGAAGGTAGCATCAGCCCGAGCGCGATGATCATGAGCTGGCGCGGCACCTCCGGCGGCATCGAGGCTGCAAAAATGGGCCACGACGTGGTGATGACCCCGGGCGACTACCTCTACTTCAGCCAGGGACAGTCGCTCACCCCTGAGAACGAGCCCGTGGCCGCCGACGGCTACCTGCCCGTGGAGCGCGTCTATTCCTTCAATCCCCTGCCCGACGAGCTCACCCCGGAACAGCAGAAGCACATCCTCGGCGTACAGGCCAACATCTGGGGCGAATACATCCACAGTTTCAAGGACGTGGAGTACGATGCCCTGCCCCGCATGGCCGCCCTCGCCGAGCTGCAGTGGTGCACGGCCGAGCAACGCGACTACCAAGACTTTGTCAAACGCTGCTTCCGGATGGCAAAACTATACGATATATATAATCTTAACTACGCACACCACATTTTCGACCTGCAAACCGAAATCGCCCCGGACTACGAGAAGGGCTGCGTCACCGTGACGCTGTCGAAGTTCGGCGACGGCGACATCCGCTACACGCTGCATGGCGGCGACAGCACGGCGGCGTGGACACCCTACACCGGACCGGTGGAGATCCGGGAGGACGCGGACTTCGCGGCCACGCTCGTGCGCCCCGACGGGGAGACCTCCGAGTTCCGCACCCCGTTCCGCTTCTCGAAGTCGTCGATGAAGCCCGTCACGCTGAAGGACCCACCGCACGAGAACTACGCCTACGCGGGCGCACCTACGCTCATCGACGGGTTGCACGGCAACGAGAACTACCGCACCGGCCGATGGATCGGTTTCTGGGGCACCCCGTTAGAAGCCACGATTGATTTACAGCAACAAACTGAAATTCAGAAAGTTTCTTTCAATTCCATCCTCCACATCAACGACTGGATCTACAACCCTGCAAGCTGCGCGGTAAGTGTCTCCGACGACGGCACACACTTCCGCGAAGTGGCGCACCGGGACTACCCGTTGGCCGACTGGGACGCCATGAACGGCATCCAGCACTATGACCTGCCGTTCACCCCCGTGACCGCCCGCTACGTGCGAGTGCGCGTTACCGGCCACCAGCTGCCGAAGGGGCACACCGGCTACGGGTTCCCCGCCTGGCTCTTCGTCGATGAAATCGAAGTCGAATGATTTTTTTTGCCACATTCCGCATGGAAATTCGTCAGGCTTGACAACAAAACAATTCAACAATAAATGCGTCTGATGTTATGAAAAGATATATCATACTGATTATTAGTATTTTAACAATTCATATTCTCCATGCACAAAACCCGAACCTGACGGTTTCATCCTTTTTGGGAACTCCCGTGGACACGATTCTCCAACGCCACCTGCAAGGCGACGGGGTATTGATTTCCGGCTTCGGCCACGACATTTTCGAGCCGGAGCAGGCCGGCAAGTTCAACGGGCAATACGGGAATGTCAACTCCCCGCAGATTGGGTCGTTCAACCGCAACGGGTTCACCGCATTCCCCTTTCAAACCGGACTGATCATGACCACCGGGAACGTTTCGGTGGCCGCCGGTCCGAACAACTTATCGAGTGCCAGCAGCCCGACGGGCAATTTCACGGAGCCGGCACTTGCCCCCTACACCACCAATTCCGTAGAACATTCCGCCTCATTGGAGTTCGATTTCATCGCCATGGCCGACGAGTTCGCCTTCAACTACATCTTCGCCTCCGAAGAATATTGCGAATTTGTCAACTCTTCTTACAACGATGTCTTCGCCTTCCTGCTCACCGGAATCGACCCCGTGACCCTTATCACCACGACCAAGAACGTGGCTGTGGTGCCCGGGTCCATCACGGCCTCCAACCCGAACGGCACCTTCGTCACCATCAACAATGTGAACCACGGCTACCATTCCACAGGCAGCGGTCCCGGAACATCTCCCTCCAATTCGCAATATTTCATCCACAATTCCTCCACCAACGGCGTGCAATACGACGGCTACACCACGGCTTTGACGGCCGGTGCCGTGATTTTCGGCTGCCAGACCTACCACATGAAATTGGCCGTGGCCAATGTGGGTGACAACGGCTACGACTCGGGCGTATTCTTGGAGGAGGGCAGCTTTTATAGTCCGCACGTGGAGGTGGAACAGAACTGGGAGACGAGCGTAGGCGGCGACACACTGGTGCAGAACTGCCGCAACCTCGACCTCATCTTCAAGATTGAACGACCCTCCATCACCGCCAATACCTCCATCGTCATCGAGACCGACGGCGACGCCGTCATGGGCGTGGACTACTCCCTGATCAAGCCGAGCGGGGACACCATCACCCTGGAAAACAACACTTTCTTCTATCCGGATGGCGACACTGTGCAGGTGGTGAATGTGCGAATGCTGCCCACCGTACAGTTCACCAACCCCAACCAAGTGAAAGAAGCCCGGCTCTACATCGTCACGCAAGGGTGCTCCGGCTACGGCAATCTGAGGCCATACATGCAGAAGAAAGACACGCTGACGCTGCATTTCCGCGCCAACGACAGCATCCGTCTGCGCGACACCGCCTTCACCGCCTGCGACACGCTGACCTACATCGAGGTGGCCCAGGTCCGGGGCATGGACAACCCCTCCTACGAGTGGCTCCCCGCCACGGGCATCACCCACCCCGACCGGCTTGCCACCGAGTGCGAAATCACGCAGAGCCGCTCCTACAAAGTGGTGGCCAGCGACCCGTGGGGCTGCATGACCGACACCGCCAACGTGGAGGTCACCATCGTACCGCGACCCGAAATCAACGTCACCTACACCCCCGACCACGGCTGCCAGCCCCTGCCCGTCACCCTGCAGGCGCAATACTCCCCCAGCTACGCCACCTTGCACTGGAACATCCACAACGACAGCACGTTCACATACATCGATTCCGTCGTCACGGTGCACACCAACTTGCCCGACGAGGGGTACTACTCCACCACCCTGACGGTGACCAGCGCCCCGGGCTGCAACGACTCCGTCGTGCTGAACAACATCATCCACGTCTCCGGCTTCCCGCACGCCGACTTCTCCTACAGTCCCACCGAACCCGAGAACGGACAGGAGGTGTTCTTCTTCAACCAGTCAACGGGGACCAACATTGCCAACTACACCTGGAACTTCGGCGACGGCCACAGCTCCTACGTGGAAGAGCCCTCGCACATCTACCAGCTGCAGGAGAGCGACCTGATGACGGTCCGGCTGACCGTCACCAACAGCGACGGATGTTCCGACGACACCCTCGTGGTGGTGCCGGTGGAGGACAACTACGCCTTCTTCGTGCCGAGCGGCTTCTCCCCGAACACCGACGGCATCAACGAAGTCTTCCTGCCGAAAGTCAACAACGTGGTGAAATACGAACTGATGATTTTCAACCGCAACGGGGAAATCATCTTCTACACGAACAGCCCCGACCAAGGCTGGGACGGCAACGTCAAGGGGAAACCCGCTCCCGAGGGGGTTTATGTCTGGAAAATCTCCTACGCCCGCGTCGGCACCCCCGAGGAGATGATGCTGAAGACGGGGACGGTGACGCTGGTGCGGTGATTCCCGGCAAGGCGCTGCGCCATACGGGTTAATGCATTCACGGACGATCACGGACGAACAACATTCGTTCAACATTTGTTCACGGACGTTTTCATAGGTACGTTTTCATACGTTCACGTACGTTTTCAACGTACGTTCACACGGACCCCACACTGCGCTGCGCTTGTGTGGGGCTAATTGCACGTTGTGCGTTCAGCCTCTCCGAGGCTGGTTGTGGAGGGGTGTTCGCAATTGCATTCACAAAACACCATTCACAAATCACAATTCACCATTCACACCGTATCGAAAAAAATTTTACTTTTGCAGTTTGTTTTATCAGGTGAATTAGAATTTATAAAATCAACAATCAATGGATAAATTGCTACACATTTCGGGATCACCGCACGTTCACAGCGACGAGTCTGTGAAGAAGATCATGTGGTCGGTGGTTCTGTCGCTGATGCCGGCCTTGTTGGTGTCCGTCTATTATTTCGGGCTGCCGGTCATCATCCTGACACTCGTCTCCATCGGATGCTGCGTGCTGTTTGAGTACCTCATCCAGCGGTTCATGCTGCACCAGAAGCCCACGATTGACGACGGTTCGGCCGTGGTCACGGGTCTGCTGTTAGCCTTCAACGTGCCCTCCAACCTGCCGATTTGGATCATGGTGGTGGGTGCGCTTGTCGCCATCGGCATCGCGAAGATGCCCTTCGGCGGTCTGGGCCACAACCCGTTCAACCCGGCATTGGTGGCGCGCGTCACCCTGCTCATCGCCTTCCCGGTGCAGATGACCTCCTGGCCGGTGCCGACCCCCATCTGGGGCTTCGCCGACGCCGTGACCGGCCCCACCACCCTCGGCCTCATCAAAGAGGGCGGCGACCTGACGCAGCTCCCCTCCTACGTCGATATGCTCGTCGGACAGATGGGCGGCAGCTTCGGCGAGGTGTCTGCCATCGCCCTGCTCATCGGCGCAGGCTTCCTGCTTTGGAAACGCATCATCACGTGGCACATCCCCGTGTCGTTCATCGCCACGGTGTTCGTCGTCGCCGGCATCTTCCACCTGGTGAACCCGGCGGTGTATGTGAACCCGTTCATCCACCTGCTCAGCGGCGGCCTCATCCTCGGTGCCTGCTTCATGGCCACCGACATGGTGACTTCCCCGACCTCCCCGTGGGGCATGATCGTGTTCGGCTGCGGCTGCGGCCTGCTCACCATCATCATCCGTCTCTTCGGTGCCTACCCCGAGGGCGTCTCCTTCTCCATCCTGCTGATGAACGCCGTCGTGCCGCTGATCAACAAAGGCTTCAAACCCAAACAATTCGCCCACTAACCCTTAAAAACAATCGATATGGCAAAGAAAGATTCCATCTGGAGATTAGTGATTGTGCTAACGTGCATCTCGCTGCTTGCGGCCTTAGCCCTCACCGGCGTGTATGCCCTCACCAAAGGACCTATCGAAAAGGGTCAGAAAGAGAAAAAAGAGAAAGCCCTGCAGTCCGTGCTGCCCGCCTACGAAGGCACCGTGCGCGACACCGTAATCGTGGATGCCGACAACGAGCAGATTCCCGTCCACTTGGCCATCGGCAAGAACGGCGAGCTCTGCGGCGCGGGCATTGAGACCTACACAAAGAAGGCCTTCTCGGGCCGCTTCGACCTGATGGTCGGCTTCGACGCCGAGGGTGCCATCGTCAACACCGAGGTGCTGAAGGCAAGCGAAACACCCGGCTTGGGCGACAAAATCAACAAGGACAAGAGCGACTTCGCCCTGCAGTTCAACCACCAGAACCCTGCCGATTACCGGTTGGTGGTGAAGAAGGACGGCGGTGACGTGGATGCCATCACGGCCGCCACCATCTCCTCCCGCGCCTACTGCGACGCGGTGCAGCGCGCTTACGACATTTTTATGAAAATAAAGGAGGATTATCATGAGTAACAACAGTAATAACAGCAAGTTAAGCATATTAACCAAGGGCTTCTTCAAAGAGAACCCCACCCTGATTCTGGTGTTGGGCTGCTGTCCGACCCTGGCCGTCACCACTTCCGTGACGAACGCCTTGGGCATGGGCGCGGCCACAACCTTCGTGCTGCTGATGTCCAACATGCTCATCTCGGCGCTGAAAAACGTGATTCCCGACAAGGTGCGCATCCCGAGCTACATCGTCATCATCGCCACCTTCGTGAGCATGATCGACCTGCTGATCCAGGGGTTCCTGCCCGCGCTGTCGGCCAGTCTCGGCGTGTTCATCCCGCTGATCGTGGTGAACTGCATCGTGCTGGGCCGCGCGGAGGCCTTCGCCAACAAGAACACCGTGGTTGACTCCGCCCTGGACGGTCTCGGCATGGGCATCGGCTTCACCATCGCCCTGGTGCTCATCGGCGCCATACGCGAAATCCTCGGCTCCGGCTCCATCATGGGCTTCCAGTTCATCCCCGCGGAATACCACATCCTCATCTTCGTGCTCGCCCCCGGCGCGTTCCTCGTCTTCGGCTTCGTGATGGCGGCAGTGCGGTATTTTGTGAACAAGAGCGAGGAGAAGAGAAAGCATCAACCGGCAGATAACACACAAGACTTGTAATTTTTGATTTATGACACTGACATAAGTCACAAATCTCAAGACACAAAGAATAAACGAATAAAACAAGACAATGGAATATATCTTAATGATCATCGGAGCTGTGCTCGTCAACAACATCATCTTGGTGCAGTTCCTCGGAATTTGCCCGTTCCTGGGCGTTTCCAGCAAGGTGAACACCGCCCTCGGCATGGGCGCCGCCGTCACGTTCGTCATGGCGCTGGCCACCCTCGTCACCTCGCTGCTGCAGAAGTATGTCCTCATTCCCTTCGACATCACCTACCTGCAGACCATCGTTTTCATCCTCGTCATCGCCAGCCTCGTCCAGATGGTGGAGATCATCCTCAAGAAGGTCAGCCCCTCGCTGTACCGCGCCTTGGGAGTCTTTCTACCCCTGATCACGACCAACTGCGCCGTGCTCGGCGTGGCCATCAACGTCACCCAGCAGACCATTATCCCCGGCCACGGCTTCTCGGTGATTGACAACACGCTCTACGCCGTCGCCATCGCCATCGGCTTCACCCTCGCCATCGTGATTTTCGCCGGCCTGCGCGAACAGCTTGAGCTTGTGGAGATTCCCAAGGGCATGAAAGGCGTGCCTATCGCCCTCATCACCGCCGGCATCCTCGCCATGGCCTTCATGGGATTCGCAAATCTGGTGTAATCAATAATTCAGAATTCAGAATTCAGAATTAAGTTTTTATGGGCTGGCGGTCTGTTTGTCGCTCATCGTATTCTTCATTCTGATTTTTACATTGACTATGGAAGAGACAAATTCCTCAGTAGAGACGCGCCATGACACGTCTCTACAACCAAATGGCAACACGTCCCGACAAACCTCGAAAAAACTCCTCAAGAAGCGGAGTTTGTGGACATTCTGGAAAAGGCTGAAAGGGCGAAGTAAACTCTATTTAATTGTGGTCCACCTATTTGCGATGGTTGGAGCCGCCATTCTGGGCGCATGGGCGTTCTACGAGCTCGGCTTCACCAACAACAAGGGCGGCGCCGACAAGAACAACCGCTACCTTACCGACAGCCAGCACTACGCGGCACAGTCCGACTCCATCGACAGCCAGGAACAAGCGCTTTCGGGCTATCGAAACCTGTCCGTCCTGCGGCAATTCTACCCCAAGAACGCCGACCTCATCTTCCATGCCGCGCAGTTCAGCGACCGTCCCACGGCCGTGCAGGAGATGATTTACGCCGCCAACATGTACCTGCAGGAGGACGGCCAAGCCACCCTCTACCACCAGATGGCGAGCGATATGGACAACCTACTGAAAGCCCACAAGCCACAGCCTTACGAAGGGAACATCATCCCTTGGATGAACGATTCGGCGTGGCCCGCCCTGAAGGCCGCCATTCTGAAAGACACCGCCCTGATTTACGAAGCCGCACGGCTCACCGGCGTGGAACCCCGCCTCATCGTGGGATGCCTCGTGGGCGAACAGGTGCGCCTCTTCAACAGCAAACGCGAAATGTACAAACGCTACCTCGGCCCCATGAAGGTGCTCTCCGTACAGTCGCAGTTTTCGCTCGGCGTCAACGGCATCAAGGACTTCACTGCCATGCAGGTGGAACGCAACCTCACCGACACCGCCTCCATCTTCTACATGGGCAAGCCCTACGAGCACATCCTCGACTTCCAGACCGCCGACCACCAGAGTGAACGCTTCAACAGGCTCACCAACTACCACAACCACCTTTACTCTTACATCTACACCGGCTGCATCCTGCACCAGACCATGCTGCAGTGGCGACGCTCCGGCTACGACATCGTAAACCGCCCCGACATCCTGTTCACCCTCTTCAACCTCGGATTCGCGGCCTCCAAACCCGGTCCCGACCCGAAATGCGGCGGCTCCCACATCACCGTGGCCGGCGACATCTACACCTTCGGGGTCATCTGCAACGACTTCTACTTCTCCGGCGAGCTGGCCGAACACTTCCCGTTGAAAGCGAAACGCTTTGCCGATGAATAACATCGAGCTGCTTCTGCCTGCCAAAGACCTGGCCAGCGGCAAAACCGGCGTCAACCACGGGGCCGACGCCGTCTATACCGGTGCACCCGCGTTCGGGGCGCGACAGGCTGCCGGCAACTCCCTGCACGACATCGAAGAGCTGGTGCGATACGCCCACCTCTATGGTGCGAAAGTGCACGTCACCGTGAACACACTGTTGTATGACAACGAGTTGGAAGATGCGCGCAAACTGCTTTGGGATCTTTACAACATCGGCGTTGATGCCGTGCTAATCCAAGACTTAGGGTTGCTGAAGCTCGACATTCCGCCGGTCACCCTGCACGCCAGCACACAATGCCACAACCACTCTTTGGAGCGCATCCAATTCCTCGAAAAGCTCGGCTTCACCCGCGCGGTATTAGCCCGTGAAACCGACCTTGAGACCATCCAAAACATTCATAACCAGACCCATATCGAACTCGAAGCCTTTGTACACGGAGCGTTGTGCGTATGCTACAGCGGCCAGTGCTACATCAGCCGGATGATGACGGGCCGCAGCGGCAACCGCGGAGCCTGCGCCCAAATCTGCCGCACCCGCTTCGACCTGCAGGATGCAGGCGGAAGAACACTGGTACGCAACAAACATTTGCTGTCGCTGAAAGACATGAGCCGCGCCGACTATCTCGAAGCAATGATGAACGCCGGCATCGTCTCCTTCAAGGTGGAAGGGCGACTGAAAAGCGAGAGCTACGTCAAAAACGTCGCCGCCTTTTACCGGCAGCGCATCGACAGAATCCTGGAAAGCGGAACCGAACGCCGGCGGGCAAGCAGCGGCACCACCCGCTTCTTCTTCACCCCCGACCTCCACAAGACCTTCAACCGCGAATACACCCCCTACTTCATCGACGGCCGTCGCGAGCCCATGGCTTCCTTCGACACTCCCAAAGCCATCGGGGAACCCATCGGCACCCTGACACAAACCAACGGACAATATTTCTATTCCTTAAGCAATCCTGAAAAGGCAAGACGTGTCAAACCCGCGCAAGAGACAGCGCAATTCCAGAGCAGCCAAAGGCCAACAGCCAGCAGCCAACAGCCGATATCCAACGGCGACGGATTGTGCTTCCTCAACAAAGACGGCGAATTGGAGGGCTTTTTGGTCAACAAGGTGGAAGGGGACCGCATATTTCCGCAAAAACCGCTGTCCAAATTCACGGAAGTGAAACTTTACCGCAACATCGACAAGAATTTCGAGAGAATTTTGGCCGGAAAAACCGCCGAGCGAAAAATAGCCGTAGATTTAAGGTTCGAGGAACTTGTGGACGGTTTACGCCTGACCCTCACCGACGAGGACGGATGCAGCGTCGCAGTGGAAGCGACCGTCGCCATGGAGCCGGCGCAGCAACCGGAGAAGATGGCGGAAACCCTGCGCACTGCGCTGGGGAAGCTGGGCGGTACTCCGTTCGAGGCTCGCAGCATCACGATTCCGAAATGCACGGCGTTCTTGCGGGCAGGATTCATCAACGAACTGAAAGCCAAAGCGGTAGATCAGCTCACCACTGCCCGCATCCAACATTTCCACCCTGAAGACGCGCATCGGGATTACTCCCCTACCCCACTGTTCCGACGGGCTGACTATCTGCGGAATATCACCAACGAAGCACACCGCGCCGTATATGAGGACTTCGGGGCGACGGACATCGAGTACGGTTTGGACAAGACCGAAGACTATGCCGACAAGGCAGTGATGACCTGCAAGTACTGTCTGCGGAACGAGTTAGGCTGGTGCCACCAACGCGCCAAAAGTCTGAAAGCGCCAGAAGACCCGCTGTTCCTCGTCGCCGGCAAGCACCGCTTTAGACTGGAATTCGACTGCACCCACTGCGAAATGAAGATAACACCGGCCTAAGTCTAAGTTTAAGTTTAAGTCTAAGTCCAAGTCCAAGTCAAATCTGACACACACCGTTGTCGTTAACCGCTAAAAAGTGTATCTTTGCACCGTATTTTAGAAATGTCAGATTATGCGTGACGCCCGTATTTTTGTAGAAAAGAAAACTGGCTTCCAAGTAGAAGCCGAGAGTTTGAAAAACACACTGAATCAGAACTTTAACCTCAGCATCCGGAATCTCCGGCACTTGAAGGTCTATGACATATTCAACATCGGCGAGGAACTGCTCCAGAAGGCCGAAGCCGTAGTTTTCTCCGAACCCGTGACCGACAATGTATGTCACGAATTTCCACTTGACGGGCTGAAGTATTTCGCCGTGGAGTTCCTGCCCGGACAGTTCGACCAGCGCGCCGACAGCGCCCTGCAGTGCCTCAAACTCCTCGACCCCAAGACGGAGGCCGTCATCAAAAGTGCCAACCTCTATGTCATCGAGGGCGACCTTACCGACGACCAATGGCTGAAGGTGAAGAAATACTGCATCAACGAGGTAGAGGCCCGTGAGAAGGACATGTCCAAACTCGAACTGACAGAGAACCCTGAAATCCAAGAAGTTCCGATTTACAACGGTTTCCGCGAGTGGACTGAGGAGCAGTTGCGCGATTTCCACGGCAAGATGGGACTGGCCATGTCGTTGGAGGATCTGAAATTCATCCAGCAATATTTCGCCAACGACGAAAAGCGCGACCCGTCTGACACGGAAATCAAACTGTTGGACACCTATTGGAGCGACCATTGCCGCCACACCACCTTCGAAACGGCCATCACGGACATTCAGACGGAAGGTGACAATATTTATAAGGAACAAATCGAGAATGCGTTGCGTGAATATCTCGCCGTGCGCGATGAACTATACGGAAAAGACACGCAACGGCCTGTCACGCTGATGGATTTGGCTTCCATCAACGGAAAATACGAATACAAACGGGGGCATCTTAGAGACAAGGAGATCTCCGAGGAGAACAACGCCTGCAGCATCCGCGTGAAGGTGGATGTGGACAACCACGAGGAGGACTGGCTGCTGATGTACAAGAACGAGACGCACAACCATCCGACAGAGATTGAGCCGTTCGGCGGAGCGGCCACCTGCGTGGGCGGCGCCATCCGCGACCCCCTGAGCGGCCGTAGCTACGTCTATCAGGCCCTGCGCGTGACGGGCGCGGGCGACATCAACGCCCCCATCTCCGCCACGCTGCCCGGCAAACTTCCCCAATCGGTGATTTCCAAGACCGCCGCCGCCGGCTACTCCTCCTACGGTAACCAAATCGGATTGGCCACAACGCACGTCCGCGAGATTTATCACCCTGACTATCAAGCGAAACGCTTAGAAATCGGGGCTGTAGTGGGTGCCGTTCCCGAGTGCCAAGTGCGCCGCGAACGCCCGCAGCCCGGCGACATCATCATCATGTTCGGCGGTCGCACCGGCAGAGACGGCATCGGCGGTGCCACCGGCTCGTCGAAAGAGCACAACGAGAAGTCGCTCGACACCTGTTCCGCCGAAGTGCAGAAAGGCAACGCCCCCGAAGAACGCAAAATCCAGCACCTGTTCCGCCGTCCCGAAGTGACGAAGCTCATCAAGAAGTCCAACGACTTCGGTGCAGGCGGCGTCAGCGTGGCCATCGGCGAACTGGCCGACGGTCTCGTCATCGACCTTGACACCGTGCGCACGAAATACAACGGCCTGAACGGCACCGAAATCGCCATCAGCGAGTCACAGGAACGCATGAGCGTAGTGGTGGCCCCCGAGGACGTGGAGACCTTCTTCCAATACTGCCGCGAAGAAAACCTCGAAGCCAACATCATCGCCAAAGTGACCGACAACAACCGCCTCACCATGACCTGGCGCGGCAAGACCATCGTCGATCTCAGCCGCGACTTCATCAACACCAACGGCGTGCGCCAGCAGGTAAAGGCGCGGATTGCCCCAGTACAAGGTGAACTCATCAAATCCATCGACATCCATGGCGACACCATGCAGGAAAAATGGATCAGCTGTCTCACCAACCCGAACGTGGCCTCCCAGAAGGGACTTATCGAGATGTTTGATGCCACCATCGGCGCCTCCACGGTGCTGATGCCGTTCGGCGGCAAGAACCAGCTGACGGAGACACAAGTTAGTGCACAGAAGCTGCCGGTGCTGCACGGCCACACCGACACCACCTCCATCATGGCGTTCGGCTACAACCCGTTCATCGCCACGCAGTCACCCTTCCATGCCGGCGTGCTGGCTGTGCTGGAAGCCATGTCGAAAGTCGTGGCGGCTGGCGGCAACCACCACAAGATTCGCTTCACCTTCCAAGAATACTTCGAGAAATTAGGCAAGGATGAGACGCGCTGGGGTAAACCGCTTTCCGCACTGCTCGGCGCCTTCTGGATGCAAAAAGCCTTCGGACTCGCCTCGCTGGGAGGCAAGGACTCCATGAGCGGCACCTTCAAAGACATGCACGTGCCGCCCACCATCGTCTCCTTCGCCATCACCACTGAGGATGCCTTCCACATCATCTCGCCCGAATTCAAGCAAAAAGGAAACTATATCTATTTGGTTAAAAATCAATTCCAGGATGGAATGCCTGATATTGACGAAACCGAGAGAACCTTGTTCTATGTGCGTAACAACATCATGGACAAGACGATTGTTTCCGCTTTTGCGCTACAGTTCGGCGGCATCGCGGAAGCGTTGGCCAAGATGAGTTTCGGCAACGACCTGGGCTTTGATGTCCAGACGGATGAAGATTTGTTCGCATACGGCTATGGCAGCTTTGTCATCGAAGCCACGGAACGTTTGGACAGACCGCCGTACTGCACGTTGATCGGACGTGTGTCGGATGAGTTCGTCATCAACGGCGAAAAACTTGACAAAGCGGCTTTATTAGCGGCATGGAGCGGCTATTACGGCAAACTTTACCCGCAAACGGCACCCAATGAGACCTCCTCGACAGGTTCGGAGTTTGAAAGCAAGCCCGGGCACGCCTGCACGAGCCCTGTTGACAAGGTGTCGAAGCCCAAAGTGATTCTGCCCGTCTTCCCCGGCACCAACTGCGACTACGACACAGCCAGGGCCTTTGAAGATGCCGGGGCGGAAACCCGCATCCTGGTATTCAAGAACTTAGACGAAGCGGCCATTGAGCATTCCATCGACGAGTTAGCGGCGGCCATTCGCGAGTCGCAGATTCTCGCCCTCTCCGGCGGCTTCAGCTTGGGCGACGAGCCCGACGGCAGCGGCAAATTCATCGCCAACGTGCTCAATCACCCGAAGGTGAAAGCCGCCGTGGAGGATTTGTTAGCCCGCAAGTGCCTGGTACTCGGCATCTGCAACGGTTTCCAGGCATTGGTCAAGTCAGGACTACTCCCGTTCGGCAAGCTGGGTGAAGTTACGCCCGAATCCCCGACGCTCTACCGCAACAACATCAACCGCCACATCTCGCGCCTCGTGCGCACCCGCGTGGGCAAAACCAGCTCCCCGTGGCTCAGTTCTTTCCGCGAAGGCGATGTCCACGAGATTGCCGTCAGTCATGGCGAAGGCAAGTTTGTGGTGTCGGAACCGTTAGCCAAACAGCTCTTCGAGAACGGACAGGTCGCTTTCCAATACTGTGACGAGAACGGAAATGTGAGCATGACTCCCGAAGACAACCCCAACGGATCCTTCTACGCCATCGAAGGCATCGTCTCTGACAACGGTCTCATCCTTGGCAAGATGGGACACAGCGAGCGAAAGGGCCGCTACCTCTACAAAAACGTGGACGGCAACAAAGAGCAGGACATCTTTGCCAATGCAGTAGCGTATTTTAAAGGTTAATGGATTAACGGGTTAATAGATTAATAGGTTAATGGGTTAACCCGACTAACTAACCAACTAACCAACTAACCGTCTAACCGAACAACATGCGAATCAACGAAATAGAATACATAGAAGTGGAGGTCATGGATGTCCGGGCCTCATCGCAGGCAAGCGAGGCGTTCTCCTTGATTCTGACAGAGCGGTTCAATCCGAGCCACTACGTGCCGATCATCATCGGGCTGAACGAGGCGCGGGCGATTTTGGGCGAGCGCCACGGACGACTGCCGCAGCGCCCGCTCACGCACACCCTCTTCGCAGACTTGCTTACGAACCATATTTCCGAATACAACATCGAATTCGTCTCCATCGACGCTTTCTCCGAAGGCATCTACTACGCCTCCATCGTCATACAGTCGCCCACGGGAACCTACTTCAACGTGGATGCCCGCCCATCCGACGCCGTGGCCATCGCCCTGCATGTCAAAGTACCCGTCTATTTCCAGAAATCCCTGTTTGAAGAACAAATGCTGACGGCGACAAAGGCGACCGACTACCGGGAGGAGATTCCCCACGCCTACCCTTCCACCGACCATCCAAGACAACGCCCGAACCGTTCTGCCGAAACCGAATGGGAAACACTCTCTTTGTCGGAACTCAAAGACCTGCTGCAAAATGCCATCGAGGAAGAGAACTACGAATTGGCGGCAAAAATCCAGGAAGAGGTGAACAAGAGGGGAAACGAATACGGGAAACGACAAATTTCCGAATAAACCAACAAACTGTAATCATCAATGATCACCAAAATCGTACTCACCGGCGGTCCCTGTGCCGGGAAAACCACCACCAACGAGCGCATCGAGGAATTTTTCACCAAAATGGGGTTCGTCGTGTTCACCCTGCCCGAAGCGGCCACCCTTTTCATCAAGGCCGGCGCAAATTTCCTGACTCATGACCGGAACCTCTATTTCGAGATACACAAGAGCATGATGACTTTCCTGCTCCAGATGGAGGATTCCTTCCGGCAGATTGCAGAGGCTTACGAGAAACCGGCGCTCATCGTCAACGATCGCGGCGCGATGGACTTGTCGGCTTATATGACACCGGAAGACTGGCACCGGCTGCTGCATGAAGTCGGCCAAACGGAAGAAGCACTCCTCAACCGCTACCGCGCCGTGTTCCATCTTTGCACCAGCGCCAAAGGAGCACCTAACAGCTACACGCTCAGCAACAACTCCGCCCGCATGGAGGAGACCCTTGCCGAAGCCGTCTCCGTTGACGACAACCTCATCCGCGCCTGGCAAAAGCATCCGGACCTGCACATTGTGGAATCGACGGAATTCGTCAAAGACAAAATCGACAATGTACTCCTCGGAATCGCCGAAGTGCTGGGCATCCAGGAACAGGCCAGAGACCTCATTCTGTAAGGTCCTCTTATCTGATTCGCACCATGCACTGCACCCTGACTTCCGTCTTATGCGGCTTGTCGATTTGCGTCAAACCGCTGCTGATTTCCGATTTGTTCAAATAGTGCGTCCTTCCAATTCGAAGCCACACACTGAAACACCTTACCTTGTAACGCAACAATAAATAGGCACGCATCCCCTGGTAATAGTAGGAGCCAATGGTGAACGCATAATAGACGTCGTTCTCGTAAGCGTAAAGCCGCTCGTCGTAACTGTCCGTGTCAAAATAGGCGACTCGGAAATGGAGGCTGAGCTGCGGGCGAGCAAAGTTAAAGGCCAAATCCTGATACAACAGCACCCCTTTGCTCCAACACTTCGTCACTGAATTCCTGTTGAACACCATGTTCGCCTCACTCTTCATTTTCAGAAACGACAGCGGCGTAAAAATCCATTGCATCCGCAAACGGTGCCGTGACTGCTCCATCAGTCGGTGAAGATACTCGTCGCGATTCTCGTTCTTGGGTTTTGTACGCCATTGATAGCGCACATGCAATATACTCCGGCGCGGCAGGCGACAAGTCAGCGACACTCCTGCATCCATTCCCTGCACAGGCGCATCGACCAGATAGCTCAACCATCGCAGGCGATAGTAGTCACAGAACATATCCGCTTCAAGGTTCTTCGACAACACTAAATGTCCGGTGAGATAGGCTCCCCATTCGCCGCAGTCGCCCGAAGAGACTCGAAAGCCGCTCCCCATCGGAGACTGATACCCCTTACTGTAGTACCTCAGCAAAGCCGCCAAACGGAACACCGGCACCACAGGAAGAAGGGCAGCCTGCAACAATGCGATTTTTCCATTCTCATCCGAGGCCACTTCCCCGAACAGCAGGGACTTTCGAACTATGGCTTGGTAAGATACACTAACATTCAGCTGTTTCGGATGAACCAACGCAAACATACGATCGCCCAAGTGCGCACTGTCTCCATATTCCCCGTAACAAACCACCTGGGCTCCCGCGCCAAATCGCGCCCGGCGATACGACAGCGCACCTCCGAAGGCGACAAGGCGACTTTCTGTGATGCCGCCCGCAAAACCGCTCCCCGACCATCGGGCATTGCCCATGGTGAAAGCCATGCCACGGAACAGCCGACTTTCGTTGGTGGTCGCCACGGGGCGCACCCCTTCTCCGAAACGGCGCACGGCATCCACTCCCGCACCTTTCCCGGACATCATGGATGACCCGAGCACCAAACCTTGCCCAAAATTCAATCGGTAGTCGCCCACAACCACATTTTTCAACCAACGGACATTTTTTAAATACATGGAACCAGAATAATGGTCGAATCCATACTTCTGCGCCCCTTTGAAAAAAGCCTCCCCTGCATCCTTCTCACCCGCAATCCGGATTCCAAAATGCGAAGAAACCGAACCGTCATAACGGAACTGAAGATGGGCCGGCGATCCCTCGTAACCATTCACCCGTGCACTGTCGTAGCCAGCTTGTCGCTCCAGCACCTGCCCGTACCGAGTCCAAAAAACGTGTCTGCTCGACTTCAGCAACTCACGGAATGAACGTGTCCCCTTTGGCGGAGGCTCAACCCTTGTCAAAAGAGCCAAAACGTGCATATCCTCCTCCGAAAACCCGTCAATGGCTGCCAACTCGTAAATGCTACACAAAGGTCCATGTCTTTCAATATACAATTGCAATTGATAATATTGAAAATCAGATAATTGCAATACACTTACCGCAACTTCGTATGCTAATTCATTCAAATTCGGACGCACCGACATGTCCAATCCTTCCAAGTGTTCAAGCACATCCTCCGCCACATACGCTTCGCTTTCCGCATTCCCATCCCCATACAAATTCTCCAATTGTAGCTCCAAAGCGTCAACAGATCCGTCTGGCAACTGCGCAATATCATTTTGGGCGCTCACCGTTCCGAAAGAAAAACACAGAAACGCAAATCCAAGCATCAAAAATCCAAGAAATTTTGTTTTCATACTCATCTCCTTCTCTTTTTATCATTTTTGCTATCCCTCTTTCCAAAAATACCCCACGCCAATCCGTGGCGAGACGCTGACCCTGTAATACCAAGCTGCCTGCACCGACAGCAGGAATCCTTTATGCTTCCAACCAACATATCCCCCCAAATGGCTGTTGGTACAGTCGGTACCGAAAACAAGCGAAACAACAGGCTGGCACAGGAAACGGACTCCAACATCCAAGGGACCCGGCAATGTCTTAGACATTCGGAAAGAGACCAGAAACTGGCGAACAGGTTGATACGCACAGCCCATTCCGAAAATCAGCGGAATCACCTCCTGGCCTGTAATGCCATAGCGCATCATGAACGGATTAAACACATCGACGTCAAGAATCAATTTCGACGAGATTTTACAAGCCACGGAGAAATCGGCCGACAGGGAATGGCGCAGCGGGTACCTTCGGGCATGTGCCATCAGGTAGAAGATTCGCGCCGACATGGCAAAACGGTCGCCAAAACTCCGACCATACCCGGCCGCCGCCTGCAATTCTCCATATTCCGCATATCCATAATGATTTACGGAAACAAAAATCCTATTCTTTCCAGCAGCAAAGGAGATGCCCGCTTCCCCAAGCATCAATTCCTTCATTCCGAAATCATTGCGTATCCCGACATAGGCGTACGAGGGGAAGAAACAACTGAGTACCGGCGCTGCGGAGACGGTTTCTGCACCAAGCAACTGCACCAGCGACTTCTGCGCCCACACAGCAGCCCCCTGGAACAGGCACAAAACACTGAAAGCCAATACATTCAATATCTTTTTCGTTTTCATAATACGAATATTTTGTTTCATGGCAAAAATACAACATAAAATAGGCTTTGTCAAGTTAAAAATTGTTAATAATTCAATTGGTATATTTTTAATATATACCATGTTAAATTAACGCGAATTTAATGTATTTTTGCAGCATGACAGACAACAGCAGAAACATCCGCATAGAGGACTACGACTACCCGCTTCCCGAGTCGCGTATCGCCTACTACCCCGCCGAGCAACGGGATCATTCTAACTTATTGGTATTCAATAAAAAAGAAAACAAAATCTTCGATTCCGTTTTTCATCAGCTCCCCGATTTTCTATCTTCGAGCCATTGGTTGGTTTTCAACAACTCCAAAGTGATTCATGCACGGTTACAAGTGCACAATTCCACTGGAGCTGCGATTGAAATCTTCTGCTTGGAACCTATCTCCCCGTCAGCAGACCCTGCCGTCGCCTTCACATTAAGCGGCTGCGTGACATGGAAGTGCATGGTCGGGAACGCACGCAAATGGAAGCATCCGATAGAAATCGAAGTCCCACTGCCCGGGCGGACCATCCATATCCATGCCGAGCATGGCGAAGCTTCGGAAGGCACCTTTGAGGTCACTTTCACCTGGCCCGAAACGGATGTCTCCTTTGCCGAATGGATTGAAGCCTACGGAAAAGTGCCGCTGCCACCCTACATCCACAGACCTGCGGAAGAGAGCGACACCGAACGCTACCAGACTGTCTATGCACAACATGACGGATCGGTGGCCGCCCCTACCGCCGGCTTGCATTTCACAGATGAACTTCTGCACACCATGAACACAAAAGGCATTGATACTGACTATGTTACACTACATGTCGGGGCGGGAACCTTCAAACCGGTGTCTTCCGAAACGATCGGCGACCACTTCATGCACGAAGAGAAAATCGTCATCACGGAGGATTTCGTCCATAAACTCCTGAAAAACAGAGATAAACAACTGATCGCCGTTGGTACGACCGTGACAAGAACCCTCGAATCACTTTTTGTAATAGGTGCCAAGTTGCATCTCGGACTACCCAACCCTCTTTCCGTGGAACAATGGGAGACCTACGACAATCCGGATATCCACAAAACAACTGTAGAACAGTCTCTTACAGCTATTCTTGATTACCTTCAACGCCATGATACGGACATGCTCCGGGCCAGCACCTGCCTCATCATCCTGCCCACCTACACCCGACACCTCGTCAACGGCTTGATTACCAATTTCCACCAGCCCAAAAGCACGCTTTTACTGCTGATTTCCAACTTCTTGGGCGATGATTGGCGACGCATCTACCAACATGCGCTGGAACACAACTACCGATTTCTCAGCTACGGAGACTCAAATTTGTATTTATAACATCCACCATTCCGGCAAAATTCGTATTTTTGCCATTTAATAAGAAACTATATGAAAGGCAAAGTAATCATCGTGTCCGCGCCTTCAGGAGCCGGCAAAACATCCATTGTCAAACACGTTCTGGACAATCTCCCCGAACTACGCTTCTCCACGTCCGCGACAACCCGTACCATGCGCGAAGGGGAAATCAACGGCCGTGACTACCACTTTCTTTCCGTCGATGACTTCAAAAAAGGAATCAAACGAAACGACTTCCTCGAATGGGAGGAGGTTTACGCCAACCAGTTCTACGGCACGCTCAAAAGCGAAATCCAGCGAATCTGGGACGAGGGTAAAACCGTGATTTTCGATGTCGATGTAAAAGGTGGCCTCAACATCAAGAAATACTTCGGAGACAACGCATTAGCCATCTTCGTGGAACCTCCCACGGTGCAAGAGCTGGAGAACCGCCTGCGCAAACGCGGCACGGAAACGGAAGAATCACTGCGCAAACGCGTGGAGAAGGCCGAATACGAGCTCTCGTTCGCCCCGCAGTTCGACAAAGTCATCCTCAACGACAACCTCGACGATGCCCGCGCCGAAATGCTTCAAACCATCCGGGAATTCCTCAATGCGAAATGAGCCGCAAAAGTTGTCATATCGCCATTGTGGGAGCTGGCGCTTCCGGATTGTTCTTAGCCAAGAAACTGTCTGAGAACCAAGATATTGAAATAACACTATTCGAAAAAAACAAACATGTGGGAGCCAAAGTCCGGGCTTCCGGCGGCGGCAAAGCCAACCTTTTTAACCGCAACATCTGCCCGGAACACTATAACCATCCGGAGTTTATCGCCCAGCTGCTGCAACACTACACGCCGGAGCAGCTTGACACGCAGTTTGCCGACTGGGGTTTAGTCACGGTCACCGACGAAGAGGGGCGCGTCTATCCCGCCACCCAATTCTCGCAAACAGTGGTTGATGTGCTCACCCAAACAGCCTCCAATCGCGTCCGCACGGAAACGGAATACAATGTACAACAAATTGATTACCAGAATAATAAATGGAAAATCAACGATTATCCGATTGCTTTTGACATTCTCGTACTCGCCTCGGGGTCTCCTGCCGGCATGATTTCCAAAAACCAACGGGGCTACAACACCTATCTTGAAAGTATATTGCTGAAAAACAATCCGTTACAATCCTCATTGGCCGGATTTACGTTGAAGGATTACCCGAAGTCGCTTTCTGGTTGCCGCACCAAGGCCATTGTGTCGTTATACCAAGGCAAAAAACTCATTCACAAGGAGTTCGGGGAAATCACCTTCAAAGACGATGGCCTCTCCGGCATCGTTGTCATGAACCTGTCCGCCCACTATCGCCGTCTTCCCTCCACGCAGAATTGCCGCATAGAAATCAACCTTACCTATTGGGACGAGAATTTCGACACAGAATCATATCTACATCATAACCAGTCTGTTACAGGCATATTACACCCCAAATTGGCTGCCTATTACCAGCTGCATCCGTTTCCTATCCACCGACTCGCGTTTCCCATCGAGGACACTTATCCGATAGAGGGGGCGCAAGTATGCCACGGCGGCATTGATTTATCTGAAATCGATGAACATTTCGCCGCCAAAAGGTATCCGAACCTCTACTTTTTGGGCGAAATGCTCGACGTGGACGGCATTTGCGGGGGCTACAACCTTTTCTTCGCGTTCGCCTCGGCGGCGTTGGCCGCGACAAACCTGCAGCAACGCTTTCCCCACCTATAGCGACCGAATTGCCTGAAAAGACAAATCGGACGAGTTCTTTTAATCAACAATCTTCTCCCGAAAGGCGTGAGAATTGTTTTTTTTATACTTTTGCGGCTTCAAAAAAAATGACGAATATGCAAACAAAAATAGCGATTATCGGTTACGGCAACATCGGGAAAGCCGTAGAGCAGGCCGTTACGGCTGCAGAAGACATGCAGCTGGCCGGCATTTACCATCACCACGACAACCTTGACACGGTGGACGCGGACGTCGCCGCGCTGTGTACCCCGACGCGAGAGGTGCCCGCCTTTGCCGAACGTATGCTGCGCCACGGCATCTGCACCGTCGATAGTTTCGACATCCACGGCCAGATCGGTGACCTGCGCAAGAGCCTTACGCCCATTGCCAAAGAACACCGCGCCGTGAGCGTCATCGCCGCCGGTTGGGATCCCGGTTCCGACTCCGTTGTACGCGCCTTGCTCACCGCCATTGCACCCAAAGGACTGACCTACACCAACTTCGGGCCCGGAAGAAGCATGGGGCACACTGTTGCCGCCAAAGCCATACCCGGTGTGAAAGACGCCCTCTCGATGACCATCCCGCTCGGCACGGGCATTCACCGCCGCATGGTCTATGTGGAGTTGGAGGACGGTGCCGACTTCGCCACCGTAGAGCGGCTTCTGCTTCAAGACGACTACTTCGCGCACGACGAGACGCACGTCATCGCGGTGCCTTCCGTAGATGCGCTCAACAACGTGGCCCACGGTGTCCACCTCGAACGTCACGGCGTGAGCGGCGAGACCCACAACCAACGTTTCGAGTTCAACATGGCCATCAACAACCCTGCGCTCACCGGACAGGTACTCGTGGCCTGCGCACGCGCCGCCGCACGCATGAAGAGCGAACAACGCTTCGGGGCATTCACCATGATCGAAATCCCGCCGATCAGCCTGCTGCCCGGCGACGAAGAGCAATGGATCCGCACCCTGGTATAACCCGAAATCCACCACGACGCATCGCTTAAGTCGAAGTCACTTATCCCTAAAAATGCTATCTTTGCGCCCTAATTCAAAAATATGAACAAAACCATCCTTATCCTGGCCACCGCCATCATCGCACTGGCCGCCACGTCGTGCAAACACACGGAGACCACCTATTACCCCGACGGCCGCACCGAATCCGTCATCCAATACAAAGGCAAAAAGGAACACGGCAAGACCATCTATTACTACCAAAACCCCAACACCGTGGAGATGGAGGTGGAGATGCGCAACGGAAAACGAAACGGAGAGTTCCGCCGTTATTTTGTCAACGGACTGCTCGACACCTACTGTGTTTATGAGAATGATTCCATCGAAGGGGTGGAAGTGATGTATGCCGCCAATGGATGCAAGAGCCAGGAATACACCTACCTGCACGGGCGCAAGAACGGTCCGCACAAAGCCTACCACCTCAACGGCAGCCTCAAAATCGAGGGCGGCTTCAAAAACGACCTTTTCGACGGGCCGTGGACCTATTATGACGAGCGCGGCATCGTGGTGGGTGAAGGCAAGTTCCACAACGGCAACGGCGAGGTCACCTTTTACGACAAAAACGGCCATCCGGCACGCACCACTCGCTACGAAAACAACCTGAAGAACGGTCCCGAGACCTACTTCACCCCTTCCGGCGAAGTATGGCGCACCATCACCTTCAAGAATGACCGCATCCTCGACGACCAAACAGACTCCACCTTATTAAAATAGTCCATGAGGCGGACATTCGTCATTTTATCACTTTTCTTACTATGTATCAGCATGATACATGGACAAAGCGGTCGCAAAATCCTCTATCGGGCTGACATGGGCTACTACGATGAGGATGTTCTGCCCGGTGCACAACGTCTCATCGGCAACGTAAAGTTCGCCCAAGACAATGTGGTGGGCTACTGCGACAGTGCCTACCTTTACGAATCGGATAACTACCTCATCGCCTTCGGGAATCCCGTCCATTTCATTGTCAGCGACTCCATCCACCTCTATGGTCTGCGCGCCACCTACGACGGTGAAATCCGACAAGCATCCCTCATCAGCAAAGTGCGCCTTGAGAACGGCAAGTCTTACCTCCTCACCGACAGCCTCTTCTACGATCTCAACACCGACTGCGGCTACTTCAACACCGGCGGCCAGATATACAACGACGACGACACCCTCACCAGCGTGGTCGGCATGTACTACACCAACACCGACGATGCCTTCCTTTATGAAAAGGTACTGCTGCGAAGCCCCACTTATCGTATGGACTGCGACTCCCTGCGCTACAACGCCGGCAGCAAAATCGCCTACTTCATTTCCAAAACCCACCTCGTCAACGAGGAGAACACCATTTACACCGACAGAGGGCTCTATAACACCAACGAAGACATCTCCATCCTGCACGGCAACGTACAGCTCCTCGGCGAGAAGCAGCAACTTTTCGCCGACAGCCTCTATTACGACCAAAAGCTAAGATTCGGAAAAGCCTGGTACAATGCCACTTACATTGACACTTCCAATCACATCATCCTCAAGGGAAACTACATCGAACATCATGAGAAAGGCGGCACCTCCATCGCCACCGACAGCAACTTGCTCATCTACATCGACGACAATCACGACTCGCTCTACCTGCACTGCGACACCCTGAAAGTCGATTTCGACACCGCCTCGAACCCCACGCTCGTACGCGCCTACTTCCACACCAAATTCCAGCACAAGAACCTCCAGGGTGCCTGCGATTCCATGGTCTATAACGTGGAGGACTCCCTCTTGATGATGTACTACAACCCCGTTTTCTGGGCCGAAAACTACCAGCTCTCCGGCGACACCGTGCGATTCCGCATCCTCGACTCCGTGCACAGCACCATCGAACTATGCAAATCCGGGTTCATCGTCGGCGGACTTTTCCAAGACACCGAGTTCAACCAAATCAAAGGCCTGAACATCAAAGGGTTCATGGAAGACAAATATCTGCAACGCGTCGATATCGTGGGCAATGCCGAATGCATCTATTACATCCAAGAAGAGGATAGTTCGTTGGTTGGCGTAAACACCTCTATCACCAGCGAAATGCGCATCTACCTGGACAGCAACCACATACAGCAGATCCGCTATTTTGATGCCCCTAACGGGAAGGTTTATCCCGATGAAAAAATGACCGACAAAGACCGCAAACTATTAGGGTTCAGATGGTTGAAACAATATCGACCCTTCAAACCCGAAGATCTGTTCTCGCTTCCCATACCACGCAAGAATGAAGAACTGAAAATTGAAAATTGAACGTGACGACTCCCGAAAACATCAAGCTAATCCTCAAGACCTTGCCGGAAAAACCAGGTGTCTATCGTTTCTACGACGACAACGGCACGGTGATTTATGTCGGGAAGGCAAAACGGCTGAAGCGGCGGGTATCATCCTATTTCAACAAAGACCACGATTCGCCGAAGGTGCGTATGTTAGTGACGAAAATCCGTGACATACAGACCGTTGTGGTTGATACCGAGTGGGAGGCATTGCTGTTGGAGAACAGCATGATAAAGGAGTTCAAGCCGAAGTACAACATCATGCTGAAGGACGACAAGACCTACCCGTGGATTGCCGTCACGCGGGAGCCGTTTGCGCGGGTATTCCCGACGCGCCGCCCCGACCCTGCCACCATGCGCCTTTTCGGCCCCTACTCCTCCGTGAAGCAGATGAATGTGCTGCTCGACCTCATCAACGAAATGTTCCCGATACGCAACTGCAAGATACTCAAGAACAACGACCGTCCTTGCATGCAATACCAAATCAAGAGGTGCGCCGGACCGTGCTGCGGACTCATCACCGTCGAGGAATACCAGCGGAACATCGAACAGGCGGTGCAGATTCTCCGCGGCAACCGCAAGGAGGTGACCCGGCAGCTGCGCGAAGAAATGATGCGCTATGCGGATGCCTGGAAGTTCGAACAAGCTGCCGAAGTGAAACGCAAAATCGGGGTTTTGGAAAACTTCATCGTCAAGTCGGTAGTGGTGAATCCCGCCCTCACCAACTTAGATGCTTTCGGTTTGGAAGAGGACGACAATTGTTTTTATATCAGCTTTTTGCGCGTTGTGGACGGGGCGGTGGTGCAGGCGCAGACCTTAGAAATCGACAACCGCTTAGAGACCACCCGCGAGGACGCGTTATGGACCGCCATCCTCGAAATCCGGGAACGACTCGGCAGTCTCTCCCCCACCCTTTTGGTGCCCTTCGAACCCGTCCTCATCCCCGAAGGTTGGGACCTTCAGGTTCCCCAGCGCGGCGACAAGCACAAACTGTTAGAATTAGCCACACGCAACGCGCACTTCTACATGCTCGAAAAGAAGAAAAGGCAGGATCTCGCCGACCCCGAGCGGCGCAACATCCGTGTGCTGCAGGCACTGCAAGAAGCTCTCGGAATGAAAACTTTGCCGCGTCGCATCGAGTGTTTCGACAACTCCAACACGCAGGGCGAGGACCCTGTGGCCGCCATGAGCTGCTTCATCGACGGCAAGCCCGCCAAGAGCGAATACCGCCATTTCCTTATCAAGACCGTGGTCGGGGCCAACGACTTCGCCTCCATGGAAGAGATTATCTACCGCCGCTACCACCGCCTTCTGGAGGAGAGCAAGCCCCTGCCCGACCTCGTGGTCATTGACGGCGGAAAGGGACAGCTGAGTTCCGCCTGGAACGCCTTGAAAGCCCTGCACATCGAAGACCGGTTCATGATGGTGGGCATCGCCGAGCGCTTGGAGGACATCTACAAAGTCGGCGACCCCTACCCCATATACATCGACAAGCGGTCGGAGGCACAAAAACTGCTGCAACACGTCCGCGACGAAGTGCACCGCTTCGGCATTACCCACCACCGCAAACGCCGTGCCAAAACCAGCATCGCTTCCGTTTTAGACGATGCGCCGGGCATCGGCAAAACCCTCAAGACCAAACTGCTCAAAGAGTTCAAAAGCGTGGCAAAAATCAAAGCGGCATCCGAATCCGACCTCGCCGCCGTCATCGGCCCCAAAAAAGCCACCGACCTGAAAGCCTATCTGACAAACAAAAGTTGAAAGACTTTTCCGCCGGACAGAAAGTTGTTGAAAACCCTTCCCTTCCCTGTTGAAAAAATATTTTCATAAGAAGTTGATTATATGCGAAAAAATTCTATTTTTGCCGCTCGAAAAATTAAAGCGTAAAATATCAAAAATACTTAGAAAATAATGGCAAACCACAAGTCATCCTTAAAGAGAATCAGAGCAAACGAGAAAAAAAGATTAGCCAACCGTTACTACTCCAAGACGATGCGTAACGCGTTGAGAGACATCCGCGCCATCAGCGACAAGGGCGAGGCCAACCAGAAACTGTCCGCCATGACCTCCATGATCGACAGACTGGCCAAAAGAGGCATGATCCACAAAAACAAAGCCGCCAACCTGAAGTCAGGTCTGATGAAAAAGATCAATGCCCTCTAAACCACTTCTACAAAACACGGAATTCCGTGTTGCCGTGCCTGTGCAGGTGCGGATGAGTGATTTAGACCCCTTCGTCCATGTCAACAACGGCATCCAATGCCACTATTTTGACCTTGGACGGAGTTTTTATTTGGAACAAGTACTGCAAAACCAGGTTGATTGGACCACCATCGACCTGGTTTTGGTGCATATAGAACTCGACTTCGCAGCCCCCGTGGAGTTCCACGACCAGCTCGTATGCGAATCGAAAATCATGGAAATCGGCCACAAAAGCCTCAAAATGATTCAACAGCTCCGCGACACCCGCACCAACATCGTGAAAACGACCTGCTTCAGCGTCCTCGCCGGCTTCGACCGCACCTCCCACCAATCCATTCCCATTCGCGAAGAATACAAAGAACGAATACGGGAGTTTGAGCATCTTGAATCCTGACCCCCATACCTTCAGCGTTACAACATGCTCAGCAAGAACCGCATCTCCCAAATCCGGAAACTGCACGCGAAAAAGTTTCGCGAGGAAAGCGGACTTTTCCTTGTAGAGGGCTACAAATGCGTGGAGATGCTCTGCAACTCCGACTTCACCGTGGAGGAGATTTTCGCCACGGAGTCGGCCTTGCGCGACAACCTTTGGCTGCAACAGCGCCAGGTCACCCTGACCGACACAGAGGGGATGTCGCGCATCAGCACCATGCAGACTCCGCCGGAGTTGCTTGCCATCGCGCAACAGAAGCAACCGTCCGGGGAAATCCCAAACGAGGCCCCCATCCTGGCCCTCGACCATATCGCCGACCCCGGCAACCTCGGCACCCTGATCCGCACCGCCGACTGGTTCGACATCCGCCACATTGTCTGCTCCCCCGACTGCGTGGAACTCTACAACCCGAAGACCATCCAAGCCACGATGGGTTCCTTCGCGCACGTCAGTGTGTACCGAACCCCGCTGGCCCCGTTCCTGCAGCGGGAAAGTACCCGACGCCGCATCCTCGGCACCTTCCTGAACGGTGAAAGCATCCACGGCTTCGCGTTTACAGACCACGACATCGTGGTTATCGGCAACGAGTCGAACGGAATCTCCGAGGAGGTGGCGAAAACCGTCACGCACCGCCTCACCATCCCGTCGCCGGCCAAAGGCCGCGCCACTGCCGAGTCGCTCAACGCAGCCGTGGCCGCCGCCGTGGTCATCGCGCACTGGCGCCTGTGACCGGATATCCGAAATCCACTAACAAGCCGAGTTTCATCTCACTTATTTTCAAATAATTATACATTTGAACAGGATTCATATTGTCGCATTCTATTACAGCTCTCAACTCGACATGGAAACACACCGAAACATGCCTGACATTTTTTTTCACAAAAGAGGAGCAAATAACCAAAATTTTTTTGTAATTTTGCCTCATCATTCTAAATCAAGTGTTTATGAAAAAAAATCTACTTTCTTTGCTGTTTTTGTTTGCGGCGAGTTCCTTCGCTTTCGCGCAAACCGTCGTGTTCAGCGACAATTTTGACACCTACACGGCCGGCAGCCATCTGGCGCAGTCGAATTCGGCCTGGACCACCTGGAGCGATGCGCCGGGCGGATCGGAAGACGGCGTGATTTCCTCTGCAGAGGCTGCATCCGCCCCTAATTCGTTGTATATCACCGGAAGCAACGACCAAGTCTATCCTTTCGGCAACTACACCACGGGGCACTACACCCTCACATTCAACTATTACGTGCCCTCCACGGGTGGCGGCGCCTACTTCAACATCCAGCACATCCTGCGGCAACAGTGGGCGCTGGAATGCTACTTTAACAACAACGGGACGGGTTACCTTTCCGTGGGCGGATCGGAGTACAACTTCACCTACCCGTCCAACGCATGGTTCCCGATAACGTTCGATGTAGATATGGACAACGACCAGGCTTCGCTGACGCTGAACAACACATTAGTCCACACCTGGCCGTTTCATTATCAGCAAGCCAACGCCAACGGTGTCAACCAGCTGGCCGGCATCAACTTCTACGCCGGTGCCCCTGACAACGCCACCGGGACCTACTATGTGGATGACTTCGCTGTGACCGAGGTCTCCGCCGCTCTTATCGGCGAGTTCGACGTGACCACCGAGAGCATCGCCTTCTCCATGAACCCCGATGCCACAGCTTCCGAAAGCCTCGTCATGTCCAATCCCGGAACCTACGGCACCGACTTCCATCTCGTGCCCACCTACGACATCCCGAATCCGAATCCCACCTCCACCGGCGTGACCGACCTGCACTACTACCTCGACGAGCCCTACACGTTCGTGGGCTGGAACGGCGGAGCCACTGAAGTGGACCTCGCCATCGGATATCCCTCATCCGACCTTCAACAGCATATTGGGAAAACACTCAACGAAATCTATTTCTACATGAACGCGGCAATTTCCACCGCCAAAATCCGCGTCTATGGCATGAACAACTCCATCCTGCACCCGGGTCCCGGAGCCGTCCTCTATGAGCAAACCTTCACCCCCGACAGCGGCTGGAACTACATCCAACTCACCACGCCCTATGTGATTGACGGCAGCGACCTCTGGTTCGGCGTCAACTTCGTGCAACCAGAAGGTGCATACCTCGCCCCTTTAGACGGCAGACTGCCCAACGACTACAGCTGCTGGTACAAAATCGGCTCAACCTGGTACAACCGTTTCACAAACTCCGACTACGATTACAACTTGAACCTCGGCGGCAAGGTTGACGGCACTCCCATCACGCCATGGCTGACCGTAAGCCCCGCCATCGGCAGCGTCAACGCCGGCGGCAACACGAACGCCACCGTCACGGCCAATTCCAACGGCATGACTGTTGGCGACACGAAAACCGCTAAAATACACTGCTTCTCCTCCGACATAACGAATAGCGAGGTCATCGTTCCTGTCTCCCTGACCATCACCAATGTTTCCGTCAACGAGCACGGCCAAATCGAGGTCTCCGTCTATCCGAACCCCGCCACCGACATCGTGCGGGTGGCTTCCGATCAAATTCAACAGGTGGAGATCCATAACATGCTGGGGCAAAAGGTGTTCGGACAGTTCTACGGAAGTTCCCATGTGGAAATTTCAACCAGCGGCTTCGCACCCGGCACTTACACCGTAACCGTACACACTTCAGGTGGAAAGACGACCAAACAATTGATTATCAAATAATCATAACGCATTTTGGGATTTCACGGGCGGAGCAGATCCGCCCGTTTTTTCATAGCCATAGTCTAAGACTAAGCCATAAGCCTAAGTTAAATTCCATCCCTTATTGTCCCAACATTTTTTGTATCTTTGCCCGATTTTTAGAAAGACCGTTTTTTCATGTTTGCCAAGATAAAAAATTACTTCCTGCACAAGCGAATAAACGCAAAAAAGCCCGACAAGGAGCGGGAAATCTGCGCGTTGGAACGTGCAAACACCATTGGAGTGCTCTGCGAAATAACCGACGAGGACTCCTACAAGGCCATTTTCCGGATTTTCACACAACTGCAGCAAAACGGCAAAGTGGTGCACCTCATCGGCTACATCGACGAAAAGTACGTGCCTTTCTATTGCCTGCAGCAACTTTCCGCCGACTATTTCTGCCAGAAACAGCTTTCTTGGTGCGGCGAGCCCAACATGGTGCAAGTGCAGGACTTCATCAACCGAAACTTCGACATCCTCTTGGACTTCAACTACCGCTACCATGCGCCCATTGAAGCCATCCTGACCACCTCGCACGCGAAATTCACCATTGGCAGCTGCCCCGACTACCAAGACCTCTACGACCTTATCCTTCAAACAGAAAACGGCAACTACCATCAATTCCTGAGCTCCGCCTTCAGCTACACCTTAAAACTTTCCGGAAAATGAGACACGACACGTTGCAATCTTTCAAAGGCTTGGGGGTGGCTTTGATCACGCCCTTCACCACAGACGGCAAGATCGACTTTCCCCGGCTGGAAAGCCTTGTCAACAATGTGGTGGACAACGGGGTGGACTATCTGCTCGCCCTCGGCACCACCAGCGAATACCCTACTCTCGCTCCCGATGAAAAGGACGACGTTCTGCGTTGCATCCTCAATGCCAATGCCGGACGCCTTCCCGTGATGGTGGGTCTCGGCGGTCCCAACACGCAGTTCATGATCCGCAAACTGGAACGCCTCGCGCCCTTCGACGTGGATGCCATCTTGACCGTGACGCCTTACTACAACAAGCCTTCGCAAGCAGGTTTGGTCGCCCACTACAAGGCTTTTACCGCCGCCACCGACATGCCTGTGTTCCTCTACAACGTGCCCGGACGCACTTCCTGCAACCTTGAATGGCCCACCACACTGCGCATCGCCGAAGAATGCCCTAACGTGGTCGGGGTCAAGGAGGCATCAGGCATGATGAAACAGATTCTGCAACTCATCGCCAACCGTCCGGAAGGCTTTCTGGTCATCTCCGGCGATGACCTGCTCACCCTACCGCTCATGGCCGCCGGTGCCGACGGACTCATCTCCGTGATGGCCAACGCATTCCCGGCCAAAGTGGCCAACATGGTACACCACGTGATGAACCAGCAGCTTGAGGAAGCCCGCCGCATCCACAACCAGCTCGTCCCGCTTACCATCAACTGCTTCAAGGAGGGCAGCCCGGCCGGCGTGAAAGCCATCATGGCTGCGCAAGGGCTGATTGAAAATATCCTACGACTGCCATTAGTGCCCGTATCGGAGAATCTGCAGGAGGAGATTGGCCGACTGTTGGCTGCTGGCTGTTAGCTGTTGGCTCCTACAACGTCTTGTCCGTCATCTCCTCGGCCTGCAACACGAAAGCACGGAGGCCCTGCTGCTCGGCGGAGACATCCAGCTCGTGGATGTCGTGGAGCAACGGCTTCACTTTCTCGTCCGGCACGAAGGCCAAAATTGCCGAATTGAGCGTCGGCCAGGCGTGGGTGCCGTAGTGCGGCTCCCCGTTGTCGGAGCCGCGACCCTGCACCTCGTTCCAATACGTGAAACCACGTATCTCGTTCTTGTCCAAAATTTCCAAGACCTCTTCGTAGAAGGCCTGATATAGGGATATGAAGACTGCTTTCATTTTTTTTCGTTTTTGTTTGTTTTTTCTTGTCCGTCCCACACTGCGCTGGGCTCTCGCTTTCCTTTGAGCCCCACACTGCGCTGCTTGCACTTTGTGCGTTTTGCCTCTCCGAGGCTGCTTACAGATTGTGTTTTAATATACATAAGGCTTTACATTCCACGATTACTAATAGCCAGTAGCTAATAGCTAATAGCTAATAGCCAATAGCTAATAGCCAATAGCTAATAGCCAACAGCTAATAGCCAATAGCCAACAGCCAACAGCCAACAGCCAATTATACTTCGTTGACGCCAAGGGCTTTGTTGCGGGCGCGGCGGGCGCGGCGACGGGCATCGCCCCGGGCGTTCCATTCGGCGAACTTGCTGAAGACGATCGGGATGAGGATCAGGGTCACCAAGGTGGAGAAGGTGAGGCCCCAGGCCACCACCATACCCATGGAGTTCCACATCTCGGCACCCTCGCCCTTATCAACGGCCAACGGGATCATGCCGAGCACGGTGGTCAAGGTAGTCATCAAGATCGGGCGCAGACGGGAGCGACCGCCGGCGACCACGGCATCCTTGATGCTCATGCCGCGCTCGACGCACAAACTCGTGTAGTCGATGAGCACGATACCGTTCTTCACCACGATACCAATCAACATCATCAAGCCGATCAAGGCCATGATGCCCAAAGCGGTGCGCGTGACGGCCAAACCGATCAGCACGCCGGTGAGAGCGAACAGAATGGAGCCCATGATGACGAACGGGTAGCTGAACGACTCGAACTGCGCGGCCATCACCACATAGACCAGGATGATAATCAGCGCCATCAGCATGAACATGTCGCCGAAAGCGTCCTGCTGGTCCTCCCACGTACCGCCGATCTTGTAGTCGAGCGTGGCGGGGACATCCATCTGGTCGAGCTCGTGCTGGGCGGAAGCCACCAGTTCGCTCAACGCGGTGCCCTTGGCCACCACGCAAGAGACCTTGACCATACGCTCGCGGTCCTTGCGGACGATAGTCGGCGGGGTGAAGGTTTCCTGCACCTGCGCCACATCACCCACGCGGATGCCTTGGCCGCGACTGTTGTACATCAGGATGTTCTCGATGGCGTGGATGTCGTTACGGAACTCGGGAGCGTAGCGCACGCGGATATTGTACTCGTCGCCGTCTTCGCGGAACTGCGATGCCGTGTAGCCGTTGAAGCGGTTGCGCACGTAGCTGGCACCCGTGGTGGAGTTCAGACCGTTCTCGGCCAGCTTCTGCCGGTCGAAGACGACCTCCAACTCGGGCGTGTATTCGTCACGGCTGATCAGCACCTCGGAGCAGCCCTCCACCTGCCGCATACGGGCGGCGAGGTCGGCGGCAAACTGGTCGGTGGTGTTGAAGTCGTAGCAGTACAGCTCAATATCGACGGTCGATTGGCCGCCCATGCTGCCCTGGCCTGTGGAGACGGTGTAGGAGTTAATCTCGATATGCTGCTTCATGACATCACGGATGCCGTCGGCGATCTCCGTGATGAACTTCTTACGCTCGGTCTTCTTCACCAAACGGATGTTGAAGGAGAGCAGATGCGTGCCGTTGTCGCGCATGAGGCTGAAGGTGTTGTCCTCGTCAGGCATACCCACAGAATAGTTGATGGTCTTGATTTCATCGGGGTATTTCGCCTTCATCTCCTTCACCAACTGGTCGCCCAGCGCCTTGATAGTCTCCACGCGAGTACCCTGCGGCAGCTTCACGGTGGCGCTCAGACGGGCGTTGTCCTGGGTCGGGAAGAACTCGGTGGGGATGACCAACAGCAGGGAAAGGCTGGCGAGGAAGATGACGACCGCCATGCCCACCACGGTTTTGCGGTGGTTCACACACCAGCGCAAAATCTTGGCATAGGCCTCATCCAACCAGGCCAAGAAGCGCTCGATGGGAGCATAGACCTTCGCGAACCACTTGCTCTTCTTCGGGTTCTTCTTCAACAACAGGGAGCTCAGCATCGGGGTCAAGGTCATGGAGGCCAAAAGGGAGACCGCAATCACGATGGTGACAATCCAGCCCAACTGTTTGAAGAGCACGCCCGCCATGCCGGTCAGGAAGGTCAGCGGCAGGAACACGGCGATAATCACGAGGGTGGAGGCCACGATGGAGAGCGACACCTCACTGGTGGCGAACACGGCCGCCGCCTTGGGCTTCGAACCCCGCTCGATATGCGTGGTGATGTTCTCCAACACCACAATGGAGTCATCGACCACCAGTCCGATGGCGATGGATATGGACGACAATGAGATGATATTCAACGTATTACCTGTTGCTAACAGATAGATAAAGGCCGCAATCAAGGAGACGGGCACCACCACGGCAATGATCACGGTGGCACGCCATCTTCCAAGGAAGAAGAGCACGACCACGACAACCAACAGCAGGATGATGAGGATGGTTTCCTCCAAGCTGTCGATGGTGTTGGTGATGTTGTCGGAGTTATCGACCAGGACGTTGAGTTCCACGTCGGCGGGCAGGGAGTTCCGGATGTCAGGCAGCTGGGCCAGCACTTTCTTACAGATTTGCACCGTGTTGGCACCGGTCTGCTTCTGGATGATGACCATGGCGCCGCGCTGTCCGTCGGTGTAAGACTCCTGCATACGTTCCTGCAGGGTGTCGCGCACCACGGCTACATCCTTCAGATAGACGTTCTTGTTGTTGTAGCTGCCGACCACCACGCTCTCCATCTCGTCGGCGCTGTCAAACTCGCCATCCACGCGCATGGAGTAGGTCTTGGAGCCCACGTCCATCACACCGAGGGAGACGTTGCGGTTTTCCGCGCCCAGGATCTGGGCGATGGCCTCGATGGTGAGGTTATAGCTCTCCAGCTTGTAGGGGTCGCAATAGACCTGG